>CAZHCN010000020.1:0-22986 GCA_964530895.1 uncultured Methyloceanibacter sp. | reverse complement strand
TTTGTCGTCTCAGGCGAGCCGTCCGGCGACAACCTCGCAGGCCGGCTCATGAGCGCGCTCAAGGCAGAGACCGGCGAGCAGATCCGCTTCGCCGGCGTGGGCGGCCCGCAGAGCGAGGCCCAAGGCCTTGAGAGCCTGTTCCCCATGCGCGAGCTATCGCTCGTAGGCCTCGCCGAGGTCGTGCCGCATCTGCCCCGCCTCATCAAGCGGATCAACCAAACCGCCGCCGCCGCACGCGAACTCAAGCCCGATGTCGTCGTGACCATCGATTCACCGAGCTTCACGCTCAGGGTGGCGAAGAAGCTGCGCGGCACGGGCATTCCCGTCGTCCATTACGTCGCCCCGCAGCTTTGGGCCTGGCGCCCAGGCCGGGCCAAGTCCCTCGCCAAGCGCGTCGATCACGTCATGGCGCTCTTACCGTTCGAGGTCCCCTTCTTCGCCAATTATGGGATCCCCTGCACGTATGTCGGTCATCCGGCCATTGAAGCTGGCGCAGGCAACGGCGACGGCGAGGCGTTCCGCAAACGGCACGGCCTGCCGTCGGATGCGCCAGTGCTCTGCGTTGTGCCGGGAAGCCGCGTCAGCGAGGTGCGGCGCATGCTGCCGGTGTTCGCCGAGGCGCTAGGCATGTTAAAGGCGCGCTACCCCGATCTTCACATTGTCATTCCCGTGGCGCCCCCTGTCGCGCAAGAGGTCGAGGCGTTCACCAAGGATTGGCCGTTTCCCGTCCTGCGCGTGACCAACCCGGAAGAGCGCTTCGACGCCTTTGCCGCCTGCGACGCGGCCATGGCCAAATCCGGCACCGTGACGCTCGAGCTCGCGCTCGCCCAGGTTCCCATGGTGGTCGCCTACCGGGTCAGCCCGGCCACGGCCTTTCTGATCCGCCGCATGGGCGTGAGCGTCGAGCACGCCGCGCTGGTGAACCTGCTGGTCGGCCACGGGCTGGTGCCGGAGTTGATCCAGGAGGACTGCACGCCGCAGAAGCTTGCAACGGCGATGGACGATCTGTTTGCCTCGGCGGAAGCGCGGAAGGCGCAGCGCGAAGGTTTTCGCCAAGTCATCGAGATCATGGGCAAGGCCACGCCGCCGCCGAGCGAGCATGCCGCCGAGGTCGTTCTCGATATCGTCCGCGCCCGGTCCGCTTCCTGAAGGTACACGCTCGAAGGGCGCTAGCCCTTCGCGACCTTGGGCCCCGCACGCGAAGGATTGAGGCTCCCCTGAACCTTCTTCAGCTGCGCATCGATGCTTTCGTTGATCATCACCGCCACGCGCAGGGCCTCGGCGCCTGCGTAGCCATCGACGAACGGCTTGCTGCCGGTCTCGACGCAGGTGAGGAAGGCATCGATCTCGTTGCCGAGACTGTCCTCTTGCGGAATCTCATGCGTCTCGGTGGCGATCGCCGCCAGCCCTTGCGTCATCGGATCGCCGCGCATGCTATAGCCGAAGATCTTGCGCTCGCCGAGATCGCAATTGAGATAGTTATTGTGCGCAAACACCCTGAGGCGGCGTTCGGTCTTGTAGCTCACGCGGCTCGCCGTGACGTTGGCGACGCATCCGGATTCGAAGTGGATGCGCGCATTGGCGATGTCGATCTTGGGGCCCAGCAGCGGCGTCCCGACGGCGTCCACGCTGGTCACAGGCGAGCCGACGAGCCCGATGATCATGTCGATGTCGTGGATCATCAGATCGAGGATCACATCCACCTCGATGCCTCGGGTCTTCCACGGCGCGATGCGGTAGCTCTCCAGATAGAGCGGCGCGTCGATCATATTCGAAATGACGCGGTAGGCGGCGGAGTAGCGCTCGATATGTCCGACCTGGAGCACGGTGCCGCGCTTCTCGGCGAGAGCGGTGATGGTCGCCGCGCTCTCCACGCTGTCGGTGATCGGCTTCTCGATAAGGACATGCAGGCCCTGGTCGATCAGATTGCGCGCGATGTCGAAGTGGAGCGGCGTCGGCACGGCAATGCTCACCGCATCGACCCGGCCCAGAATATCGTGATAGTCGGTAACCGCCTCGGCGCCGAACTCGCCAGCGACGGTCCGCGCCCGCGCTTCGTCTGCGTCGACGACGGCGACGAGCTTGGCCCGGGGATTCTTGGAATAATGATTGGCGTGAAAGCGCCCGAAATACCCCGTCCCCACCACAGCGGTGCGAATTTGCTCTGCCATTGGCCCCTACCGTTTCAAGCTTCTTGCGGGTCTTTTGTCGCAAAATCCCGGCTTCCGCCAGCCCCGCGGGCGCGAAGGGCGGCCGCATGGCGAAATTCAAGCGTGAAACACGCCGCGACTCCGGCTAAGCCCTTGCCATTCCAGGCCGAGGGAGAGACCTAATGCCGCAAGTACTGACGCCCCAGGGGCCCTCCCGCGTCCCGTCCACCCCCGCGCGCTGATCTCATGCTGCTTGGCTCCGAACGGCTGCTCGCGTCCTCCCGTCTCAAGGGGCTTCGGGTCGGCATCCTGGCCAACCCGGCCTCGGTTGACCACGCGTTCCGCCATATCGTCGACCTCCTTGGCCAGGCGCCCGACGTCAAGTTGGCAGCAATTTTCGGCCCGCAGCACGGTTTCCGCTCGGATCTCCAGGACAATATGATCGAGACGCCGCACACGACGGACCCGCGCCGGGACGTGCCGGTCTTCTCCCTCTATAGCGAGACGCGCGAGCCGACGCCGGAGATGCTCGATCTGATCGACGTGCTCGTCGTCGACCTCCAGGACGTGGGCGCGCGCATCTACACCTTCATCTACACCATGGCCAACTGCCTGCGCGCCGCGGCCCGCGCCGGGCTCCCCGTCATCGTCTGCGACCGGCCCAACCCGATCGGCGGCGTGCAGGTCGAAGGGCCTATGCTCGAGCCGGGCTACCAATCCTTCGTCGGGCAGTTTCCGATTCCCATGCGCCACGGCATGACCGTGGCCGAGCTCGCGCGCCTCTTCAACGAGCATCACGGCATCGGCGCGCCGCTCGAGATCGTGCCCATGGAAGGCTGGTCCCGGGAGCTCTATTTCGACACGACCGAGATCCCGTGGATCATGCCCTCCCCCAACATGCCGACGCTGGACACGGCCATCGTCTATCCCGGCACGGTGCTGTTCGAAGGCACCATGGTGTCGGAAGGCCGGGGCACGACGCGCCCCTTCGAGCTGATCGGCGCCCCATGGCTCGACGGCGCCGCGCTCACCGCTCGGCTGAACCGATCCGGTCTCGCCGGCGTTCACTTCCGTGAGGTGATGTTCGAGCCAACCTTCCAGAAGCACGCGAAAACGCCCTGTGGCGGCTGCCAGATCCACATGTTGTCCCGTTGGGATTTCGAGCCGGTCAAAGTTGGCGTGGCGGTGATGCGCGAGTGCTACGCGCTCGGCCCCGATCAGTTCAAATGGCGCGACCCGCCTTACGAATACGAGCACGACAAAATGCCGATCGATATTCTCGCCGGCTCGCCCGCGCTCAGGGAGCAGATCGAGCAGCTCATGCCCGTCGAGGACATTGCCGCGAGCTGGCGCGAGGCCGTGAAGGACTTCGAGGACGTGCGGAAGCCGTATCTGCTCTATTAGAGTCCGGCGCAGGCCCGGCCAATACGAGGGCGCATGTTTCCCATCTCAGACGACAATCCACGCCTCGAGACGCCCGTCGTCACGTGGACGATCATCGCCGTATGCACGCTCGTGTTCTTCTGGCAATTGTCGCTCGGCAGCAATGGCGGCGAGATCGCCGTCTATGAGTACGGCATGATCCCGGCGCGTCTGTTCGGCGGCGCAGAACTTCAGCCCGACCTTGCCGTCGTGCCCCCCTGGGCCACGGTGTTCACCTCCATGTTCATGCATGGCGGCTGGCTGCATCTCGGCTTCAACATGCTGTTCCTCTGGATCTTCGGTGACAATGTCGAGGACTCCATGGGGCACGGCCGCTATCTCGTCTTCTATCTCCTGTGCGGCACCGCTGCGGCGCTCGCGCAAGCGCTGGTCAATCCCGACTCCACCGTTCCCATGGTGGGCGCCAGCGGCGCGATCTCCGGCGTACTCGGCGCTTATCTCCTGCTCCACCCCAACGCTACCGTGCGCACGGTCGTCTTTCTGGGCATTTTCGTCACGATGATGCACTTGCCTGCGCTGGTTGTGCTGGGGCTGTGGTTCCTCATGCAACTCGCGAATGCGGCCCTGTCCAGCTCGGGCGCACCGGGCGTGGCCTTTTGGGCCCATGTGGGCGGGTTCCTCGCCGGCATGGCGCTCGTGCCGTTGTTCAAGAAAAGCGGGGTGAAGCTGCTTCAGCCGTCCCGCTACCGGCCTTTCCAGATCGAGCGCCGCCGCGGGCCTTGGGGCTAGTGCTGGACCCATTGGGACATCATCGGGCAGCCGAGCGCTTTCTCGAACGCCTGGATGAGATCCTGCTCGGTATCGACCGAGAGATAGAGTCCGCCGTTTGACTCGGCGAGACATTTCGTATCGAGAACGGTCTGCTGGCCCGCCCAATAGATGTTCTTGAAGCGGAAACTGATGACATGCACGGTGAGGTCGAACGCATCTTCGTGAAGTTTCTTCCCCGCAGCGCACGGCGCACCGCCGCAGGTCTCCTCTCCGTCGGTCAAGAGAACCACCACGCCGGGCTTCTCCCGATAGTCGAGCACCTCCGCGGCCTGCTCGACCGCCTCGGTCAGGGGCGTCTTGCCCGCCGGGTTCAACTCATTCACGTTATGCATGATGCGCTTCGCGGCGTTCGGCGTGGGCCGGAGATCGAGCTGGACATTGCATTGCTGGTACGGTCCCGGCCCATAGGTGATGAGCCCAACCCGCCGGTTGCGCGTTACCGTCGGTAGCACCTGGCCGAGCGCCTTCCGCACTTCGTCGATGCGCGGAATGGTCGTGGCGATGCCGGAGTCGACGTTGCCGGCCATGGAGCCGGACGCATCGAACACAATCATGGCGTCTTCGGTGCAGGGGTTGCGCTCCTGGTCCTCCGCGTGCGCGGCGAACGGCGCCGCGAGCAGTATCGCCAGGGCCAAAGCAGCAGGTCGCTTGGATGGGAAGAGGTTCATGGCCCACTCTAACCCAAACCTCTGTCCGCCGGGAGGCGATCGTCAGGGTCTGCCACGGCTGAAACCCCTGGCGCGGGCGGGCCCTATCGGCCAAGCTTGAGCGCTCCGCGCGTGACACCGAATCGAGCCCGGCCGCCAATGACCCGCAAACGACAGGTGCAGCAAGCGACGCTCACGCCGATCCTCGACCCGCGGCAAGGCGACATCGAGGACGACGCCTCGAGCACCAAGCGCCGTTCCATGCTGTCCTTGTTCGGAAGCCTTCTTGTCGAGATCAGCCTGCCGAAGCTGATCGTGGCCTGGATCCTTCTCCTCGTCGTTCCGGGCCTCTTGCTCGGGCTTGCGCCGCTCGTCCTGACCGAGTGGCTGGGCATCGTCGTCGACAAGGTCGCCTCGGCCTTTATCGGCATCTGGTCGGCAATCTTGTTCCTCGGTGTCGTTGCGCTCGGCTGGTTCGGCTGGCGCAGCCTGTTCCGCATGATCGAGAAGAATTTCTGGGCGCTGAACTCCATCGTGGTCGAGCCCGGCTACGCCGCAATTCGCGAGATCCTGCGCCATTTCGTCGAGAAGCTGCTTGCGAAGGGCGCGACCGAGGACGCGAGGGCCAAACTGCGCGCGGGCTCGGCCGCGGTGGCCGGTGTCATCGCATCCGGCCTCGCGGTCCTCGTGCTGTGGCTCGTCTGGCCGGCGGCCCATCTCATCGGCCATGTCTCGGAACTGGGGAGTTGGCGGGACCTCGTCCCCGTCGCGCTCGCCAACAGTATCGTCCTTGTCACGGGCTATTTCGCGGTGGCCGCGCTCATCTGGGGCTTCGCCGACGCCGCCATGTCCCAGCCGCGCAGCCTGAAGGACTTTCACACGGGCAAGACCAAGGGACGCAAATGGCGCGTCGTTCATCTGTCGGACATTCATCTCGTGGGCGAGAGATACGGCTTTCGTGTCGAGAGCGGCAGGTCCGGCCCGCGGGGCAACGAGCGGGTGAAGAGGCTGTTTGCGCAGCTCGAAGCGATCGACGCCAAGGACAGGCTCGACACCATCCTCATCACCGGCGACATGACCGACGCGGGCATCTCGACCGAGTGGGTGCAGTTTTTCGAGATCCTCGGAAACCATTCCGGTCTCGCCGGACGGGTGTTCATCCTCCCCGGCAATCACGACCTCAACATCATCGACCGCGCCAACCCGGCGCGCATGGACCTCCCGACAAGCCCCGACAGGCGCCTGCGCCAGGTTAGGACTTTGTCCGCCATGAATACCGTGCAAGGCGGGCGCGTTCAGGTCGTCGATCGCGAAGGCGGCCGCCTGGGCGAAACCCTCGAAGGCTCGCTTGCATCTCACATCACCGAGATCAAGCGCTTCGCCGACATGGCGCGCCCACAATTCTCAACCGCCCTCTCGCAAGTCTGGACCAGGTCCTTCCCTATGGTCGTGCCGCCCGACCGCGCGGAGGGACTTGGTATCATCCTCCTCAACTCCAACGCCGACACGCATTTCTCCTTCACCAACGCGCTCGGCATGGTCTCGGCGGAGCAGGTGCGCGGCATCGAGATCGCCCGCGAGACCTATCCCAAGGCGTGCTGGATCATCGCACTGCATCACCATGTCATCGAATATCCGTGGGCGGCGAAGGCGCTGTCTGAGCGCATCGGCACCGCGCTGATCAACGGCAACTGGTTCCTGCGCAGCCTGAAGCCGCTCGTGGGCCGCGCGATCCTGATGCACGGCCACCGGCACATCGATTGGATCGGGACGTGTGCTGGGCTGCCGATCGTCTCGGCCCCCTCGCCAGTCATGGAGGTGACCAACGAGAAGCCGACCGCCTTCTATATTCACACCCTTGCGATCGGCGCCGGGGAGCAGCTTGAGCTCCTGCCCCCCGAGCGCATTGTCGTCGAAGGCGACCCTAACGACTAGGCTTGCCGCCTCAGCTCTTGACGCGGAACGCCCAGAAGATGAGCGCCACCCCCTCGATGAGCAGGAGGATGCCGAATACGAGCGGCACCGCGAGCGCCGCCACCATCGGCGAGCCGAGCAGGATGAGGCCGATAATGAAGTTGATGACGCCGAAGATGAAGGAGCCGATACCGCCGCCGGTGAACCCGCCGATGATCGCGAACACGCCGATGACGAGACCGAGAACGCCGAGCCAGACCACGATGGCCGTCGGCAGGACGATGGCCGCGAACAGCGGATGCCTCAGCACGATGAGCCCGGCGATGATGCCGACAACGCCGATGAGCAGCGACCAGTACCACGGCACGGACCGGTCGACGAAGACGCGCACCAGCTCCAGCACGCCGACGAACAACCAGTAGAACCCCAGAAAGATCACAAAGGCGACCAAGGTCGCTGCCGGCGAGGTAATAAGCAGGATGCCGAAGATGATCGCCGCGATCCCTTCGAGCAGGAATACCCACCAAACCTCGGACTGTTCTGCTGTGACTGCAGCCATGAGAGGACCTCCCTTTGCCGCCACTGTTCGAGGAGCCGGCGAGCGGGCAGCCAACTCAGCCAGCAACACGCTTACGTAAGGCCGCAATATACTCTTCTTGTTACAGTGATGCTGCCCGGCCCTCGCCGCCCTTGTTTTTTGCGGTTTTTTTGGCGAGGAAGATCGTCGGTAGCACAGGCCACTTGGACGGCCTATCTACGAGGTGATTCTCGGCTCTGGCCAAGAGCCCCCCTGGAGGGCGGAGTAAGATCATGCCGCGACCCATCGTTCGCGTTCCTTGTTCCGTTTGGCGTGCCACCGGCGCCGCCGAAGGCGAGCGCGCGATCCCCGAAGAGACCGCGATCGCCTTCACCTTCAACACCGCCTCTTACGCGGTGATGATGGCGACGCCGCAAGATCTCGAGGATTTCGCCGTTGGCTTCGCCCTCACCGAGGGGGTTGTCTCGTCCATCGACGCCATCGACGCCATTGAAGTGGTCGAGGAAGAGATCGGCATCGAATTGCGCATCTGGCTGAAGGCACCCGACGCCGCCGAGTTTCTCGGCCGGCGGCGGAAGCTCGCCGGTCCCACGGGCTGTGGGTTGTGCGGCATTGAAAGCCTCACCGAGGCGATGCGCCCGCCGCCCAAAGTCGGCAAGGGCCACGTGCTGAGCCCGAACCAGATCATGACGGCGGTCGAATCCCTCTTCCCTCGGCAGGAGATCAACCGCGAGACCCGCGCCGTGCATGCCGCAGGTTTTTGGGATCCGGAGCGCGATCTCGTGGCGCTGCGCGAGGATGTCGGCCGCCATAACGCGCTCGATAAGCTCGCCGGCGCGCTTGCCCGCGACGGGACGACCGCCGACCAAGGCCTCGTCGTCCTGACCAGCCGCGTCTCGGTCGAGATGGTGCAGAAATCGGCAGCCATCGGCGCCCCGATCATCGCCGCCGTGTCGGCGCCGACAGCCCTCGCCGTCCGCATGGCGGAAGCCTGCGGCATGACGCTGGTGGCCATCGCCCGCAAAGACGGCTTCGAGGTCTTCAGCCATCCGCACCGCATCAAGGGCAAGCTCGAAACCCATGTGGCCTAAGACGGCTGCGGCACGCGCTTGAGGAGGCGTTCGGCCTCCGCGAGATCCTCCTCCCGATTGACGTTGAAGAAGGGATCGATCTCCCGCTCGCCGATCTCGCTCGGCGGAAAGAACACTTGCGCCGCGCCTTGCATGTCCACCCATCGGCTCGCTTTGCGCATGCCGCTTGCCAACGCGGCCTTGAGATCGTCCGCCATGGTCACCGGCCAGATCCCCACCACCGGGTGCAGGCCGCCATGGTCCCCGCAGCACGGGCGGCCTCGGCCAGCCGGCGGACGAGATCGTCGGGAATGAACGGCGTGTCGCCCGGGACGGTCACGGCCCAGGCGACACTGCGACTGTTCGCCGCGACCCATGAAAGGCCGGCCTCCACGCCCGCGAGCGGCCCCGGGAAACCAGGCAGACTGTCGGCAACGACCGGGAGCCCAAATCCGGCATAGCCGTCGGTATTCGCACTGATCACGATCTTGGAGACCTGCGGGCGTAAGCGCGCGATGACATGCGCCACCATCGGCTTGCCCACGAGCGGCTGGAGGCACTTGTCGCAACCGCCCATGCGGCTCGACCGTCCGCCGGCGAGCACGAGTCCGACGACATTTTCGTCAGGGTCCATAGGCGAACTGTAAGACTAGGAATGCGCCGCCGTCACCGCCGTCCTCGAACCCGGAAGACGGCTGGGAGCGGTCAGACCAACCTTTGGATGCTCAGGAATAGGTCACCCAGACATTGGGCTCTTCATAGGTGCCCGTCTGGCGGTCGAGATCGATCTTCACCGGGGCAATGGCGCCCTCGAGCGCGTAAGGCCCGGTCTCCTTGAACCGCTGCTTGGACCAATTCTCCCAAAAACCAATTGGTTCATGCACCACCATCGACCGCTCGCACGGACCAATGAGCTTGCCGCCCGACGCCAGATGACTCCTGAGCCAAGGGTCGTAGACCCGGCCTTTCGGGTCGGTCCAGGACAGATATTCGGAAATGGGTACCCAAGGATGCTTCACCTTCGCCGAGGGGCGCACGGGTGCCACCAAGCCGCGCAAGCCTTTCGCCTCCGCCAGGTCGACCAGCGCCCGGATCATCAGCTTGGCGTAGCCTTTGGAACGGTGCACAGACGGCACGGAAATCGCGAGTGCACCCAACATGTTAAGCGGGCCACCCTTGGACCGAGCGGCGGTCTCAACCACCCAATCCCAGCCCTCCGGCGGCAGATCGTCAGGGCCTGAGCACGCAAAGGGGACGCAATTGGCGACCGCTACCGGGTAGCCCGTCTCCTCGTCGACCAGGCACAACTGATAGTCCGGATAGGCCTCTAGCAGGTCCTGGTAGTGCGCATAATGGGCGTGCGTGTAGTTGAGGTAGCCGAGCTCGTTCCACGCCGCCTGCTCGATCGAGCTTGCAGCCTTCTTCAGCTCTGGGCTTTCCGCCCTGGATCGTATGGCGAGGCTCGCCGCCATGCCTGCCTCGAAATCTTTGACCGCACTTCCCCCCGACTGCGCCCTCGAGAGCGCCGCCGGGGCCTATAGTTAATAAACGGTAAACGGTTGTGCCGCAAATCCTCAGCGTACAGTATGGTTAATATTCCGTCCTCTGATGATTTGCCTTCCGAATGAGCGCTTCCCCCCGGTGCGGGGACGAAAAACAATGTAGATGCAAGACGTTCGCGGAGCCGCGGCAACGAGGATTTAACCCGTCCCAACTAGAACGATTGCGTTTGGACCCCACGCGACACTTGCAGAGACCTTGTGCCCCTATCTCGAGAACCCCACTTTCGCAGCGACCTTCGCCGCCTGATCACCCTGATTGCGGCGGCGATTACCTTCTTTGGTATCGTTCTCCTCGCCATCATCGCTTACGCTGGCTGGTCGGCGAACCAAAGCGCGGTCGAGAGAGAGCGCACGCTCCTCGATAACGCCTTTAATCAAAGCATCGCGCGGGTGCTCAACGAGCAGAAGAGCGTGGCCTGGTGGGACGACGCGGTCCTGAACATTACCGACGATGCCATCGACCTCGACTTCGTCGACGCCAATTTTGGAATTTTCCTCACCGAGACCTATGCCCAGGACGAGGTCTACATCCTCAACGCCAAGGACAAGCCGCTTTACGCCTGGTCCAGTGAAGCCCGCGCCGCGCCCGCCTCATTCGAGAAGATCCGCCCCGCCATCGAGGCCGTGATCGACGAGGCCCGGAACGGAAAACCGTCGCAGGAATTGGCGACCCGTCCCGATTCGTTCAGCGAGTCCCAAAGCAGCTACCGGCTGTTGGCCGGCGTTCTCGGAGTCGCCCGCTGGGCCGGGCATATCATGACAGTCAACGGGCGCCCCGCCGTGGTCGCCGCCCTGACCATCGTGCCTAACGTGCAGATGGACCTGCTCAAAGGTACCCCCAATCTCCTCATCAGCATTCAGTATATCGATAAGGACTTCGTCTCCGAGATTGGCCGCACGCTGCTGCTTCCGGATCTCACCCTGAGGAAGCAGCCGGAAGCGGGTGCGGCTGTGGTTTCCGAACCCTTCGTCACCGACGACGGCGTCCAGAGCGGTTACATGAGCTGGACGACGCGCCAACCGGGTCGTGTGCTTTTGACGGTGATCTTGCCGCTCGTGGCACTCGGCATCCTCGCCACGGGGCTTCTGTCCAGGATCATGTTCGGACGGCTGAGGCGGGCCTCGGCCGCGCTTGCCCAACGCGAGTTCGAGGCCCGGCATGAAGCCAAGCACGACGCGCTGTCCGGCCTGCCGAACCGAGTCAACATGGTCGAGAAGATCGACAAGTTTCTCAACAGCTACATCGCTCGGCGCAATGGTCAGCGCGCGATTGCGGCCTATATCGACATCGACCGCTTCAAGGACATCAATGACACGCTGGGGCATGAGGCGGGCGATGAACTGATCAAGGCGGTTGCCCAGCGTCTCGGTACACGCCTCAGACCCCACGACTTCCTCGCGCGCTTTGGCGGCGACGAGTTCGTGATACTGTGCGCACCCGCGGGGCCAGAGGCCGCCCCCGGCCTTGTCGAGCGCGTCACACAAGCCTTTAGCTCGCCCTTGGCTATCAAAGGCCAGTCCATTCGCGTCACGGCCTCGATTGGGCTTGCCATTGCGCCGGACAACGGCGCCACCGCCGATGAGTTGATGCGCCACGCCGACATCGCCCTCTATCAAGCCAAGAGTCTCGGCCGCGACCGCGCAGTGTTCTTCACCACGGAAATGGCCGAAGAGGTCGAGCATCGGCGGTCTATCGAGCTCGATCTTCGCTCCGCCCTGGAGAACGAAGAGCTCGATCTGAACTATCAGCCGATTATCTCAGCCGACACAGGAAGCATCATTGGCGTCGAGGCGTTGCTGCGCTGGCATCACCCGCTTTATGGCAGCATGCCGCCCGCCGAGTTCATCCCCATCGCGGAGAATGCAGGCCTGCTCCCCGCGATCGGCGAATGGGTGCTGAACCGGGCCATGACCGACTCTAAGCTCTGGCCTGATCTGCAAGTCGCCGTGAATCTCTCGCCGGTCCAGTTCCGCCACATCGATCTTGAGTCGATGTTGCGCGAGCTCATTGTCAAGCACGCCATAGATCCGCGTCACTTCGTGCTCGAGATCACCGAGGGCGTGCTTCTCGAAGCTTCCAACCGCGTCAGCGCCGTCCTCGCCGCCATCCGCGACATGGGCTTCAAGACCGCGCTCGACGACTTCGGCACCGGCTATTCGAGCCTGTCTTATCTCTGCAATTTCCAATTCGACAAGATCAAGATCGACCGTTCGTTCATCAGCAATATCTCGAGGATCGACACCACGAAGACCATCGTCAAATCAGTGGTGACACTCGGCCGTGCCCTGGGGATGGACATCGTCGCCGAAGGCATCGAGACCGAGTTCGAGGCCGCAATGATGACCCGGTTCGGCTGCACCGAGTTCCAAGGGTTCTACTTCTCGCGGCCGCTGCCGGTCGGACAAATGGTCGAATTCCTCAAGACCTATGAGCCGAAGCTGCTCGATTCCGACGGTGAGCCGACGCAATTGCCCGCGGCGGGCTAGCCGCGCCGAGCCTCTCACCCGAATCCACTCTTGCCTTTCACGTCTGCCTCCGCGACATCTTTGGCACCCAACGCGCAAGGTGGCGTCCGTGCCCACAGACAAGACTAAAGAACCTCCGCAAAGCAAGCCGCCAGCCGGCAACGCCGACTATCAATGGGCGAGGTTCGATTCCGAGGCGTACTTCCAGCACTATTACGGCGAGCCCCACCCGGACGACGACCGCGTCATCCGCTGCGCCGTGGAGGCCGTCAAGCGTGCCCCGCCGCCTGGCGCCGCGCTTGATATCGTCGACATTGGCACCGGGCCCAATCTCATCCCATTTTTCTGCGCCCTTCCCCGCGCCGGGCGATTGACGGCGTGGGAGTACGCCGAGAGCAATGTCGCCTGGCTCGAGGCCGAGCTGAAGCGGAAGGAGATGCGTCCGCAGTGGCGGCATTTCTGGGGTGTGACGCGCGAGGCCTATGGGCCCGATTTCGATCTGCCCGACGATCCCATTCCGCTGCTGCGCGCCAAAGCCAACATCGAACAGGGCTCCGTCTTCGATCTCCCGGAGCGAGGTTGGGACGCCGCCACCATGTTCTTCTGCGCCGAATCGATCACCGAGCGCCAAAACGAGTTCGAGGCGGCCTGTGCCGCGTTCGCCCGCTGCGTGAAACCGGGCGGCGCCTTGATCGGCGCCTTCCTCGTACGCTCGGCGGGCTATATCGTTGCCGACCGGCCCTTTCCAGTGCTCAGCCTATCGGAGGAATCGATCGAGACCGTCTTCTCCGCGCACGCCCGCGACGTCCGCGCCGAGCGGATCGGCATCGTCGAACGGGAGATCCGCAGCGGCTATTCGGGCTTTATCTTTCTGACCGGCATCGCGCGCTGAATTCCGCGCAAGGCGCGCCATATCGCGCGCGATACTTCGTGGCCGGCGCCATATCCTGTGCGAACATCCCCGAGCCCCGCCGCCGCCACAAAGCAACCCTACGCTGTGGCGAAAGGAGGGAGCCTGTACCTATGAAGTCTCTGATCGCAAACGTTTTTGTCGCCGCCTTGGGCCTTGCCGTGACCATCGCCGCGCCGTCAGACGTGCGCGCCGCATCGGCCGACGAGATTCAACACGACGCCGACGAGACGCTCCACAGCTTCGTCCGCCAGATCGGCGGGGCAAGAGAGCTCGCCAACAAGGCGGTCGGGATTCTCGTGTTCCCGTCCGTCATCAAGGCGGGCATCGGCATCGGCGGCGAATATGGCGAGGGCATGCTGATCGTCGATAAGCGGCCGGCCGGCTACTACAATCTGGTCTCCGCCTCGTTCGGCTTCCAGCTCGGCGCGCAAGAGCGGTCCGTGATAATCATGTTCATGACCCAGAGCGCACTCGACACCTTTTACCGCAGGGCCGGCTGGAAGGTCGGCGTGGACGGCTCCATCGCCATCATCACCGTCGGCGTCGGCGGCTCCATCGACACTGACAAGGTCACGGACCCTGTGATCGGTTTCATCCTCGACCAGAAGGGTCTGATGTATAATCTCACCCTCGAAGGCTCGAAGATCAGCCGCATCGAGCGCTGAGCGTGCCGCAGATTGGATGCCCGCAGATCGGATGATGGCACGCCCCAAGCTTCTGCTGTTCGACGTCAACGAGACTCTGCTCGATCTCACGGCGATGAAGGAAAGCGTGACCTCGGCGCTCGGCGGCCGCGACGACCTCTTGGCCCTCTGGTTCACCACGCTGCTGCATTACTCGCTGGTCGAGACCACGGCCGGCCAGTACCACAATTTTGACGTGGTCGGCGCGGCGGCCATCCGGATGCTCGCCCGCAATTACGGCATCTTGCTTTCCGAGGGCGAGGCGCGCGCCGCCATCGCACCGATGCGCACATTACCGCCTCATGCCGATGTGGCGCCGGCGCTTCAGACGCTGCGGGATGCCGGCTTCCGCATGGTGACGCTAACCAACTCCTCCAAGGCCGCGGTGAAGTCGCAGATCAGCCATGCGGGGCTGTCGGAATTCTTCGAGACGCTGTTGAGCGTCGAGAGCGTCCGCCAATTCAAGCCCAAGACGGAGGTCTACCGCTGGGCGATCGGCGAGATGGGGGTCGAAGCGGAGGACTGCATGCTGATTGCCGCCCACGGCTGGGATGTCGCGGGCGCGTTGTGGGCCGGCTGCCGTGCCGCGTTCGTGGCCAGGCCCGGAGCACAGCTCTATCCCCTGGCGCCCGAGCCTGAGATCTCCGAGCCGGATCTCTTGCGCGTCGCAGAGAAACTCATCGCGCTTCCCTCACCCAAGGTTGAACAGTGAGACGCGAAGAACACGCCAGAGCGGGCCGTGTAGAGGTCGGATCGGCATGCCGAGGGTCTTGGTTTTCTCCACTGCTGGAACTGATAGATGACGATCGATGAATACCTTGACGGGAGGGAGCTTGCCCGATTCCCCTTCGCGTTTATCGTCACTTATGGCCGGTCGGGATCCACTCTCTTGCAGGGCATTCTGAACGCGATCGATGGCTATTGCATAAGGGGCGAGAACGATTCCACTCTGTTTCATCTGTTCTGTGCGGTCGATGCGGTCGCTCGCACACGCGCGGTGCATACCAGATTGACCGCAACGATGCCGATCGATCCCTGGTTTGGAGCGAACGATCTAGACGAGGCCACCTTGTCGGCGCGATTGAGCAGCGCATTTTTGGAAGCTTGTTTGAGACCGCCCGAAAGATGCCGTTGTACCGGCTTCAAGGAAATTCGCTATCTCCGGCCTGATATTCCCGACGAGCTTTTCGAGCCCTACCTTCGCTTCCTGCAGTCGGCCTTCCCGGGAGCAGCCATAATCTTCAACATTCGAGACCCCGCCCAGTGCAGCAAGAGCGGCTGGTGGGTGGAGAAACCGCCAGAGGATGTTATCGAAGAGATCAATCTCGGGATCGGCCGCTTCGAGCGTTATGCCGCTGAGCATCCCGACTGCTTCACATTCAGCTATGACGAGTTGATGAAGGACGTCGGTTACAGCGAGCGCTTATTTTCCTTTCTAGGAGAGCCTTTTCAGCGCCGAGCGCGTATCGGCGGTCGTGGCCATCAAGCACAGCTACAAGGATGGGGTCGTCGGGTAGGCGCTGGACCGGCGCTCCTCAGCGCCGGCCATTGCACCTTGCACCCCCGATCAGGCCTTGCCGAGCGGCAGCGCCACGAATGCGGTCCGGTCTCCCGACCGGACGCGCAACAGGACGCGGCTTTTGCCGGAAGCACGATAGGCGTCGATATCCTTGCGGACCTCCGACGGCGTGGACACGGCTTTCCCGTTCACTTCAAGGATAACGTCGCCGCGCTGGAACCCCTCCTCTGCGGCAGCGCTGTTCGGTTTGACGCGCGTAACCACGACGCCGCGGCCGTCGGTGCCAGCAACAGCTTCGGCGGGCTCCAGTGACAAGCCGAGTTCCGCGACCTGCTCCTTGCCAAGTGTCTTCTCCAGGGTCACCGTCACCGTCTCTTGCGTTCCATCGCGCAGGATCTTCAGATCGAGGTCGGCGCCCGGGGCAAAACCGCCAATCTTGTGAGCCAAGTCGATCGAACCCTTAACGGGCTTGCCATTGACGGCGAGGATGACGTCGCCGACCTTGAGATGCGCCCGCATAGCCGGGCTTCCGGCTCTGACCTGGTCGACGATTGCACCTTCCGGCTTCGCCATGCCGAGACTCTCGGCGATCGACGGTGTGACCTGCTGAACCTCGGTGCCGAGCCATCCACGGGTGACATGGCCGGTGCTCTCGAGCTCGGCCACCACCGCCTTCGCCGTCGCAGCGGGAATGGCGAAGCCAATACCGACCGATCCGCCGGACACCGAATAGATCGCTGTGGTCACGCCAACCACTTGGCCGTTGAGATTGATGGCGGGCCCGCCTGAATTCCCCTGATTGACCGGCGCGTCGATCTGCAAGAAGTCGTCATAGGGATCCGTATCGATATACCGGCCCTTCGCCGAGACGATGCCGGCCGTGACGGTTTCGCTCAAGCCAAACGGATTGCCCACGGCCAACACCCAATCGCCAATCCGCGGCGCTTTGTCGGCGAAGGCAATGAACGGAAAGTCGTTACGGCCATCGACCTTGATAAGCGCCAAATCGGTTTTCTTGTCTGTGCCTACCACCTTGGCTGGATAGGTCTTGCCGTCTTCGGTCGTCACTTTGACCTGCGTTGCATGATCGACGACGTGATTGTTGGTCACGGCATAACCATCCGCGGAAATGAAAAAGCCCGAACCCTCTCCCACCACGTGGTGTCCTTGGTTCTGGTCTTGGCCCTGCGGCATACCAGGCAGTATGAACTGACGGAAAAAGCGATCCATGGGTGAGCCCGGCGGAAAAGGCGAACCGTCATCGCCCTCTTCATTCGAACTTAGAGTCGGACCCTCGTTCAGCTTCACGCGAACCGAGATCACGGCGGGCTTCACTTTGGCTGCCACGTCGGAAAACCCGAGGGACTTCGGCGCGGCCGAAGCAGAGAGGTTCTTTCCCGGCGTCGTCTCAGAGTTTCCCTGAAACGCCATCGACGCCGTGACGCCGGCGCCGAGACCGATCGCGGCGAGGGAAGCAACGAGCGCGAGATGCCAACGGCGACGGGGTCTTTTTGGGGGATCGAGAGCTTCTTCGTCCATGTCGCTACCTCTGAACACTAAGATTTGCGTGCATTGATGACCGTCGGCGGTGACATGGAGCGCGCACGTTAACTTCGCCTGTCGAGGGGATTAAAGCCTCGTAAGGTCGGGCGCTCTGCGGCAATTTTTCCGCACCCTCATGAGGCATGCCAGCGCGAAAACGCGGATGCCGGGCAAGAACCCGGCATCCTTGCCTTATCACCTAGGCCCTTTCGACGGTGCCCTTGCACATGGTCTTCTCCGACTTGAGTTCGCTCTGGGCGGCCGAGAGGCTCGAGTAGCCGCTCTTGTTGCCGAGAATCTTCAAGCCGCTGATGCCGTACGGACTCGGTTTCGTGTCGACCACGGCGCAGTTGTGGACCGTATCGATAACGGCCCACCGATCCTTGGCGTCGTAGTGAAAGTTCGGAGACGTATCTCCTGCGACTTGATTCGCCATATTGGCGGCAAAGGCTGGCGCGGTTAGCCCCACCAGAAAGACAGTGGCGATCGCATATTGTTTCATGGGAACCTCCATTACATAGAGCGCTCCCCATCCACAGACTCACGTGGGCATCCGGGTACCGAAAAACAGCAGCGCGCTTTGTCGCAGCGCCGTTATGACTCAGCTTGGATCTTGTCGGGAGCAGACGTAGCAGGCCGGCCAAACGCCACAGCGCAATGGGCGCGGCGCTCCCCGCAAACCGGACTGGACGCCCAACCGACTACTGGACGGAGATGTGCTTCACGTCCTGCTGGCGCTGGCTATGCGCGTCCCCGGCGTCTTTCGGCAGACCGAGCTGGAAGGCCTTCATGGGCACCTCGACAGCACAGCCGGCGGCCGACAGCGCGATGAGACAGACCATGGCGGTCTGAGCCGTGAATCGAATCATGGAGACGTGGACCCTCGTTTGCCCAAAGTTGTGGCACACAATCGCGGCCAAATTTTGGAGGGCGTTCTAGCCCCTCGGGAGGCGCATATACGAGTGCGCCGGCCCCGAAGGTTCCCCGCTTACGTGCAATAGGTGATGTAGCAATAATAGCGCTTCGGTGTGCGCACCGCGCATTGATAGAGCGCGATGCCCTTGGCGTTCGCCAGCGACCCGGATCGTCCCCAACCCCATGACCCCGTAGGGCTTCGCGCGACGCAGTACCAGGCCATGGCCTGAGAGGGTACCATCGCCGCAAGACTCGCCATGATCACTGAGGCAGCAAGCCACTTCATTTTCATCGGATCACCTCCTAGCCCTTTGGTGCTCGCCTATGTTACCGATAGGGAACCCCAAGCATAAGCCAAAGGAGAGGGAAGATGTACCGTCAATCGATGCTCACAGCGATCCCAAGTGCTCTGGCTTTGATGCTGGCTGTCGCTTTGGTCGGCATCTCCGGAGTTGCAGGAGCGGCAGAGGGTACCGGCGGTGGCGGAGACACCAACGCCGAGCTCCATAAGGCGTGCAAAGCACAAGCGAAAAGCGACAAGCTCGCCCAAGACGCGAAGGCGACCTTCGTGCAACGCTGCGCCAATACGCCGATCAACCCCGCCGCCAGGAAGGCAGGCGAAAGCCTCCGCGGCATCAAATAGCCCACCCATGCCGGCCCTCAAGCCGGCATGGTGCTGATCGCGTTGCGGCGACGTGCCCTCTATCAATCCGGGCGCCCGACCTTAGGGTGGCCGCGGCTCGTCCGTAAGGCACCCCCAAGCCGCAAGACCGTTCGATGCTCCACGCTCAAACTGCTAAAATCGCGCAAGTCTCGCCGACCCTGAAGGAGAGCGGAGCCGTGGGGATGGCTGCGTACGCGGTGATTTTCGGCCTCGGCACCTTGCTATGGTGGGGAAGCCATTATCATCCATCCCTCATGCCGGTCTGGGCGCCGTGGGAATTTTCCTGGCTGTGGTTCCTCGCCGCCGCGCTCGCGCTGTGGTGGTACGCGCGCGGCGTGTATCGCGCGCCGAGGGACGAGCGGCCGGCGGTCTGGCGCATGATGTTCTACGTCACCGGCGTGCTCTCGATCTACGCCGTGCTGCAGACCCATTTCGAATATTTGGCCGAGCACATGTTCTTTCTCAACCGGGTGCAGCACGTTGTGATGCATCACTTCGGGCCGTTCCTCATCGCGATGGCCTGGCCCGGCGCCAGCCTCTACCGCGGCATGCCACGCGCGCTGCAGCGCATTGTCGATGCGCCGGCGCTCGGCCGGCTGATGCGCCTGATCCAGCAACCGGTCCTCGCCTCCATTCTCTTCGTTGGCCTGGTGGCCCTGTGGCTAGTGCCGTCGGTCCACTTCATCGCCATGATCGACCCGAACCTCTACGCGGTGATGAACTGGAGCATGGTTGTGGACGGCGTGTTGTTCTGGATCCTCGTGCTCGACCCGCGTCCGAAGCCACCCGCTTGGGTGTCATTCGGGGGCCGCGCCGCCATAGCGGTCGCCGTTATCCTGCCGCAAATTCTTCTCGGCGCCCTGATCACCTTCGCGTCGTCCGACCTCTACGGCTTCTACGATTGGTGCGGACGGATCTATCCCTCCATCAGCGCGCTCGACGACCAGCAGTTCGGCGGGATGATCGTTTGGGTCCCGCCGGCCATGATGAGCGTCTTTGCACTCATTCTCGTGCTGAACGCCCTCCGCTTGAACGAGGAAAAACAAGAGGTGTCTTATGACGACGATGCAAACGACACGTCCGCCGCGGCCTGGACCGGCCGCTAGGAGATGCGGCCTTGCGCTCGTGGCACTGCTCGCCGCGGCCGGTATGGGTGATCGACCGGCGCTCGCCGGTGAAACCGGTCTGGTCCTTTCCGGCGGCTACATGCAGACCACTATCCCGACGGTGCCGGCCGCCGGCTATTTCACGCTCGAGAACAAGGGCGAGGCGGACCGCGAGCTCGTCGGTGCCTCATCGCCCGGCTGCGGCATGGTGATGTTGCACAAGAGCGAGGAGATCAATGGCGTGTCATCGATGCGCCATGTCGACAGCGTGCCCGTGCCCGCGCACAAGAGCATCACCTTCGCGCCCGGCGGCTTTCATCTTATGTGCATGTCGCCGACCGCGTCGCTGAAGCCGGGCGCCTCGGTGCCGGTGACGCTCGACTTCAAGGACGGCGGCACGGTGACCGCCGACTTCCCGGTGCGCAAGCCCGGGGGGCAATAGCCGCTAGGCAGCCGTCACAACATCTGCCAGAGCCGCTGCCAGAAGCTCGGCGACCCGCCTTGGTCGATAAGCCTGTCGAGATCGGCGGTGGCGCCATCGATATCGGGCGAAGGCGAGGCCATCGACGTGATCAACAGCCTGACCTTGCCGGTCTGGTCGAACACGTAGATCGCCGAGCTGTGGGTCACGGTATAGGGCTTGCCGTTCTCCTCCGGCGTGACCGAATAGGCGACGCGATACCGCTTGGCCAAAGCCGCGATCTGGTCGGCGTTGCCGCGCAAGCCAACCACCTCGGGCCCGAACGACTCCGCGTATGTCTTGAGCACGGGAAGCGTGTCGCGGTCGGGATCGACGGTCACGAAGAGCACCCGCACGTCCTTCGCCTTGTCGCCCAGATTGCGCAAGATCCGCGAGACGTTGGCGAGCGTCAGCGGGCAGATGTCGGGGCAGAACGTGTAGCCGAAATAGAGCAGAACCACCTTGCCGGCGAGGTCGTCGGCGGTCACCGTCTTGCCGTCGGACGCGCGCGTCATGGTGAAGTCGAGCGCGGGCAGGCTGCCGGTCACGTCCGTCTCGTGCCACTGGGACGAGTCGCCACAGCCGGCGAGACCGGACACCGTCAGACCGAGCATTAGCAGGGTCACGGCGATCCGCCCGGCGATCGCCCGGGGCACCCTGCCTGCGAAATCCGTCATACACGCCATGGGTCATTGTGCAGGAGGCATGTCCACGGCGCATCCCCGCATATCGCCGCGCCGCGAGATCTGCCTCTATGAAAGTCTACTAATGTTGAATTTCTCTTCGCACCCAGGCGAGAATCGCCCAAAGCTCTGGTGACGCCGTCGGAGGATCATCTTCTCGATGACGCATAATCAGAGTCTTGTCACGCTGGCCGATGTAGAGACGCAACCCGCCCAGCGCGGCGGTGCCGCCGCCTTCCGACACACTGCCGTTGACAAATAGCGCCGCCATAGTGCCGCGGCCGGTGGGCAAACCCCATTCTGCGCCAAGCAGAAAGCTGTTCGCGTCGAAGAGGTAACTGTGCCCAATGGAAATCTTCAGATCATCGATCGGATAATAGGCCAGCTGCGCCACGTCGGTGAAGCGTGAGTCGAAGTTTACATCCCCAAGCGCGCCAAGATCGGCGTTACCGCCTTGAACACCGGCCATCCCCTCGATCGTAAAGCGTCCGAGATAAAGCGCGCCCTCCGCGCCCCCGGCGAAGACGTCGACGCCGTCGAACGCGTCCACGTGCAGATATTGACCGTAAGGCCCGAGAAGCCCGACCGACGGGTCGCGCCAGAAGAGGTGCGCCGCCGTGCCTGCGGCGGTCGCATTACCTTCTTCATCAGTCTCGGCGCCGGCAACGAGTCCGTCGATCTGGAGACCATAGCGAAACGAAAGCGGGACAGCGACCGAGCTCGCCGCGCCGTAGAAGCCGTTCCCATCCCCGGTGCCGCCAAATCCGGAGGCCTTGACGTTCACCCCATCAACGGCGGGCAACGATTCCACGGGCTCCGAAGCTTGTGAATTGGGATAGCTGTCGGCCGCAACTGCGACTGAGCCCACGAAGCTGCTCAAGGATACGCATAACCCAATGCAAATCCACCGGGCCGTCGGTATGTACCCCCTCATCGCGAGTCTCCCCCGCAACCATTCTGCCTGACGGCGTGGATAAATGACAGACGTGTGAAGTCTTGGCTGTGTGAAAAGCGCCCCGATTGATGTGATTCTAGTGGATCAAATCTGAGGAACGAGCCCCGAAGCGAATTCCCGCGGGCGCGGTGGTGTGCGAATCTCGGGCATGCGCACCGGAATCAGCAAGGGTCGTCCGAAAGGCGCAGGTGGTCGCAATGAATCCCCTTGAGCACAGCCTGAAGCGCCTTCGCCGGCCGGACTTGCCCGCGGGAACGATGGCGCTTGCGCAATATCTGATCGGGAAGACGCTGGTCCACGAGCTCCCGGCCGCGAGGCTGAGCGGAATCATCGTTGAAACCGAGGCCTATCCGCCCGGCGATGCCGCCGGCCACGCCTTCCGAGGCAAGACACGCGGCAATCAGTCTTTGTTCCTCGGTCCTGGCCACTGCTACGTCTATTTCACCTACGGTTCTTCGTTCATGGTGAACGTCACCAGCGAGGAACCGGGCGTCGGTGCGGGCGTGCTCTTGCGCGCGCTAGAGCCTCTCGAAGGCATCGAGACGATGCAGCGGCTTCGGAAGATGACGCGGACGCGCGATCTTGCGCGCGGCCCTGGACGCCTCGCCCAAGCCATGCATATCGACAAACGATATGACGGAGTCGATCTCTGTGCCGGGGAACCTGTTTGGCTCGGCACGCCGGCGCGACCAATTGGTGCGGTCGGCAGCAGCACGCGCATCGGGCTGACGCGCGAAGTCCATCGCAAGCGCCGGTTTTTCGAGTCCGGAAATCCCTATGTCAGCGGGCCGAGATCGCTCTCCCTGTCATGAGGGAAGCGGACGGCGTGCCGTCATAGCCGATGACGTATTCCGTAAATCCACGTTCGACGGGCTGCCCGCATTGTCGTGCCGTCCTGAATGTGTACTATTGCCGCTGAAGCCGCAGTAATTGCGCGATGCATCGAACCGTTTGCTGAAAAATTTCCGGCATGAAGCAAATCACT
>CAZHCN010000019.1:15393-23561 GCA_964530895.1 uncultured Methyloceanibacter sp. | reverse complement strand
CACCCTTGCATAGTCCCGCAGCACTTCGGCCTCCAGTTGGACCTCACTCAGCCGGTTCTTGAGCACGTCACCGATGCTGATGATGCCGACGAGATGGTTGCCTTGCTTCACGGGCAAATGGCGTATGCGCTCACGGGTCATGACGCTCATCACTTCGTTGATGGTGTCGTCCGGCGAGCACACCACGACGACCTTCGTCATTAGCCGTTCGACCACCACGGTGGGCAGCCTGCTGGCATGCGCCGCTAGTCCGTAAGCGAGGTCGCGCTCGGAAATGATGCCGTCAATGCTGCTACCGTCAGCACTGACGATTGCCGCACCGATGCGCTCAGCCCTGAGTTGCTCCGAGAGTTCGAGCGCGGTCTCATCGGGCCGCACCGTCTTCACCGCGGAGCCCTTGGTCTTGAGAATGTCCGCGACTTTCATGACGTTCCTCCCGGCGCTACTCTTCGAGCAGACGTCGAGGCGCCATGGGTGGACGCCTCGGCAATCAATAAAGTCTAAGCTCGTCGCCATCCATGTCAAGCGCGCTTGACGTCAAGTTATGGTAACTGCGGAGGGTCCGTTCGCGATTGTCTCTGCCGCTGCCAGAGGTCTGCAACATGCGCGACCAGCGCGGCCGACAGCCAACCAGCCACTCTGACAGGATCGGCAGCGATCAGCGCGGCGTGCACGGCGAGCAAAAGGCAGACGCCGGGCAAGAGCATGAAAAAGATACCGCGGGGTGTGAGCCCCCGGCCGGCGATCCTGCGATACGCTACGAGACCAATGGCCTCCACAACAACGAAAACGAGGATTAGATCGACGATGTGGCCGCTGGTCACGAGATCTTCCATCGCCCTTAGGCACCGAACGGTCCGTTGAGGCGGACGATCTCCCAGTTGAGGACCGCGGCGAAGGTCACCCACGCCAAATAGGGAACGAGGAGCCAGCTCGATGTCTTGGAATAGCGCGAGAACACCACGATCGGCACCAGCACCGAGAGCCAGAGGAACACAACCTCGATCAACGCCCAGTCCGGGCGCTGCAGCCGAAAGAAGAGCGCGCTCCACAGCACGTTGAGCGTGCCATTGATCGCGAACAGACCGATGACCCAATCGCGTTGCGCGTCGGTCGTTGCATTTCGCCAAGCAACGACGCCCGCGGCCGCGGCGAGTGCGAAGATCAGCGTCCACGCCGGACCGAACAACCAGTCAGGCGGCTGCCAGGACGGCTTCTCCAGAGCGTGGTACCATGGCCCGAGATCGGTCATCGTGGCGCCGAGGCTCGCAACAAGGATCGCCACGGCCGCGGCACTGAGCATTGGAAGCCATAGGCTCGAGCGCGTCGAGGTCATGGCGACACTAGCCCGAACAGGTGTGCCAGGTCCTTGAAGAAGATCCGCACATGAGCCACCGGGCGCGACCGCGTGAGCTTCTTGTTCATGTAGGACTCCCACGTCAATCGCTGTACGTCGCGATCCTTGCAGATCGCGACGAAGCGCTCCCGGCGCCACTCGCTCGAATACCAGAACCGCTGCATGATGCCGAGTATCCAGAACACGCGGCCGTGTGCCTTCATGAAGCGCTTGCGCGCCGTGGCGAGCGCGCGCGCGTCACCCGTGGTAAGAAATGCGTGAACTGCATCGGCAGCGAGACGTCCGCCCGTCATCGCGTAGTAGATGCCCTCCCCCGAAGCTGGCGCGACGACGCCCGCCGCGTCGCCGGCGAGCACGACGTCGCGTCCGTTATCCCAGCGCTTGAGCGGCCGAAGAGGGATCGGCGCTCCTTCACGCCTGACGGTTTCGGTATGCTCGAGTCCGGTCGCCTGTCGGAGCGCGCCGACGGCACCCCGCAGCGAGAATCCTTTGTTCGCAGTGCCCGTGCCGACGCTGGCCGTATCCCCATGGGGAAAGACCCAGGCGTAGAAATCCGGAGAGTATTGGCCTTGGTAATAGATGTCGCACCGCGTGCCGTCGTAGCTTTCGCCGGGGACGCGCTCGCTCGTGCGGACGATCTCATGATAGGCGAAGACGTAGGGAACCTTGTGCGCTCCTGGAATCGCCTGCCGGGCAACGTGTGACAGAGCACCGTCGGCGCCGATGACCGTGCGTGCCCGCACGCACCCTTTCACGTTCCCGTCTTGAGATTTCTGAGCGTAATTGACTACGGCGGTGCCGTCCGACTCCCGGGTGATGGTTTCGAAGGTGGCGTCGAGACGATGGGCGCCAGCGAGCACAGCCCGATCGCGCAGCCATTCGTCGAACACCTCGCGATCGACCATGCCCACAAAGCCATTTTCGATCGGCATGTCCACGCGCTTGGCGCTCGGTGCGAAAATGCGTGCACCTTGGGCGCGAGCGACCAAGAGTGATTCCGGGATGTCGAACTCGCAGATGGCTGCAGGGGGAATGGCTCCGCCGCATGGTTTGACGCGCCCCGCGCGGTCGATCAGAAGCACGCTGCGGCCTTTTCTCGCAAGGTCGCCCGCCGCCGTCGCGCCCGCAGGGCCGCCGCCGATCACAACAACATCGTAGGTCTCGATGTCATTCATGTCTTACCCCCTCGTCGTTCCCAAGGCGCCGCTCACGCTTCTCCCGTCGAGTGCCGGCGCCGGAATGTTGACCCGATGCGGCTGGCCAAGACGGGCTGCCAGCACGCCCGCGAAAACGAAGAGCAAGCCTTCGGCAAAGAAGACGATGGCGTAGGACATCGTCGTGGAGACCAACAAGTTCCGGGCGAAATCCACGCCTACGGTGCCGAGAAAACCACCAAGGCCGAAGGCGATAGCCTGCGACGCGCCCCACAATCCGATCCGCGTGCCTTCGCGAGAGACTTGGCCTTCGCTCGCCAGCGTCATCATCGAGCCGATAGCAGCCACCGCGAACACGCCGTTGCCCAAGCCAAGAGCGAAAACTGCGAGCCGCAACGGGAAGGCCGGGCCAACGAATGCACCAGCGGCGAGAGTTACGAGTGCGAGCGCCGACGCCAAGCATCCCGCGACGGTCCACGCTCGCATCGATCCCCTCGCGCGCCAGAACCGGCCGCTACCGAGAAGCCCTAAGATCAGCATGCCGACAAACACGCCGCCATGTTGCACGCCGGCAAGCTTAGTGGTCTCACCCGGCGGCAGTCCAAACACAGAACCGGCGAACGGCTCGAGGATTAGGTCTTGCGCGCTATAGGCGAGCATCGAGAGAAACACGAAGACAGTGAAGCCGCGCGCAAGCGGATCCGCCCACACTTGGCGCAGCGCATCGAGAAAGGGTTGTTTCGGCTTGGCCGGTCCGTCGCTTGCATGCGGCGCCTCAGATTGCCGTTCCACACCCAGCACAGCACCGAGCGTAACGGAGAATGCGATCAAGGCGACCGCAGCGGTCACCGTGACGAGGCGCGAGGGCGAGAACGGATCGAGAAATTGTCCGGCCGATGTCGCGGTAATGACGATACCGACAATCATCATCATCCACATGGTCATTGCCGCAGCGGCGCGCCTTTCGGGCCTAACCTGCGTGGCCATCAGAGCGAGGAGTGACGTCCCACAGGCGCCGACGCCGACGCCGATCAGCACGAACGCCATAACCGCGAGAGCGAGGCCGCCCCCGATGTTCGTCGTCATCCACGCTGTCGCAACGGCTGCACCAACGCCGCCTATGGCGAGGACAGCCATGCCGCCGACGATCCAAGGCAGACGCCTGCCGCCTTGATCCGAACCATACCCAAAGCGGGGCCGCAGGACCTGGAGCGCATAGTGCAGCGTGACCAGGGCGCCAGGCACCATGGCGGGAAGCGCGAGCTCCACGACCATCACGCGATTCATGGTCGAGGTCGTGAGCACAACGATGGACCCGAGCGCGGCCTGAACAAGACCGAGCCGGATGATTCCGAACCAGCCGAGCGACGCCGGCGTCATGTTACGCCTGCCGGGCTAGAGCCGAGCGCTAATGCCGTCGCCAGCATCCCGAATACGTAAAGGGTGACGCCGGTGGCGTTGTACCAAGGGGCGCGCTCCTTGGGACTTTCGAGCAAACGCAGCATGAGCCAGAGCTGCGCAGCGAGGAGAATTCCGACGAGGCTCGCATGCCAGGGGTAGCCCCACGTAAGAAGGAGCGCGACCACGACAAGCTGCGGTACGGCCATCGCCATGCAAGCGAAGCGCCCGGCTTGCTCGACGCCGAGGCGAACCGGCAGCGAGCTGATGCCGGATCGCCTGTCACCCTCCACCGACTTGAAGTCGTTGAGGGTCATGATGCCGTGAGCACCAAGGCTGTAGAACGCGGCCACCAGGAATACGCGAACGCTCGGCGCGGCGCCCGTCATGACGGCGGCCCCGGTTAGCCATGGCAATCCCTCATAGCAGGCGGCGACCGCCGTGTTGCCCCACCATCCATTCTTCTTGAGCCGGAAGGGTGGCGCGCTATAGGCCCAGGCGAGCGCAAGACCCACACAAGCGGCTGCAAATACGAACAGGCCAAGCTGACTGGCGACCAAAAGTGACAACCCCGTCCAGATCAAACCGATATAGAATCCCCACTGCCCCGGAATGCGGCCCGACGGGATGGGGCGCTCGGGCTCGTTGATGGCGTCGACGTGACGGTCATACCAATCATTGACGGCTTGGCTCGTTGCGCACACAAGGGGGCCTGCGAGGACGGCACCGGCGGCGATCAGGGGCCAGCGGCCGGCGAGCGGCACTCCGGCGGACACCACGCCGCAGCCAAAGGCCCACATCGGCGGAAACCACGTGATCGGCTTCAAGAGCTCGACAACGGCGGATGGGGCCGGACGGGCGATTGCAGTCATAAGGAAACCACGCAGCTAAGTGTACAGTTTACTTTACACTAGCCAACGCGAGAGTCCATACGGGCCCGCCATTCAGAGGTAACTTCAAAGACATGGGCGAAGAGCGCGATCTCCCACCGGCCCTCGATGCCCCCCGGCGCGCATTCAACGGCTCCGCCGGAGGGCTCAGCTACTATGTCGGCGGCGTTGGCCCGCCACTCTTGCTCGTGCACAGCATCAACGCGGCAGGGTCGGCTTATGAAGTGCGGCCGATCTTCGAGAACATGATCAAGACGCACCATGTTTACGCGCTGGATCTTCCGGGGTTCGGTTTCTCCGACCGCTCCGATCGAAACTACGCGCCCCGGCTATACACCGACGCCATCCACGACATGCTGGCCGCAATTGCACAGGATCATGGAGACGCGCCGATCGATGCGCTGGCGATCTCGCTAGGCTCCGACTTCCTCGCTCGCGCGGTGACGGAAAGCCCGGATCGCTTCCGCACGCTGGCTCTCATCTCGCCGACGGGATTCAGCAAGAGGTCGGGGCACTTTCGTCGGGCCCGGAAGACGCGCGAGATTCCGGGGCTCCATGCCTTCTTCACCTTTCCGCTGTGGAGTGATGCGATTTTCCGCGCGTTGACCTCACGGAAGAGCATCGGTTTCTTCCTCCGCAAAACATTCGGCTCGGAAAATTACGATCAGGGCCTGGCCGAGTACGATTACCGCACCACGCATCAGCCGGGGGCAAAGAACGCGCCCTATGCATTCGTCTCAGGACGGCTGTTCAGCACCGATGTCCGCGACATCTATGAGCGACTCAAATTGCCGGTGTGGATGACGTGCGCGACCAAAGGCGACTTCGCCGATTTCAGCGAGGTTGACTGGGTGCGATCGAGGCCCAACTGGACGGTCGTCAGCTTCGATACGGGTGCGCTGCCGCACTTCGAACAGCCCGAAGCATTCGTGGCGCGTTACCGGGAGTTCCTGGGCGCGAAAACCGGCACGGCAGGATAAAGCGCGTCTATCAATCATCGTCCGAGTCGAGATCGCCGAGACCGAACCGACGCAATTTCGAATAGAGGCTTTGACGACTCAAGCCGAGCATCTCAGCTGCGGAGGCGCGGTTGTCGCCGGTCAGCTCCAGCGCCGCCTCGATACAAAGGCGTTCAATGACATCCGTCGTTTCACGCACGAGTTCCTTCAGCGTCACCCGACCGACGAGTTGTGTCAGCTGCTCCACGGATCGAGGGAGCTCCCTGGGACGCGGCGGCTTGACCGGCTCGCGGACTCCGAAATTGCGGATCGTGAAGCCGTAGCAGGGATACTCACCTGTGAGGACGGAAACCGCCGAAATCTCAATTTCTTCGGTCGCGCCGTACTCGCCGCGCAAGATCGTGGAGAAGTGACGCACCGCTCCATGCTCGCGGATGTTGGCGATGAGCGCGTCGAGATCCACGCCAGGCCGGCCGATCCACCGGTCGAGCAGCTCGCCCCGCGCCTGCTCTTCGCTGGCAAGCTCGGCGAGATCGAGAAATGCGGGGTTGGCGGTCACGATGCGACGGTCGATACCGGTCACCACGAATCCGTCCGGCAAGCTTTCCACCACGCTAAACAACTTCGAGCTCGCTTTAGGAACACCAATATCGGCGCCCACGGGCGACAAACGCACGAGAAAATGAGACGCGTTCTCCTGCCGGAACAGCGAGGCACCGACAACGGTCTCGGTGTTGCCCTCGTTCAGTCTGGCGGTGACCTCGTCTGCGCGCCCCGCAGCGCGAACTTGCGCAAGATGCGCTTGAACGGCTTTGCCGGTCTCGCTGTCGAACAATTCTGGGAAGGCCCGACCCGAGAGCCGCTTGACGGTCTTATTTAGGAGCTGACCAGCAGCTGGGTTGGCCTCCACGACCTTCATGGAATTGGCGTCGACGATCAGCACGGGCTGCGAGGCTATTTGGAACAGAAGCCGGTACCGTGTCTCCGCGTGTCGCAACCGCGCGTATTCGCGCTCCATCGACTGCTGCGCATCAACCAAGCGTTGCTGCAAAGCGGCTATGGCGCGCAAGTCTCGCCCGACGGCGACCACACGGCCGCTGTCACCGACGCGAAGCGCCGAATAACGCACGGGCAAATCGATACCGCTCTTGGTGGGGTGTGAGACCTGACGCCAACGAGGTGGCGCCTTTGTTGCCGAGTCGCGCAGCATCTCCTCGACCTTCGGACGGCTTTCGAGCGTAACGGTCTCGATCCAGGGTTTGCCAACCCAAGCGTCGAATCCCTCCTGACCGAGTTCCTCGCTGCCGAGGGATACGTCGCGGATGACGCCTTTTGCGTCGATGATCAAGGCAATATCAGCCGCAGCTGCAATCAGCTCGGCCGCAATTTCGGCATCCAAATCGCCGAGCGTTCTCTTCGGGGCCCGGAACACGTTCCCTGCTTCTCGAACGAACACCGCGGCGGTTCCTGTCAAGTTTAGTTTCGCGCTTGCAGCGTACACTTAGCGCAACGCATTCGTGCCAAGCAAGCTCGAAACCTTCAGGACCGCCCGCCGCCCGTCCTGAGCACTCGCATCGGCTCCGACGCCCGAGACCGCTTCGGGATGCTCCAGGAAGAATCGGCCTCCCACCATGACCTGTAGCCTGGGGGATGGCGTGACCTTCCGGATCGTCTGAATAACCGCTGCAAATCCGTCCAACGGGACCTCGTTGCTGGCTGACAGGCCAACGAGGTCGTACCGATCACTTTCCACCAGGCCAAAGAGCTCTTCTTTTGATGTTATCCCACCGCCGCGCACGTCCCAGCCCGCTCGCCGGAAAAACTCTCCCAACATAAAGACACCGAAGGTGTGCTGGTCTCCCGGCGCGGCCATCAGCAGGGCTTTCCGCCCTACCTGCGCCGGCATTGGCTCGATCTCGAACGCCGCGCCAAGCTCGCGCAAGAGCTGCTGCAGCCGCGACAGGGCGATGGTGACATCGGAAAAGTCGCAGACATCCTCCTCCCACAGCCGCCCAAGTACCCGCGCGGCTGGTGTGAAGAGATGGAGGAATATTGTCTCGAGCCGCGCGCCTCTGGCGCACAAATTTTCGATATAAGCGGATGCCACAGTTACGTCGTTCGACAGTAATAAACCGACGAATTCGACGACTTGCTCACCGCTCGTGCTGAGACATTGGAGCTCGTCTCGTACATCGGTCTCCAAGACTTGCTGATGCGCCAGAATAAGGCGGGGAATGATTTCCGCCTCGATCGCATGGGTCAGCAGCTTCCGGCGGCCGTTAGCGACCTTGCTCCGCGACAGGGCTACATTGGCCGTAAGCGTTGAAATATCGAAGCAATCACGCCCGCAACCGCCCCAGTCGCTGCCCACCTCAGCAAACGCCCTCATGCTCGCCATCTCCTACCCCCC
>CAZHCN010000019.1:0-15293 GCA_964530895.1 uncultured Methyloceanibacter sp. | reverse complement strand
CTTTTTTTATTGGAGGCGCGAGGCTAAGGTTAACGCACGGCATCCGGGCCATTTAGACCTTTCATATTGGAACCTGCCGCGGACGAAATGTAAACAGAAATTTACGTCCAATTAAGTTGACAGTCCGGAGACCGGAGAATTAGTCTCTTCCTAAAGGTCGCTGCGCGGAACGCCTTGCGCGGCGATAAATTGGGAGGGGCGGCGCGGTGGCTCTATCGCGGGGATCTCGAGGCAAGTCTCTATATAATGTCGAAGAGCGCGGCCGCAGGGATGCCTCTCCCTGGACCGTAGTGCAGGGCATACTCGCGCCGGTCCAGTTCGCGATCTTCCTCGTTAGCCTCGGACTGGTCATCCGTTATCTCCTAACCGGGCTCGGCTACGAAGCCGCCACGATCTCCATCGTGGCCAAGACGCTCGCCCTCTATGCCATCATGATCACCGGCTCCATCTGGGAGCATGAGGTCTTCGGCCAGTACCTGTTCGCGCCCGTCTTCTTCTGGGAGGACGTGTTCAGCATGCTTGTTCTGGCGCTGCACACGGCCTATCTCACAGCGCTGTTCACCGGATGGTTGAGCCCAACCGAGCAGATGCTGCTCGCCCTCGCCGCCTACGCCACCTACGTGATCAACGCCACCCAGTTCCTTCTCAAGTTGCGGGCAGCGCGGCTTGAAGGCACGCTAAGCACGTCCATTTCAGCTCTGGCGGAGCCGGCCCAATGACCGTGCACCCCGCATTGGCGCGTTCTGTTCAAGGCTGCAGCGATGCACCCGTCTTGAAGGAGCGCGGTCAACGGGAGGTGTTCTGCGGTCTCACGGGAATCGTTTGGCTGCATCGAAAGGTTCAGGACGCGTTTTTCCTCGTCGTCGGCTCACGTACCTGTGCGCATCTCATCCAGTCTGCCGCCGGCGTCATGATCTTCGCCGAGCCGCGCTTCGCCACAGCCATCATGGAAGAGCGCGATCTGGCCGGTCTCGCGGACGCCCATGAAGAGCTCGACCGCATCGTGGGGCAGTTGCTTGAGCGGCGTCCTGACATCAAGCTTCTGTTCCTGGTCGGCTCCTGCCCTTCGGAAGTGATCAAGCTCGATCTGTCTCGGGCCGCTGCGCGCCTTTCGGCCACATACGGTCCGAGCGTTCGCATTCTCAACTACTCGGGGAGCGGAATCGAGACGACGTTCACGCAAGGCGAAGACGCGTGCCTCGCCGCGCTCGTACCGGAACTTCCGAAAGCAGACGGGTCGGAGGCCTCTTTGATCGTCGTCGGCGCGCTCGCCGACGTCGTCGAGGATCAGTTTCGGCGGCTGTTCGATGCGCTCGGTATCGGGCCCATCGCGTTCCTGCCACCGCGATGCTCGACGGAGCTGCCCGCCATCGGGCCGCGTACACGCTATCTGCTGGCCCAGCCCTTCCTCGGCGACACGGCGCGCGCACTCGAAGAGCGTGGCGCGAAGCATGTCGCCGCCCCCTTCCCCCTCGGCGCCGAGGGCACGACGCAATGGCTGCGCGCAGCGGCCACCGCCTGGAAGATCGATGACCAGACCTTCGAGGCCGCCATCGCCGCGCCGCGCAACCGCGCCCAGAGGGCGCTGGAGCGGCATCGCTTCAGGCTCTTCGGCAAGCGCATCTTCTTCTTTCCGGACTCACAGCTCGAGGTCCCGCTCGCGCGGTTCGTCGCGCGCGAACTCGGCATGCGGCCGATCGAGATCGGCTCGCCCTATCTTCACCGCCGGCATCTCGCAGCCGAGCTCGACCTTCTGCCGTCCGACGCCGTGCTCAGCGAGGGTCAGGACATCGAGAAGCAGCTCGACCGTTGCCGCACGGCCGCACCCGATCTCGTCGTGTGCGGGCTTGGGCTCGCGAATCCGCTCGAGGCGGAAGGCATTACGACGAAATGGTCGATCGAACTCCTTTTCACGCCCATCCAAGGCTATGAGCAGGCGGGCGATCTCGCCGAACTGTTCGCGCGTCCGCTCGTGCGCCGCGCGCGACTCGAGGTATGAGGAAATGCAGCTCACGCTCTGGACATATGAAGGCCCGCCCCATGTCGGCGCCATGCGCATCGCCACCGCGATGAAAGGTGTCCATTACGTCCTGCACGCCCCGCAAGGTGATACCTACGCCGACCTGCTATTCACCATGATCGAGCGGCGCGACCGGCGGCCCCCGGTCACCTACACCACATTCCAGGCGCGCGATCTCGGCGGCGATACCGCCGAGCTGTTCAAGACCGCGGCGCGCGAAGCCTTCGAGCGCTTCAAGCCAGACGCACTGATGGTCGGCGCTTCCTGCACGGCTGAGCTGATCCAGGACGACCCGGGCGGTCTTGCGCGCGCCCTCCAGCTTCCCGTGCCGGTGGTTGCGCTCGAGCTGCCGGCCTACCAAAAGAAAGAGAACTGGGGCGCGGGCGAGACATTCTACCGTATGGTGCGCACCTTCGCGGGGCCGCACGCTCCTGGGGCCGATTGGCAGCGGCCGCCGCGCGATACTTCCCAGGCGCCGCGTTGCAACATCCTGGGCCCGACGGCCCTCGGCTTCCGCCATCGCGACGACCTGCAGGAGATCACGAAGCTCCTCGGCGCTATTGGCATCGAGGTGAATGTCGTAGCCCCCCTCGGCGCAACGCCCGCCGACCTCGCGAGACTGGGCGAGGCCGACTTCAACGTGGTGCTTTACCCCGAAATCGCACGGACGGCGACCGACTGGCTCACCCGCACCTTCAAGCAACCGGCCACGAAGACCGTGCCGATCGGCGTCGGCGCAACACGGGAATTCATCGAAGAGGTGGCGGCCCTGGCCGGTGTCGATTCAAGTCTTCTACTCTCGACCGACGCGTCGCGGCTGCCGTGGTATTCGCGCTCCGTCGATTCTACCTATCTCACGGGCAAGCGCGTCTTCATCTTCGGCGATGCCACCCATGCAATCGCTGCCGCGCGAATTGCAACCGAAGAGCTCGGTTTCGCCGTGGTTGGGCTCGGTACGTACTCCAGAGAGCTCGGCCGCGAGGTCCGCGAGGCGGCCAACTCCTACGGGATCGAAGCGCTCGTCACCGACGACTATCTCGAGGTCGAGTCGGCCGTTGCCGGACTCAGTCCGGAGCTTGTGCTCGGCACCCAGATGGAGCGCCATATCGCAAAACGGCTGGGCATTCCGAGTGCGGTGATCTCGGCCCCGGTTCACGTGCAGGATTTCCCGGCGCGCTACTCCCCGCAAATGGGCTTCGAAGGAGCCAACGTGATCTTCGACAGCTGGGTGCATCCGCTGATGATGGGACTCGAGGAACATCTGCTCGCGATGTTTCGCGAGGATTTCGAGTTTAACGACGCCGCTCTGCCCTCGCATGTGGACCGCGGCTTCACCCCCCTGGAGGACGAAGCTGCAGCGGCTTCGCCTCCTCTTTTCTTCCGATCTGGCGACAAGCTCGCCTGGCACGAAGATGCCGAACGCGAGTTGCAAAAGATCCCCTTCTTCGTGCGCGGCAAGGCGCGCAGGAATACCGAAGGCTTCGCGAGCGAGCGCGGCCTCACAACCATTACCTTAGAGACGCTTTACGATGCCAAGTCCCACTACAGCCGCTGATGCCGTCCCCGTCAGGGTGGTGATCGTTACGCTCGACAGTCACCTTGCCGGCGCGACTGATCGCGCGCGGCCGGTCCTGCTGCGCGAACTGCCGGGGCTGACGCTCGATCTTCACGCGGTGTCGGAGTGGGGCCGTAGCCCGGCGACGCTCGACCGCGCCCGTGCCGACATCGAGAAAGCCGACATCATTGTCGCGTCCATGCTGTTCATGGAGGATCACATCCAGGCCGTTCTGCCCTCGCTCGAGACAAGGCGCGAGGGGTGCGATGCCATTGTCGGCGGCATGTCCGCCGGCGAGGTCATCCGCCTCACAAAACTCGGGCAGTTCCGCATGAATGGCGCCGAGCGCGGCGTGATCGCGCTGCTGAAGAGGCTGAGAGGCGGGGCAACCAAAACAAAGTCCTCGGGCGCGCGGCAGATGGCGCTGCTTCGGCGAATTCCCAAGATTCTCCGCTTCATTCCTGGAAGCGCCCAGGATGTCCGCGCATATTTCCTCACTTTGCAATATCTGCTGGCGGGATCCGAGGAGAATATCGTCAACCTGGTTCGCTTCCTCGTGAACCGTTACGCCGAAGGGCCGCGGCGGAGCCTCCGGGGGACGCTGAAGGCGGCAGCGCCGGCCGAGTATCCCGAGATCGGCGTCTATCACCCGCGTTTGCCGGGCCGGGTCTCGGAGAGCGCCGACAAGCTTCCCAAGGCAAAGCACGCCACGGCCGGCACCGTCGGGCTGCTCGTGATGCGGTCCTATATCATCGCTGGCAACGCGGACCATTACGATGGCGTCATCGCCGCGCTCGAAGCGCGCGGGTTGAGGGTCATCACCGCTTTCGCCACCGGCCTCGATACACGACCGGCCGTAGAGAAATTCTTTTTCAAGAAGGGTCAGCCGCTGGTCGATGCCGTCGTGTCGCTCACAGGGTTCTCGCTGGTCGGCGGTCCCGCCTACAACGACGCCAAGGCGGCGGAGGAGATGCTCGCCCGCCTCGACGTACCTTATATCGCCGCGCACGCCGTCGAGTTCGAGACGCTCGATGAGTGGGAAGTCTCTGACCGGGGACTCATGCCGGTCGAGACCACCATGATGATCGCAATTCCAGAGCTCGACGGCTCGACCGGACCGACCCTGTTCGGCGGCCGGTCCGAGACGGGTTTGAATCCACGCGACATGAAGGTTCATCTTGAACGCGCCCAGATGCTGGCGGCACGGATCGAGCGGCTGATTGCCCTCGGGCACACGCCGCGCAAGGAGCGGAAGCTCGGCGTGGTTCTGTTCAATTTCCCGCCCAACGCCGGCGCTACAGGCACGGCCGCTTATCTAGCGGTCTACGAGTCCCTCCACCGCACGCTGCTGGAACTGCGGAAGGCGGGTTACACGGTGGACGTGCCCACAGACGTGGACGAACTCCGCGATCGCATCTTACACGGCAACGCCGCCCGCTTTGGCGCGCAGGCTAACGTCCGCGCTCGTATCGCTGTCGACGACCATATCCGCCGTGAAAGGCATCTCGCCGAGATCGAGGCACAGTGGGGACCCGCGCCCGGAAAGCAACAAGCCGATGGCAGTTCCATCCACGTGCTCGGCGAGCAGTTCGGCAACGTGTTCATCGGCATCCAGCCGGGCTTCGGCTACGAAGGCGATCCCATGCGGTTGCTGTTCGAGAAGGGGTTTGCGCCGACGCACGCGTTCTCCGCCTTCTACCGCTGGCTGCGCGAGGATTTCGGGGCGCACGCCGTGCTGCACTTCGGCACGCACGGCGCGCTCGAGTTCATGCCGGGCAAGCAGGCCGGCATGTCGGCGAAATGTTGGCCCGACCGGCTGATCGGCGCGTTGCCGAACTTCTATCTATACGCCGCCAACAATCCCTCTGAGGGCACCATCGCCAAGCGGCGCTCGGCGGCCACCCTCGTGAGCTACCTCACGCCACCGGTCGCCCAGGCCGGACTCTATCGCGGCCTCATCGATCTCAAGGCATCCCTCGAGCGGTGGCGCAGTCTCGAGCCGCACGAAACCGCGGAGCGGGCGCAGATGACGCCGATCATCCAGGCCCAAGCGGTCGAACTCAATCTCGCTGAGACGGAACCGGTTTGGAGCGGCGAAGGCGAGGCCGAAATCACGAAGTTGCTCGCCGCGGTGCACGAGCTTGAACACGAGCTGATCCCACACGGGATGCACGTGCTCGGCGAAGCGCCGACGCGGCAAGAGACGGTCGAGCTACTCCTTGCTTCGGCGCAGGCGCAAGGCGCGGAGCTGGAGCCTGCGATCGCAGCGGCGTTGCTCGACGGCGCCTCGCCGAAGGAGGCCGCGCGCCAGGCCGGTCTCGACGAGGACGACGCGTCGATGGCGCTGCTCGATGTACTCGCGAAGACAGCCGCGCTTCTCGCCGAGAACCGCGAATTGCCGGCCCTTATCCATGCGCTCGACGGCCGCTTCACGCGGCCCGCGCCGGCAGGGGATCTGCTGCGCAATCCGGATATCCTGCCGACAGGCCGCAACATTCACGGCTTCGACCCGTTCCGCATACCAAGCCCGTTCGCGGTGCTCGACGGCAGACGTCAGGCGGACCGACTGCTCGCGCGCCATATCGAAGAGGGACACGGCGTACCGCAGTCCATCGCGATCGTCCTCTGGGGCACGGACAATTTGAAAAGCGAGGGCGGGCCCATCGCTCAGGCGCTGGCCTTGATCGGGGCCACGCCGCGCTTCGACACCTATGGGCGTCTGTGCGGCGCCGCGCTTATCCCCCTCGCCGAGCTCGGCCGTCCGCGTATCGACGTGGTCATGACCTTGTCGGGCATCTTCCGCGACCTGCTGCCGCTTCAGTCGAAGCTGCTGGCCGAGGCCGCTTATCTCGCCGCTACCGCCGACGAGCCCGTCGAGCAGAACTTCGTACGCATGCACGCGCTCGCGTATCAGGCGTCTCACGGATGCAGCCTGGACACCGCGGCCCTTCGCGTCTTCTCCAACGCCGAAGGCGCCTACGGTTCGAACGTCAACCAGCTGATCGACTCGGGCCGGTGGGACGACGAGGACGAGATAGCCGAGGTTTATACGCGGCGCAAATGCTTTGCCTATGGCCGCAGCGGCGAGCCGCAGCCGCAGCAAGCGCTGCTACAAAGCGTTCTCTCCCACGTCGACCTCGCCTATCAGAATCTCGAGTCGGTCGAGCTCGGCGTCACGACGGTCGACCACTATTTCGACACGCTGGGCGGCATCAGCCGCGCCGCACTCCGTGCCAAGGGCAACGACATCCCGGTCTATATCGGCGATCAGACGCGCGGCGAAAGCAAGGTACGGACGCTCGCGGAGCAAGTGGCGCTCGAGACGCGCACGCGCGTGCTGAATCCGAAATGGTACGAGGGAATGCTAAAGCACGGCTACGAAGGCGTGCGGCAGATCGAAAGCCACGTGACCAACACGGTCGGCTGGTCGGCAACCACCGGACAGGTCGCGCCTTGGGTTTATCAGGATCTCACTGAGGCCTTCGTGCTTGACGAAGCCATGCGCGAACGGCTTGCCGCTCTCAATCCCCTGGCCTCGGCCAAGGTCGCCAATCGGCTACTCGAGGCGCACGCACGGAACTATTGGAGCCCAGACGAAGCAACGCTCGAAGCCCTGCGCAAGGCGGGAGAAGAGCTAGAAGACCGCGTCGAAGGCGTCGGTCTGGAGGTCGCCGCGTGAACATCGCACTCAAGACCCCGCTCAAGCGGGACGACGGCGAGGGCAGCGTCCAAGTTCAGATGGACCCGAACCTCGACCTGGGCGCGACCCAAGTCTTCGCGATCTATGGCAAAGGCGGTATAGGCAAGAGCACCGTGTCGTCAAACCTCTCGGCGGCGTTCTCGAAGCTCGGCAAGCGCGTGCTCCAGATCGGCTGCGATCCCAAACACGACTCGACTTTTACGCTGACGAAGAAGCTCGTACCGACCGTGATCGACGTGCTTGAGAGCGTGAACTTTCACAGCGAGGAGCTACGGACAGAGGACTTCGTCTACGAAGGCTTCAATGGGGTGCTGTGTATTGAGGCAGGCGGTCCGCCCGCCGGTACCGGCTGCGGCGGCTACGTGGTCGGGCAGACTGTGAAGCTCCTGAAGGAGCACCACCTCTTGGAGGACACGGACGTTGTGATCTTTGACGTGCTCGGCGACGTGGTGTGCGGCGGTTTCGCCTCCCCGCTCCAGCATGCTGGTCGCGCGCTCATCGTCACAGCCAACGATTTTGACTCCATCTTCGCCATGAACCGCATCGTCGCGGCGATTCAGGCGAAGTCGAAAAACTATCCCGTGCGGCTGGCGGGCGTGATCGCCAATCGCAGCGCCGCCACAGACGAGATCGACCGGTTCAATGAGGCGACGGGGTTAAAGCGGCTCGCTCATATTCCAGATCTCGACGTGATCCGTCGCTCGCGGCTCAAGAAGTCCGTGTTGTTCGAAATGGAGTCGTCGCCGGAACTTGAAGCCGTGCAGGCCGAGTATTTGCAGCTTGCTCAGTCTTTGTTGGACGGCACGGAGCCGTTAGACGCCAAGCCGATGAAGGACCGGGAGATCTTCGACTTTCTGGGATTCGATTGATGCCGACGATCTCGTATCTGGAGCGACGTGGAGAGCTTGAGACCTATTTCGACCGGACCGCGGTCGAAGCGTGGTCGAAGCTCACGTCGGACGCGCCTCTCGGACGCATCAGAGCAACGGTCCGCGAAGGCCGCGAGCAGATGCTGCAAACGCTCCTGTCCTGGCTTCCCCAGGACCTTACCGGCATGCGGCTGCTCGATGCCGGTTGCGGCACCGGGGCGCTTGCCGTTCAAGCGGCGCGCCGCGGCGCCAAGGTCCTGGCCGTCGATCTCTCTCCCACCCTCATCGGTCTCGCCCGTAAGCGCGCGGCCACTTTATTGGAAGCCGGCGATCTCGAGTTTCGGGTGGGCGACATGCTGAAGCACGAGCTCGGGCGCTTCGACTACATCGTCGCCATGGATTCACTCATCCACTACACCGCGCGCGATATGACGCGCGTTCTGGGCTTGCTCGCGACCCGCAGCGAACGAGCGGTGTTGTTCACCTTCGCTCCACGGACGTTGCCGCTGGCACTCATGCACATGGTTGGCCGCGCCTTTCCGCGAAAAGACCGCGCGCCCGCCATCGAGCCCGTGAGCCCGGCGGTGCTTCACCGCTTGATTGACTCAGAAACGACGCTCGCAGCCTGGCACGCCGGACGCACGAAGCGGATCGTCAACGGCTTCTACATGTCAGAAGCCCTGGAGCTTACGCTGTGATGAGAGCCCTCAACCAAAAACTCGCCCGCGGCTGGACGCTTCTCGATCCACGCTTTCTGCCCTTCGCAGACGCGGCGAGCGCCGAGCTGCCATTGTCACGCCTACTCCGTCTCTCGCTGTTTCAGGTCGCGGTCGGCATGGCATTGGTGATGCTCAACGGCACGCTCAACCGGGTCATGATCATCGAGCTGTCCGTGCCGAGCTGGCTTGTGGCGCTGATGGTGTCTTTGCCGCTCCTCTTCGCCCCCTTCCGCGCGCTGATCGGCTTCCGCTCCGACCATCACCGCTCTTATCTCGGCTGGCGGCGCGTGCCCTATATTTGGTTCGGATCGCTGCTTCAGTTCGGCGGCCTCGCCATCATGCCCTTCGCGCTCATCGTCCTGTCAGGTGATGCCAACGGGCCGCTGTGGATCGGCTACGCCGCCTCGGGACTCGCGTTCCTCCTGGTGGGTGCCGGCCTGCATACGACCCAGACGGCAGGCCTCGCGCTCGCCACCGACCTCGCACCACAGGAATCGCGGCCGCGCGTCGTGGCATTTCTTTACGTCATGCTGCTCCTCGGCATGGTGGCTTCGGCACTCACCTTCGGCTGGCTACTGGAGAGTTTCAGCCAGGTGCGCTTGATCCAGCTCATCCAGGGTGCGGCGTTGCTGACCATGGTTTTGAATTGTGTGGCTCTCTGGAAGCAGGAAGCTCGCAATCCTTCTCAAACGTCGCAGGACCAATCCCATTCTTCATTTCGCGAAGCTTGGCGAGACTTCCGCGACGGCGGCCGGGCGAGCCGCGTTCTCGTGACCGTCGGTCTCGGTACCGCCGCCTTCAGCATGCAAGACATCCTTCTCGAGCCCTATGGCGGCGAGGTGCTGAAGCTCGGCGTCGGCGCAACCACGGCGCTCACCGCCCTACTTGCTGCCGGCACGCTCGGCGCCTTCGCGCTCGCCGCATCCAAGCTCAACCGCGGGGCTGATCCCTACCGTCTCGCTGGCTTCGGCGCGCTGATCGGCGTGTTCGCATTCGCCGCTATCATCCTATCCGCGCCGCTGGACTCAGCCTCGATGTTCAGGGTTGGAACATTGCTCATCGGCTTTGGCGGCGGCCTGTTCGGTGTCGGCACCCTGACCGGCGCCATGGCACTCGCTGAAGGAAGCCATAGCGGGCTCGCGCTCGGCGCTTGGGGCGCGGTGCAAGCCTCGGCCATGGGCCTCGCCATCGCCATGGGCGGCGCCATTCGCGACGTCGTGTCGGGACTGGCCGAGGCTTCGCTGCTCGGCCCGGCGCTCACGGGACCCGCCGTCGGTTACGGCGTCGTCTACCAACTGGAGATTTTGCTTTTGTTCGCCACCCTCGTCGCAATCGGCCCCCTCGTGCGTCCCGCACGGGAGGTCCAAGGGCGATCACCAAAGGCCTTCGGGCTCGCCGAATTCCCCGGCTAGCCCCTCATGTAGTGGAGGTAACCCAATGCCAAAGGGCGCCATCACCCAATATATCGACGTCGCACAAGTCGTGCTTTATGCGTTCTGGGTCTTCTTTGCCGGTCTCATTTATTATCTGCGCCGGGAAGACAAGCGGGAGGGCTACCCGCTCGTCTATGACGGACCGCAGAACAGGCCCTATCTCAACTTTCCGCCAATCCCCGAGCCCAAGACCTATATCCTGCCCGACGGCAAGACGGTCCAGTCGCCGCGCCCGGATCACGAGCCCACCGACATCAAGGCGATCCCCGTGGCCGGGTGGCAGGGCGCACCACTCGTTCCAATCGGCGACCCGATGCTCGACGCCGTCGGGCCGGGCGCCTACGCAATGCGCGAGAACGTCCCCGACCGCACACTTGAGGGGCTACTGAAGATCGTGCCGCTCAGATCGGCTACCGATCTTGTGCTCGTCGACCGCGACCCCGACCCGCGGGGGATGGAAGTCATCGGCGCCGACCGCGTCGTGGCCGGCACCGTCAGAGACGTATGGGTCGACCGCTCCGAGGTCATTGTCCGCTATCTCGAAGTCGATCTTGGCGGCAAGCCCCCGAAGCGCGTGCTCGTGCCCATGACGTTCTGCGACATCGACGGCCGGCACGACGTGGTGCGGGTAGAGGCGATCCGCGGCTCGCAATTCGCCGACGTGCCCGTGCTCGCCAAGCCGGACGAAGTAACCTTCCTCGAGGAAGATAAGATCTGCGCCTATTACGGCGGCGGCACGCTCTACGCCACGCCGCTGAGAACGGAGTCGATCCTGTGAACGAGCACGAGTTCGAGCCGATCAGGGGGTTACCGGAAAACCTGCCGCAAGGTGAGCGCATCCTGTGGCAGGGGGCGCCGGCCTGGTGGCCGCTTGCCGTCGGCGCGCTCCATGTGCGGCTGGTGCTGACGTATTTCGCGTTTCTCTTCATCTGGAGTGTGGGCGTGGACCTCTCGGCCGGCGTGCCCGCTGGCGAGGCCCTGTTGACGGCGTCCAGGCTCGTTCCGGTCGCGGTAGCCGCTGCGGGTCTGCTCGCGCTTTATGCTTGGCTCGCCCATCGCACTACCGTCTACACGATCACCAATCGGCGCTTGGTCATGCGTTACGGCGTTGCCCTGCCGATGACCCTCAATCTTCCCTTCACCGTGGTCGAGAGTGCGGCCCTCAGAACCTACCACGACGGCACCGGCGACATCCCGCTCGTGCTCAACCAGGAAGACCGCATGTCTTATTTCGGGCTGTGGCCGAACGTGCGTCCGTGGCGCTCGGCCAAGCCGCAACCCATGCTGCGCCGCGTTCCCGAGGGTGCAGAGGTGGCCGAGATCCTCGGACAAGCCCTTGCGCAGGCCGCCAAGGAGCGGGGCACGGCAGGGTCGCGGGTAGCGTTCTCGATCGACGGCCACGACGCGCCTCGCCAGCATGCGCCCGCGGCGGCCTGACAATGGAGACTGGCATGACCGAGCGCAGGACGTCACGCCCCTTCCCCCGCGGCCCTCTGTTCGGCGCGGCGGGGCTGGTGATGCTTACGCTTCTCCTCGCCGGAGTTTCCCGCTTCACCGGCGTAGGCACCACGACGGTGGAGACCGCCAACGCTGTCGAAATTCGGGATCTCCGCTTCGAGGATCGCGCCGACGGCTCCGTCGCCGTGCTCGACGCCACGAACGGCAAGGCCGTCGAGATTCTGGCGCCCGGCACCAACGGCTTCGTGCGCGGCGTGATGCGCGGACTGGCCCGCGACCGCAAGCTGAGAGGCATCGGCGACGAAGCTCCCTTCGAACTGACCCGCTGGGACGACGACCGCCTGTCGCTGACGGATACCGCTACCGGACACGAGATCGAACTCGTCTCCTTTGGCGTCACCCAACTGGAGGTTTTCGCCAATATGTTGCACGCCGGTGAAGACAGCCGGGATCTTGCGAACGTTTCCCATGTAGAGGAGAAGAATCCATGACGCCTGGCTGGCTTCCCATCCGCGAAAAATTCGACGTACCCTGCACGATCGAGATCGAGAACACGTTCGAGAGCTTGCACGCCTATGTGGATCTCGAGGGCAACATTTCCATCAACCCGGGGGATGAGGTGCTCGTCCATGGCGAACCCGTCCGAGTGCCCTACGGCGAGAAGCTGACCTTGCGCCGGCTCGCCACCGTCACCCGCGCCACGGCGGTCGAGCGCCTGTGGACCAAGCTCATTGCCCGGCTCGAACTCACCGAGCTTTACGAAGTCAGCTTCTCATCAGGGAGCAGGCTATGACCATAGAAACCATCGGACTAACCTCGAACGACACCATGCGCATGGCGCGGACCGATACCGTCTTGAGCCCGCGCTTCTACACTACCGATTTCGCCGAGCTCGATCGTATCGACGTGAGCGGCGTGCGCGACGAATGGGACCCCCTGCTCGCCGAGATGCGAAGCGACCCAAACAAGGACCACTTCGTGCGCAACGAGAAATGGGAGATTCCTGACCTTGCCAGCCTTCCTGAGGGCCTGCGCAATGAGTTCATCGACTTCCTCGTAAGCTCCCTCACCGCGGAGTTCTCGGGCTGCGTGCTCTATGCTGAAATGAAGAAGCGCGGCACCAACCCGGACCTCTGCGAGCTCTTCAAATATATGAGCCGCGACGAATCCCGCCATGCCGGCTTCATCAACGACGCGCTCAAGGACTTCGGCATCGGCGTCGACCTCGGCTTCCTCACCAAGACGAAGAAGTACACGTTCTTCCGGCCGAAGTTCATCTTCTACGCCACCTACCTCTCGGAGAAGATCGGCTATGCCCGGTACATCACCATCTACCGGCACCTCGAGCGCCATCCTGACCGGCGCTTCCACCCGATCTTCATTTGGTTCGAGAAGTGGTGCAACGACGAGTTCCGCCATGGCGAGGCGTTCTCGTTGCTGATGCGGTCCAATCCGCAGCTTCTGACCGGTCTCAACAAGCTCTGGGTCCGCTTCTTCCTGCTCGCCGTCTACGCCACCATGTATGTGCGCGATCACGCGCGGCCAGAGTTCCACAAGGCGCTCGGGATCGATCCGACAGACTATGACTATCAAGTCTTCCGGATCTGCACCGACATCTCGCGGCAGGTATTCCCGGTCATGCTCGACAGCGACAATCCGCGTTTCAGGGCCGGCATGGAACGTTTGCGTGAAATCAGCGAGGCGTTGGGACATGCCAAAGCGAAGGGCGGCGTCATGGGCACGCTCGCGCGCGCTCGGCTCAGCGCAGCCGCGGGGCTCACCTTCGCCAAGCTGTATTTCATCCCGGCAAAGCCGAACGACCTACCGGCGACCAGCCGTCTGGAGCCAACCTGGTAAGTAGAAAAGGAAGCATTTTGGAATACGCTTTGGCCGTGGTGTTTACTCTATTCCTCTGGTGGTTCTCCACCGGGGCAGTGCTCTACGTCGTGGGGCTGCCGAAGAGAAGTCACGGCTGGAGTATGATCGGCGCGAGCGCCCTTGGCAGCCTCGCACTCGCGGGCATCGCCGTCTCGAGCGCCGATGCAACCATGCTCGGCGCGTACTGCGCGTTCACGTGCGCGCTCCTGGTCTGGGCTTGGCACGAGATGAGCTTCCTGACGGGCCTCGTCTCGGGTCCGCGCCAGGAGGCATGTCCGCCCGACGCGGCAGGCTGGCAGCGCTTCGTCTATGCGGCTCAGACGCTCCTCTATCATGAACTCGCCATCCTGCTGACAGCCCTCCTCATCCTCGCGCTGACCTGGTCCGCGCCCAATCAGATTGGAGCATGGACGTTCCTCGCACTTTGGGTGATGCGGCTCAGCGCCAAGTTCAACGTGTTTCTCGGCGTGCCGAACCTCACCGAGGAGTTCCTTCCAGACGGCGTAGTTTACCTCAAGAGCTATTTTCGCAAGCGGCCCATGAACCTGCTGTTTCCGGTCTCGGTCACGGCCTCGACGGTCGCAACCTGGCTGCTGCTCGATCAAGCGACCGCCGAGGGCGCCTCGGACTTCACTGTCTCCGGATACACGATGCTGACGGCGCTCATGGCATTCGCGGTGCTCGAACATTGGTTCCTGGTCCTGCCGCTCCCTGTCGCGGCTCTGTGGGCCTGGGGCTTGAAATCACGGTCCGCACGAGCGCGACGCACTAAGGATCACGGGGGGCCCGCTGACGCGCGCCCTGCTTGGGCAGAAGCCGTGGCGAAGGAAACGCCATTGGTGACCTTACCGGGGAGGTAATCATGGATTACGACACCAGATTTCAGAGGCACTTGGATTCTCTTCATCAGGAAGGCCGGTATCGCGTCTTTGCCGAGCTGAAGCGGCGCTGCGGAGCGTACCCGACGGCCGACCATTTCACGCGTGAGGGCATCCGCGACGTCACGGTGTGGTGCTCCAACGACTATCTCGGCATGAGCCAGCACCCCAAGGTGCGCGCCGCCATGCACGAGGCGATCGACGAGGTGGGCGCCGGCTCCGGCGGTACCCGCAACATCTCAGGCACCACCCATTACCACGTCGAGCTGGAGGCCGAGCTCGCCGACCTCCATGGCAAGGAGGCAGCGCTTCTCTTTACCTCGGCCTATATCGCCAACGACGCGACGCTCTCGACGCTCACGCGCCTGATCCCCGGTCTCGTGATCTTCTCCGACGCGAAGAACCACGCCTCGATGATCGAGGGCATCCGCCACGGCGGCGGCCCAAAGCACATCTTCCGCAACAACGACATCGGCCATCTCGAGGAGCTGCTCAAGAAGGTGCCGCTCGAGACGCCCAAGATCATCGCCTTCGAGAGCGTCTATTCCATGGACGGCCATATCTCGCCGATCGGCGCGATCTGCGATCTCGCGGAGAAGTACAACGCGTTGACCTATCTCGATGAGGTGCACGCGGTCGGCCTCTATGGCCCGCGCGGCGGGGGCATCGCCGAGCGGGACGGCGTCATGGACCGCGTCGACGTCATCAACGGCACGCTGGCCAAGGGTTTTGGCGTCATGGGCGGTTATATCGCGGCGAGCAAAGCCTGCTGCGACGCCATCC
>CAZHCN010000018.1:0-23805 GCA_964530895.1 uncultured Methyloceanibacter sp. | reverse complement strand
CGAATCAACCGACCGCGGGTCGTCACGCATATGGGCGATCCTGGGCGGTCTCTTGATGCTGTGCCTTGGCGCCTACCTGCTCATGCGCCGCCGCCGCAAGATCACCGGCTAGCCGCCGCCTTCTGCCGGTTTCGGCGGACGCCAATGTCTGATAAGTCTCTGAAACGCTCGAATTGGCCCTGGACTCGCGCCCGAATGCCGGGTTTCCACGCCGGGTAGAATCCGATAAGCATCATTGGGTTCAGGGACTTAAATCCGGACCGCGCAGGCGGGGCAGCGGCCGGGTAGCCTCAACAACAGGAAATTTCGCGACCTTGGCCGCCTATATCCTTCGCCGCATTCTCCTGATCATCCCCACCATGCTTGGCATCATGCTGGTGACGTTCATCGTCGTGCAGTTCGCGCCGGGCGGCCCAGTGGAGCGGCTGATCGCCCAACTCTCCGGCACCGATGTCGGCGCCACGGCCAAGTTCAGCGGGGGCGGCGGCGATTTCGCCGGCGGCAGCAACACCCAGCAAGGCTTGCCAGGCGGCGAAGCCGCGGTGTCGTCGAAATATCGCGGCGCGCAGGGTCTCGATCCGGAGTTCATCGCCAGCCTCGAAAAGCAGTTCGGCTTCGACAAGCCGGCCTATGAGCGCTTCGGCCTGATGATCTGGAACTATGCCCGCTTCGATTTCGGCAAGAGCTATTTCCGCGATACCAGCGTGCTCAAGCTGATCCTCGAGCGCATGCCGGTGTCGATCTCGCTGGGCTTGTGGATGACGCTCATCTCCTACGCCATCTCGATTCCACTCGGAATCCGCAAAGCGGTAACGGATGGATCGCGCTTCGACATGTGGACGTCGAGCGTGATCGTCATCGGCTACGCGATTCCAGGCTTCCTCGTCGCAGTGTTCCTGATCGTGCTGTTCGCCGGCGGCTCGTTCTTCAAGATCTTCCCGTTGCGCGGGCTCGTGTCGGAGGATTTCTGGTCGCTGCCCTGGTACGACATGATCCTCGACTATTTCTGGCATCTTGTGCTGCCGATGATCGCCATGGCGCTGTCGGCTTTCGCCACTACGACGTTCCTCACCAAGAACTCATTCATCGAGGAGATCAGGAAGCAATATGTGATCACGGCGCGGGCCAAGGGTCTGCCGGAGCACAAGGTGCTTTACGGGCACGTGTTCCGGAACGCCATGCTGATCGTCATTGCCGGCTTCCCCGGCGCCTTCATCGGCGCATTCTTCGCGGGCTCGCTGCTGATCGAGACGATCTTCACCCTCGAGGGGCTCGGGCTGCTCGGCTTCGAGTCGATCGTGAACCGCGACTATCCGGTGGTGTTCGCCACCGTCTATATCTTCTCGCTGCTCGGCCTCGTCATCAATCTCATCTCCGACCTCACCTATACCTGGGTCGATCCGCGCATCGACTTCGAGACGCGGGAGGTGTGATCCCATGGACGCACCGACAGACGTCAGCGTTGTCGAAGAGGCCACGGCGGAAGGCATCCCGCAGCCGAAGGCGTGGCTTTCGGCGCTCAACCGGCGGCGCTGGGAGACCTTCAAGGCGAACCGGCGCGGCTACTGGTCGCTGTGGATCTTCCTCGTCCTCTTCGCCGTCAGCATGTGCGCGGAGTTCATCGCCAACGACAAGCCGATCCTCGTGGACTACCAGGGCCAGTTTTATTGGCCGATCTTCGAGGCCTACCCGGAGACGCAGTTCGGCGGCGTCTTCGAGACGGAAGCCGACTATCGCGACCCCGTGGTGCAGAAGCTGATCACCGATAGCGGCGGCTGGATCCTGTGGCCGCCGATCCGCTTCTCCTACAACACACAGAACAAGAACCCGCCAATGGCCTTTCCGGCCAAGCCGACCTGGCTCCTCACCGAGAAGGATTGCAAGCTCGCGGTCGAGCGCGGCTTCCACCCGTGCAATGCGAGTCTCGAATGGAATTGGCTCGGCACCGACGATCAAGGCCGCGACGTGGTCGCCCGCGTCATCTACGGCTTCCGCATCTCCGTGCTGTTCGGGCTCGTGCTGACATTGTTCTCGTCGGTCGTCGGCGTGGGGGCGGGCGCGGTCCAGGGCTATTTCGGCGGCTGGACCGACCTCTTGTTCCAACGCTTCATCGAGATCTGGACCAGCATTCCGCAGCTTTATCTCTTGATCATCGTCGCCGCGGTGATCGAACCGAATTTCTGGATTCTGCTGGGCATTCTGCTCGCCTTCTCCTGGGTCGCGCTGGTCGGCGTGGTGCGCGCCGAGTTCCTGCGCGCGCGGAACTTCGAATATGTCACGGCGGCGCGGGCGCTCGGGCTCTCCAACACGCGGATCATCTTCAAGCACCTGCTGCCCAACGCCATGGTGGCGACGATCACCTTCATGCCGTTCATCCTGAACGGCTCGATCACCACGCTCACCTCGCTCGACTTCTTGGGCTTCGGCCTGCCGCCGGGCTCGCCGTCGCTCGGCGAGCTCCTGGCGCAAGGTAAGGATAACCTTCAGGCGCCGTGGCTCGGCTTAACCGCATTTTTCGTCATCGCCATCATGCTGAGCCTGCTGATCTTCGTCGGCGAGGCGGTGCGCGACGCGCTCGACCCGCGCAAGACCATGACTTAAGGCTAGGACGATGCACGGCTCCCACGATCACGGCCCCGGCGACGTCAACGCCAGCAACGAGAAGCGCATGGCGCTCGCGGCGCTTCTCACCGGCGGCTTCATGTTCGCCGAAGTCGTCGGCGGCATCGCCGCAGGCTCGCTCGCGCTGCTGGCCGACGCGGGCCATATGCTCACGGACTTCGCCTCGCTGGCGCTCGCCTGGTTTGCCTTCCGGCTCGCGCGGCGCCCGGCCGACTGGAAACGCACCTATGGCTTCGATCGCTTCCAGGTCCTGATCGCCTTCACCAACGGCCTGGCGCTCTTCGTCATCGCGGGCTGGATCGTCTACGAGGCGGCGGAGCGGCTCATGGGAACGCCCCATGTCTCGGGCGGCATCATGGTGGTCGTGGCGAGCGTCGGACTTCTCGTGAACATTGCGTGCTTCTTTCTCCTGCAAGGCGCCGACCGCGAGAACCTGAACGTGCGCGGCGCGGCCATCCACGTGCTCGGCGACCTGCTCGGATCCGTCGCGGCACTCGTCGCCGGCGCCGTGATCCTGCTGACAGGCTGGACGCCGATCGATCCGCTGCTCTCAGTGCTCGTCGCGGCGATCATCGTGCGGAGCGGCTGGTATGTGGTCGCGGCCTCGGCCCATATCCTGCTCGAAGGGGCGCCGGAGGAACTCGACACGCGGGAGATCGGCCCCGACCTCGTGGCTAACGTCAAGGACGTAGAGGGTGTGCACCACGTGCATGTGTGGTCGATCACCCAATCGCGCTGCATGGTGACGCTCCACGCCCAGATCTGCGAGACGGCCGATTCCGACGATGTGGTGAAGGCCATCAAGGCGCGGCTGAAAGAGGCATTCGGCCTCGATCACGCCACGGTCGAGATCGAGCGCAGCGCCTGCGCCGACGAAGAACCTAAGCGGGCCAGCGCATGACCGATGAACCTTTGATCTCCGTCGACGACCTCAGCGTCGATTTCCAGTCGGGCGAGACCGTGACGCATGCGGTCAAGCACGTGTCGTTCGACATCGCCAAGGGCGGGACCATGGCGCTCGTGGGCGAGTCCGGCTCGGGCAAGACGGTGACAGCGCTGTCGATCCTCAAGCTCCTCCCCTACCCGGCGGCGTCGCATCCCTCGGGCGCAATCCGCTTCAAAGGCGAAAATTTGCTGGCGCTGAAGCCCGACAATCTGCGGCACGTGCGCGGCAACAAGATCTCGATGATCTTCCAGGAGCCGATGACCTCGCTCAATCCGCTGCACACGATCGAGCAGCAGATCGCGGAAGTCTTGCGTATCCACAAAGGCATGTCGGGCAACGCCTGCCGGGCGCGCGTGATCGATCTCCTGAGAAAGGTGGGTATCGAGGACCCGGAAGGCCGGCTCGGCGCCTACCCGCATCAGCTTTCCGGCGGGCAGCGGCAGCGCGTGATGATCGCCATGGCGCTCGCCAACGAGCCTGACCTGCTCATCGCCGACGAGCCGACCACGGCGCTCGACGTCACCATTCAGGCGCAGATCCTCGAGCTGCTGCTCAAGCTCAAGGCCGAGTTCAATATGGCGATGCTTCTCATCACCCACGATCTCGGCATCGTGCGCAAGATGGCCGACCATGTGTGCGTCATGCATAACGGCGAAATCGTCGAGCGCGGGCTGACCCGCGACATCTTCGAAGCACCGAAGAACGACTACACCAAGCACTTGATCGCCTCGGAGCCCAAGGGCTCGCCGCCGCCGGAAAACGCCAAGGCCAAGGTGATCCTGAAGACCGACGATTTGCGCGTGTGGTTCCCGATCAAGCGCGGCTTCCTGCGCCGCATCGTCGGCTACATCAAGGCGGTGGACGGCATCGACCTCGAAGTGAAGGAGGGTCAGACGCTCGGCGTCGTGGGCGAGTCCGGCTCCGGCAAGACGACGCTCGGGCTTGCCGTGCTGCGCTTGATCTCGAGCGAAGGACCCATCGTCTATCTCGGCGACCGCATCGACGGCTACGACTCCAAGGAGATGCGTCCCTTAAGGCGCGAGCTCCAGATCGTGTTCCAGGATCCTTACGGGTCGCTCAGCCCTCGCATGTCGATCGGCCAGATCATCGAGGAAGGACTCAACATCCAGAACCCCGGCTTGAGCCGTGCCGAACGCAATGCGCGCGTGTCGCGCTCCCTGAAGGAGGTGGGCCTCGATCCCGCCGTCCGCGACCGCTACCCGCATGAGTTCTCTGGCGGGCAACGCCAGCGCATCGCCATCGCCCGTGCGCTCGTGCTGGAGCCCAAGTTCCTCATCCTCGATGAGCCGACCTCGGCCCTCGACGTATCGGTGCAGGCGCAAATCGTGGATCTGTTGCGCGAGTTGCAGCGCCGCCACAAGCTCGCTTATCTCTTCATCAGCCACGATCTCAAAGTCGTGCGCGCGCTGGCCAACTCGATCATCGTGCTCAGGCACGGCAAGGTGGTGGAGCAAGGCTCGGCGCAGACGGTGTTCGCCAGCCCGAAGACCGACTACACGAAGGCGCTTCTCGCAGCCGCGTTCGAACTCGAAGCAACGCGCACCGACGTGGTTTCAACCTAGGTCTCTTTCTTCTTGCCCGCGCGCGGTAAGCGCCGCACCCCGGTCATCTCGAAGCCCGCGGCCTTGATGCGCTCTTTGGCCTCGGCAAAGGGTTCGATCTGGACGGCCATATGATGCGCGTTGGCATGTATGAAGTCTTCCGCGCTCGTCATGATGCCCACATGACCTTGCCAAAACACGAGATCGCCGCGTGCTAGCGGCGCGCCTTCCTGCCAGTCGACGGCGTACCCCGCCTCGAGCGCCTGCATGTCGGCGTCGCGCGGCAGCGTGTGGCCGGCGGCCGCGGCGGCAAGTTGCACGAGGCCTGAGCAGTCCAGCCCGACGCTGGTCCGTCCGCCCCATAGATAGGGTGTGCCAACGAAGGCCTCCGCGACGGCGACGAAGTCCTCCACGTGCTCGCCGATTGGCGCGGTATGGCGCGCATAGACGAAGCCGCCGCTTTCGAGCTGCAAGTAGCGCCCTGCCGGCTCAGTCACCGCCACGCGTGCGTTGAGGCTGAGCATAGCCAGCGGCGGGACCTTGGAGTCAGGCTCCGGAAAGACGTAGCTGCGCAACACGGAGACAAGGTGCGTGGGCGTGGTGACCTCCGCCGCAAGCCCCTCGCTCGGCATGTAGCCCACATAATTATCGTGGTGCAGTTGGACCCAGGCCCAGCCCTCCCGCTCCTCGTAGACGGTCACGGTCTCGCCGTGCAGAGCCTCGGTGTCGAGAGTGGCATCGAAACGCGGCTCGCGCCGCAACGGCAAGGAGGCGGCGATGACCTGACGCGGCTCCCCGGTGACGTAGCGCCCGGCCTCGACCACACCGCGCAAGTGCTCCGCCGCGACATCCGCGCGGTACACATGGCGGCGTGGATCGGGCTTGGTCACGACCCGAGCTCTTGACGGAAGAACTGGAACAGGGCGCGCGCGGCTTGCGGCTCGCCGCCTTGCGGGCGCCCAGGCTGCTCGCGCGGCACCCAGCCATAGATATCGAGATGCGCGTAGCGCTTGGCGTCCTTCACGAAGCGCTTGAGGAAGAGGGCCGCCGTCACCGAGCCGGCAAAAGAGCCCTCGGAGATTTGGCTGACATCGGCGACATTGCTCTTGAGCAGCTTGTCGTAATTTGCCCAGAACGGCATGCGCCACAAGGGATCGCCGACGGCGTGGCTCACGTCGAGCAGCTTGCCGGCGAACGCATCGTCATCGGCATAGAGGGGCGGCAGGTCAGGCCCGAGCGCGACCCGCGCCGCGCCGGTGAGCGTTGCGATCGTGATGAGGTAATCGGGCGCCTCCTCGTCGGCGAGGCTCAGGGCGTCGGCCAGAACGAGGCGGCCCTCCGCGTCGGTATTGCCGATCTCCACCGTCATGCCGTTCCGGCTCGTCAGCACGTCGCCCGGGCGGAACGCATTGCCGGCAACGGAATTGTCGGCGGCGGGGATCAGGACGCGCAGCCGGACGGGAAGCTCGGCGCGCATGACCATCAGCGCGAAGGCGAGCGCAGACGCCGCGCCGCCCATGTCCTTCTTCATCAGCCCCATGCCGCTGCCGGACTTCAAGTTGAGGCCTCCGGTATCGAAGCAAATGCCTTTGCCGACGACGGTCACCGTGGGCGCATGCGCGGCGCCCCAACGGAGATCGATCAGGCGGGGCGCGCGGTCGCTGGCGCGGCCGACGGCGTGGATCATGGGGAAGTTGTCGGAGAGAAGACTCGAGCCTTCGGTCACCTTGACCGTGCCGCCGAAGGCGTTGGCGAGGTCGCGCGCGGCCGTCTCGAGCTCGGCGGGGCCGAAGTCGCTCGCCGGCGTGTTGATGAGATCGCGGCCGAGATAGAGCGCCTCGGCGAGCGCCAGAACGCGGTCCCGGCTCGCCCCGTCAGGGCGCACCAAGCGCTTCGGCTTCTGATCGTTGGATGTCTTGTAGCGGGTGAAGCGGTAGCAGGACGCCAGAAAGCCGAGCGCGGCGAGCTCCGGTTCGGGCATCTCGTCGGCAAAATAATAGTCCCCCTCGGGAACCACGGACGGAAGCGCCCCGGTCAGCAACGGCGCCTTGACCGCCCAGTCCTTGCCGCCGGTGGCGAGCAAGACCGCCGCGAGACCACCGCCCTCCCCCGGCAGCAGCAGGACGGCCCCTGGCGTGGGCCTCCAGCCGCGCGCGTTGACCCAGCTCTGCTCCGTCTCGCTCAAGCCCGCGAGATCATCCTCGGATGAGATCAGCTTGATCGGGACAGCTTCGGCGCCCGGCTCGAGCAGGAGATCCTCGAGCTGCCGGCGCGTGGTTTCGAGCGTCATCGCTTTGGTGGGCATGAAAATTCCGCGATTGTCTTGAAGGGGCCGCGCATTAATGGCAGGGGAGCGGAAGCATGACAATGGCGGAAGGCGGTTCGATGGCAGACCACGGCTACACGATCGTAATCGGGGACAAGAACTACTCGTCGTGGAGCTTGCGGCCGTGGCTCGCGCTCAAGGCGAGCGACATTCCGTTCCAAGAGGAGCGCATCCGTCTGCGCTTGCCGGAGAGCAAGGCGGAGATCCTGCGTCTTTCGCCCTCGGGCAAGGTCCCGGCCCTCAAGACCGAGTTGGGCATCATCTGGGACAGCCTGGCGATCCTCGAATATCTCGCCGAGCAACACCCGCGCGCCGAACTGTGGCCTGGATCGCGCGAAGCACGCGCCGCGGCGCGCTCGATCTCCGCCGAGATGCACGCAGGATTCTCCGCGCTGCGCAACGACATGCCCATGGACCTCCTCTCGGCGATCCCCGCCCCGCCCATGAGCGAGGCGCTGGAGGCGAATATCAGGCGCGTCGTCGCCATCTGGAGGGACACGAGGGAACGGTTCGGCAAGGGCGACCCGTTCCTGTTCGGCGCCTTCACTTGCGCCGATGCCATGTACGCGCCCGTGGCGACGCGGTTCCGCACCTACGGGGTCGATCTCGGCCTGTTCGGCGACGACGGCACAGCATCGGCCTATATGGACACGATCTTCGCCATGCCGGAGATGGCCGCGTGGACCGCGGGCGCCGAGACGGAAATGCGCGAACGCGGCCTCGCCTAGCAGCCCCCTTTTCCTCAGCACCCGGGCCTGTCTCACCCCGCGCCTCTTCGGGCGCCGGGATGGTTAATACTTTTTTGACGCCTGTCCCAGATCATGACGCTTACCGGAAACGCGATAAGCGGGGCGCTCGCTTTGCGCCCGTTAAGGATTGCTTAAGCTCATGGCCCACGTCTCCCGCTCCCGCCGTTCCATGGTGCTCGCGCTGCTTGCGACCACTGCCGCGGCCTCCCTGCTCGGCGCCTGCAACCAGACCGGCAGGATGTTCTCGCAGGACAGCCAGCCCGCCGAGGTGAAGATGTCGGAGGCAGAGGCGGCAACCGCGACGTCGCAATGGGCGCAGGCCTATCTCCAGCACCCGCAAGACCCGAAAATGGCTCTCGGCTATGCACGATCCCTCAAGGCCATCGGCGCCAAGGACCAGTCGCTCGAGGTGTTGAAGGCGGCCTACCGCGTCAATCCCAATGACGGCGACGTGGCGGCCGAGCTCGGCCGCGTCGCCCTCGAAATGAATCGCGTCGATATCGCCGGCGCCGCGCTGAAGTCGGCCGAGGCGGACGGCATGAACGACTGGAAGACGCTCTCGGCCCAAGGCACGCTCTACGCCAAGAAGGGCGAGCATGAAGCGGCGCAGGAATATTTCCTGGCCGCGTTGCAGAAAAAGCCGGACTCGGCTTCGGTGATCAACAACCTGGCGCTTTCCTACGCGCTCGACGGCAAGGCCAAGGAGTCCGAGGCGCTGTTGCGCAAGGCTCTGGCGAGCGGTCAAGACGACAAGCGCATCCGCCAGAACCTGGCGCTGGTACTGGGCCTCCAGGGCAAGTTCGGCGAGGCCCGTCAGGTCGCCTCCGTCGACATGACCGAGGCCCAGGCCAAGTCGAGCGTGTCCTATTTGCAGAACATGCTGAGCTCGCCGACGCAAGTCGCCGCGGCCGAGGCGCCGGCCCCGCACAAGGCCGTGGCCTCCGCGGAGGATTGGTCGCCCTTCGGCTATGACGACTCCGACGATGAGACGGCACCGGTGAAGGCGCCGGCGACCCCACGCGCTGCGGCTCCGGTCGTGACGGCTTCAAACACCGTTCCCGTCGCCGAGACTGCCAAAGTGCAAGTGGTAAAGCCGGTGGACGAGATCGAGGCGCCGGTCACGAGCAAGACTGCACAAAAGGTGCAGACGGTGGCTGCCGCAGCAGCGTCCTTCGCGCCCAGCCCTCCGCAGGTGACGCAAGTGATGGCGCCGAAGCCGACGCCCCCCCGGGCCAAGATCATCGAAGTGCCTCAGACGCAGACGGCGGCGGCGGAAGCTGCCCCGGCCAACACCACGGTCGTACACGCCACCAAGGCAGCTGCACCGACATCGACGGTCGCCAAGACCGCACAGGCTCAGACAGCGGCGCCGGCCAAGGTCGCCCAAGCGGAGCTGGTGATTCCGATCACGCCGCCTGGGGCGGGAAAGTCGGACAAGCTATCCGGGTTTCCTATGCAGCCGGCGACAATAGCCAAGGCCGACCTCCGCTAGTCGCGACCAGGGTTGGGGGAAGAGGCGGGGGTGCGCTGTCGAGGCGCCCCCCGCTTTTCATTGCCTGCCTGAAGGACCCTGAAGGTTGCTCACGCCCCGCGGGCTAGCCGATCCTAGTGGCCGCCGCGCATGGCCAGGAACTGGATGACGGCGGGCCCCAGGATGACGATGAACAGCACCGGCAGGAAGAACAGGATCATGGGCACGGTGAGCTTCGGCGGCAAGGCGGCGGCCTTCTTCTCGGCTTCCCCCATGCGCATGTCCCGGCTTTCCTTGGCGAGCACCCGCAACGCCTGACCGATGGCCGTGCCGTAGCGCTCGGCCTGTATCAGGCTCGTGCCCACGGCTTTCACCACCGTAAGGCCGGTGCGCTTACCGAGATTCTCATAGGCCTGGCGCCGCTCGTGCAGATAAGACAGCTCGGCCGTGGTCAGGCTGAATTCCTCGGCCAGCTCGATCGAGCGAGAGCCGATCTCGCTCGCCACCTTGTTCATCGCCGCTTCGACCGACATTCCGGCCTGAACGCAGATCAAGAGGAGATCGAGCGCGTCCGGGAACACGCCTCTGATCGATTTTTGGCGGCGCTGGATGAGGTTGGAGATGAAGATGTTCGGAAAATAGAATCCGAGATAAGCGCCGCCGATCGACAGGCCGATCCGCACGATGGCCGCGAGGCCGAAATCATTCACAAAGAAAAGATACAGGAACACGACCGCAAAGCCGATGAACGGCAGGGTCGCGCGAAAGAACAGGAACGCGACGACCGGCGCCTGGCCGCGGAAGCCCGCCATCTTCAAGCGCTCGCGCGTCTCCTCGGTCTCGAGTGCCTTGCGCAAGTTCAGCTGCTCAACGACCTGCTTCATGAAGCTCTTGGGCTCGCGCCGGAGCTTCGCCTGGCGTTGCTCCTCGGCGAGAGCGGCAATTCGTTCGGCACGCAACCGGTCGCGCTCGCTCGCCACGTATTTCATGCGCGAGGACAGGCGGTCGCCGGTCAAAAGCGGCAGCACGAAGGACGCCACAGTGGCGAAAGCGGCGACCGCCGCCAGCACCATGACCACCAATTGAGGATCGAGCAGGTCTTTGAAGAGAGTGGACATGGGACGCGCCTAATACTCGAAGTTGATCATTTTGCGCATGACGAGGATGCCGAGCAGCATCCAGACAGCGCCGGCGCCCAGCATGATCTTGCCAAGCTGGTCGGTCCAAAGCAGGGAGATGTAGTCAGGCGATGTCATGTATACGACGCCCATGACGAGCGGCGGCAACGCGCCGATGATCACGGCGGAGGCTTTGGCTTCGGCGCTGAGCGCCCTCACCTTGGACTGCAGGCGGTAACGGTCGCGCAGCACGCCGGAAAGATTGCCGAGCGCTTCGGCGAGGTTACCGCCGGTCTGGGCCTGAATTGCCACGACAATAGCGAAGAAGCTCACCTCCGGGAGCGGCATGCGATCGTGCATGCGCTCAAAGGCACGCTGCAAGGGAACGCCTACCTTCTGCTGCTCGACGAGCTCGACGAACTCCGTGCGCACAGGCTCGGGCGACTCCGAGGCAATCACTTGCATGCAGTCGCTGAGCGGCAGGCCGGACTTGATGCCACGCACGATGATGTCGATGGCGTTGGCAAATTCGGTCAGAAACTTGGCCTGGCGCGACTGGATGCGGCGCGCGAGGAGCCATCGCGGCAGCCCGAAGCCGCAGGCGAACGCCGCCAAGAGAGCAATGATCGGCGAGAGGCCTGAGAGAAGAATGATGAAGCCGCCGAGAAAGCCGGTGATCACGCAAAAAATGTAATAGACCTTGGGCTTGACGTTGAGGCCGGCGCGCAAAAGCTTCATGCGAAGCGAAACCCGCTTCTTCGCCTTCTGCTTTGCCTCGATGTCCCGGATCGTATCCTGAACCTGCTTGCGGCGCATTTGCAGGGGCGCCGGCACGCCGACCCTGCGCGCTCTGAGTTGACCGTGCGAGACGGTGGCGACGCGCTTGCTTACTTTGCGCTCGTCGCTGAAATAGGGAACGACCAGCACGTAGACGATGCCGCCGACGGAGAGAGCCGCCAGCGCGATGACCGCCAGTTGAACGAGCTCAGGGCTGAGCAAAGTGTTCTCCCAATGGCCGGCCGTGCTCGTCGGCCACCTCACCCGCCGATAGAGTCTCGGTCAGCCGCTTGTCCTCGCCGAAGTAGCGGGCCTTCTCGTAGAAGTAGGGGCGGGCGATGCCTGTGGCACGGTGACGTCCACTGATGCGGCCATTCGCGTCCTCGCCGAAAATATCGTAGATGAAGAGGTCCTGGAGCGTGATGACCTCGCCCTCGACGCCCAGCACCTCCGTCACATGGGTGATCTTGCGTGTCCCGTCGCGCATGCGTGCGGCCTGAATGATGATGTCGACCGAGGAGGTGATCATCTCGCGGATCGTCCTGTTGGGGAGATTGTAGCCGCCCATCAGGATCATGCTTTCCAGACGGCTCAAGCATTCGCGAGGCGAGTTGGAGTGCAGCGTGCCCATGGAGCCGTCATGGCCCGTGTTCATAGCCTGCAACAGGTCGAACGCTTCGGGTCCGCGCACCTCGCCGACGATGATGCGGTCGGGACGCATACGCAGGCAGTTCTTGACGAGATCGCGCATGGTGACCTCACCCTCTCCTTCGAGATTGGGCGGGCGCGTCTCGAGGCGCACCACGTGCGGCTGCTGCAATTGCAGCTCGGCGGAGTCTTCGCAGGTGATAACGCGCTCGTCCGGCTCGATATAGGCGGTCAAGCAATTGAGCAGGGTCGTCTTACCGGAACCCGTGCCGCCGGAAATGATGACGTTGCAGCGAACGCGGCCGATGATGGCGAGCAGGGTGCGCCCCTCGGGGCTGATGGTGCCCATCTTGACGAGCTGGTCGAGGGTGAGCCGGTCCTTCTTGAACTTGCGGATGGTAAGGGTCGGACCGTCGATGGCGAGCGGCGGCGCGATGACGTTGACGCGGCTGCCGTCGGGCAGGCGGGCGTCGCATATCGGGCTGGATTCATCAACGCGGCGGCCCACCTGGCTTACGATGCGCTGGCAGATATTCATCAGTTGCGCGTTGTCGGCAAAGCGGACGGCGGCGGGCTCCACCTTCCCATTCACCTCGATGTAGGTGGTTTCGGCGCCGTTGATCATGATGTCCGCGATGTCGTCGCGGGCGAGCAACGGCTCAAGCGGACCGTAGCCGAGCACGTCGTTACAGATATCTTCGAGCAGTTCCTCCTGCTCGGCGATCGACATCACCACGTTCTTGATGGCGACGATCTCGCTGACGATGTCGCGGATTTCTTCGCGGGCCGCATCGGCATCGAGCTTGGCGAGTTGCGTCAGGTCGATGGTGTCGATGAGCGCGTTGAAGACCGTCGTCTTGACGTCGTAGTACTCCTCGGAGCGAACGCGCTCCACCGGCTTGCGCTCAGCCTTGATCGGTGGCGGTGTGGGGGCGGCGCGGGGCGCGGACTGCCGTGGCGGTTCGGCCGGCGGCTCGGCAGGAGACGCCGGCGGCGGCAGGTCGTCGTCGAGCCGCTCCGCGCGTGACGGCTCAGGCGCCGGGGCCTTTTCCTGGTGCGGCGCCGGCGAGGCCGAGGGCATACTCCGTTTTCCGAACATCGCTTTTCTTTACGCGCGCGCTTTGGTCAATCTCAGCCGGCCAAGAATTGGGCCGAGCAGCGACTGACGTTCACTCTTTTGTTCCGACCGGTCGGTGAGAAGGTTGGCCAAGGCCCGGAAGGCATCGGCCGCCTTCGACTTGCCGGAGACCTCCTCGATCATCTGACCGTTATTCGCCGCCGTGCCGAAGAGTTGGGCATCGAAGTCGATCACAATCTTCGGCTGGATCTCGATCGCATGGGCAAAGTCCTTGACCGAGATCTCCGGCCGCTTCGGCAGTCCGACCTGATTGAGCACAAGTAAGGGCGGACGGTCGTTGGGCCGCGCGGCCTTGAGCTGGTCGACCAGATTCTTGGTATTCCGCAGACTGGCGAGATCGGGCATCGCCGTAAGCACCACGTGGTCGGCTTTGAGCACGACCTCCTTGGCCCACGCCGTCCAGAGATGGGGCACGTCCACCGCGACCCAGGGCACGTTCGCGCGCACCACGTCGAGCACCGTCTCGCAGGCATTCATGTCGACGTCGTAAGGACGATCGAGGGAGGTCGGCGCGGCGAATAGGCTCAAATGATCGGAGCACCGGGACAGCAGCCGATCGAGCAGGACCTCGTCGAGACGCTCGGGCGAGGACAATGCATCGGCGATCCCCTGGAGCGGATCCTGATTGAAGTCGAGGCCGGCCGTGCCGAACGGCAGGTCGAGGTCGGCGATGACCACGTCGCTCGCGAGCGCGTCGGCGATGGCGAAGGCCGTGTTATGGCAAATGGTGCTCGAGCCGGCCCCACCCTTGGCGCCGACAAAGGCGATCACCTGGCCGACAGGACCGGTTTCCGGATCGGTGTAGACCGAGGAGATGCTCTCAATAATCTGCGACACGCTCGTCGGCGCAACGACATATTCGCTGACGCCGCGGCGCAGGAGCTCGCGGTAGAGCAACACGTCGTTCACATGGCCGACAACGATCACCTTGGTGCCCTGATCGCAGACCTCGGACAGTCGATCGAGATCGTCGAGCAGCGCGGTGCGGTCGAGCAACGACTCGATGATGATCAGATTCGGCGTTGAGGCGGCAAGGTAGAAGGCAACGGCCGCATCCACGCCGCCCATCTGCACGGTGACGTGAGCCTTGGCCAGGCGCCGGTCCTCGGACGCCTTTTGAATGACAGCGGCGGTTTCCTGGTCCTCGCAGAAGGCCTGGATGTTGACCCGCGGGATCGGCCGGGCGCGCGGCTCCGCCGCCGCGGGCTGACGCGCCGCCGGCTCCTCTTCAGGCTGTTCGTTCAGCGAGTATGCGGCGTCGCTGCTCACTGGTTGCTCCCGATCTGACTGACGTCGCTGGCATTGGCGTGCTCCGAGGGATCGCGCTTGGACGCCGTCGACTCGCCGGCCACGTACTTGCCCCAGACGGTGTCACGCCGCTCGCTGGGACGCGGCGTCTCGGGCCGGGGAACGAGCAAATCCTCCGGATCGGCAACCATGGCGGCGAGATTCTTCTGCATGGCGCAGCCCATGTTCGGATACGGCAAGTTCTGCGGATCGCGCGCGAGGTTCTCCGACCAATCGGGGCAATCAGGCCCTTGGGCGACATATTGGAGATAAGAGAGCCTGAGCGGCGCAGCGGGGTCCCATTTGGCGAAATAGGGCTGGAGATGCACTTCGCCGGGGCCGATGCCGACCCGGCGCATGGCGTGCCGCACGTCATCATAAGCGCGCATGGCCGCCTTCTCGTTGGACCCGCCCGTCGGCGCCTTGATGACCAAGCCGCTCTTGCCGCGCTCCCGATAGTCATTCAGATAGGCGTAAAGCTGACCCCATTGGGACGAGTTGAGACCGGGCGCGCCGCGCGCGACCGGCAAATCGAGCAGCGCCTCGCCCTGCTTCACGGAGATCGGATGCCGCTCGTTGGGATTGGAGAGCGTGAAGGGGGCCTGCATGCGGGGGCTCTGCCAGCAGCCGCCGGCCGGCACGGCGATCATGAGCATGGCGCATAAGGTCGCGGTGGGTCGCATGGCGCGCGCGAGCGCGTGCGAACCTCGAAGTGTTGATGCCATGATACTTTTCCCCTCCATCCCCTACTCGACGATAAAGCCGACGTCGCCGTCGAACTTGCCGACAGGCGCGCGTTCGGGGTCACGGCCATAGATACGGTTCATCTGCCCCAACAGATCCGAGTGCACATCCGATGCCCAGCCGAAGCCGTCGTCAGGTTGCGCGAGTTGCTGCCGCGCCACGGGCTTGACCACGAAAGGCGTGACCAGGACCACGAGCTCGGTCTCGTTCTTCAAGAAGTCGCGGCTGCGGAATAGCGTGCCGAGGACGGGCAGGCTCTTCAGTCCCGGATAGCCGCTGATCGCCTGCTTGGATTGATCCGACAGAAGGCCGGCGATGACGATGGAGCCGCCGCTCGGCAGCTCGACCACGGTCTCCGCGCGGCGCACTTTCAGCGCCGGGATCGAGATCGAATTGAGGACCACCGCGCCTTCGTTCGACAGCTCGCTCACCTCGGTGGAGATCTTGAGGCTGATCCGCCCTTCGGACATGACCACCGGCGTGAAGGAGAGGGCGATACCGTACTTCTTGAATTCGACCGAGATCTGGTCGAGCTGCTGGGCGACCGGGATCGGGAACTCGCCGCCCGCCAGGAAGTTCGCGGTCTCGCCGGAGATGGCGGTGAGGTTCGGCTCGGCCAGCGTATGAAGCAAGCCGTCTTCCTCAAGCGCCTTGAGCACGCCCTGCACGCGGCTGCTGCCGTCCTGCCACCCCATGCCGAGCGTAGAGTTGGCACCCGAGGCGCCTGCCGGAAACGCAGTCGCCGAGCCGATCGAGCCGTTTGCGGCGTTGACCGCGCTGTTGGTCAAGAAGGGCGCCACCGCGCCAAGACCGCCGTTGAGGGGGTAAGGGAGGCTGGACAACGCCGCGAAGGCAAAGTTGCCGGAGTTGACGAGGGCGGCGAGGTCCACACCGAACTGCTTGATGACGTTGCGCTGCATCTCGACCACGGAGACCTTGAGCAGCACCTGCTCGCGGCCCTCCACCGTGATCATGTTGATGACCCGGCTCGGGGCCCCGCCGGAGGAGCCGCCGGAGCCACCCGACGAGCTCGAATTGTTGATGGTGACGGCCGCGGCGCCGGCCGCGGCGGTGTTCGAGCCGCCGCTATCTCCTTCGCCGAGATAGCTGTTGACGATCTCGCTCGCGCGCGTGGCGTCGAGCGGCGTCGGCACGCTTCCCGTGAGCACCACGTTGTCGCCGACTGTCTCCACCCTCACGCTAGAGCCCGGAATGAACCTCGCGAGCATGTCCTGGAGCGCGCTGAGATCGCGCTCGATGGTTACCTCGAGCGTGGCAACCTGATTGCCGTTGCTGTCGGTGAACAGGATGTTGGCCTCGCCGGATTTCTTGCCAATCAGGTAGGCACGCGTGGAGCTCTGCATCACCGCGTCGATCTGATCGGGGTTCGAGACCATCACCTCGCGCACCGCGCGGGGCAGCTCAATGATCATCGACTTGTTGAGGCCGAGCTTGATCGAGCGCGGCGGCTCGTTTGGCGCGAGACGCAGGATCGAGCGATGCTGCTGTGCGTGCCCCTCGGTAGGGGCAATGACGGCAGAGAGCCCGAAGCCCAGGACGGCAACGAGGCCTAACGTGACCAGGGCTGTGAGTGGAGAGCGACGCATCCTCTTGCCTTTTCGATTATCGAGCCCGCCAGTGATCCGCATCTAGTTGACGCCGAAGGTGCGCGACGGCACGCCGTATTTGAGAATCTTGACCGAGCCCGAATTGGCCTCGCCGATCTTGGCGGTCGACTCGTTCTGCCCGGGAATTGAATCGGCGAGGCTGCGCAAGGCCAGGGAGATATCACCCATGGACTGCGCCAAGGTCAGAACTTCCGCCTGCCGTGGCGTCAGTTCGAGCGTGGCGGTCTTGCCGGTTGCGACCTTCTCGCCATCCTTGTTTTCAAGGGCCTGGCCAATGGCGAGCACGCGCACGTTCCGCAACACGGCCTCGCTCACGGGCTGCTCCTTATTTCCGACGCGCATCTTGTAGGACAGGATGACGTCGACCCGGTCGTTCGGGAGGATGAAGCCGCCGGCCGCCGTCTCCTCACGGATCGGCGTCGAAACGGCGCGCATGCCCGAGGGCAGGATGGCGGCCATCACACCGCCCTCGGAGATCTTGATCAGCTTCTGCTCCTTGATGGGCTCGCCGGCGATGAACGGCGCGCGGGCAACGGCACCGGACAGTTCGGCAGGCGCGTCAGGCTGGGTAGTCTTGGTGATCAGGCCGGGCGTGACGCCTTCGACAGGCCATTGCTGCCACTTGAAGTCACTTGCCCTGACCGAGTCGCCGAGATCGATATTGTTGGCGGCAACAAGCACGTCAGTCGCCCCCACCGTCTTTTCCACCCGCTTGACCTCAGGCGTTCTCGAGACGATGGCCCGGGCAATCCAGGCGGCTCCAATCGCCGCCGTAATTGCGATGGCGAGGACGATGACTCTTGCTCGTTTCATAACGGGTTTCTCTTTCTCTCGAACGCCCCACGTCCCGCGAAGATTGGCTTCAATCTGACGCTGAAATCTCAACGCGAAGTTAATGAGCGTGCCAATTTGGCCGGCGGCGTGTGCGACGGAAACGCAGGAGGGCGCCGGAGCGTGGGGCGCCGGCGCCGCTTAGGGCAGGTCTGAAAGAGGGAATTAGACGCCGAGCGCGGCCATGAAGGGCGTGTCGGGATAGACGAGAAGGCCGGCCGCCGCCAAGGCAATCCCGTAGGGGACGCCCTCTTTGGGGCTATGCAGGCGCGCCAGCCAGCTTTGCGCGTTGAGCACGGCGGGGAGCGGCACAGACCGCACAAAGAGGATCAACAGGGTCAGTACCCCCCCAATCAGGGCGGCATAGATGCTGTAGACGAGGACTGCTCCGGGCCCGAGCCATAGGCAAGTGGCGGCGAAGAGCTTGGCGTCCCCGCCTCCGATCCAGCCGAAAGAAAACATGGCGAAGGTCACGACGAGGGCCGCCGCGGCCAGCACCACATGAAGCCCAATATCGGACCAGCCGAGGCCAACCAGCGGGGCGAGAACGGCGAAGCCCACGACCAAGAGGAGCGAGATCCAGTTGGGGACCGTCATGGAGAAGAGGTCGGTGGCCGCCGCCAGCGCCATGGCCAGAGGGAAAACCGTGATGATGAGAAGGTTGGTGATCATCTGCCTTTTTTGCCTGCCCCGTCTGCCCCGGGAAACCTAGCGGAAGGGGTGTTACGCGCCCGTTAAGCGGCGGCTTCGCGCCACGGTTTGCCAATCCTTCACCTTTTGCGGCTCAGATGACGAAGACGGACATTCCTCGAATTCAGTTCAGCGTAGGGGATAGGGCGCCAATGATTTTCCGGTTCCGCCCGGAGCGGTCGGCCTGCGGGCTCGTGTTGGCCTCGGTTCTTGCCGTCGGCGCAAGTCAGCCGGCGCTTTCGGCCAGCCGCGACGTCGTGGTCGCGATCGATCAGGCCATGATGTTGCGGCTCGAGCGCTCGGCCGCGGAGGTCGTCGTTGGCAACCCCTCCATCGCTGATGTCGCCATTCAAGACAGCAAGGTTCTGGTGCTCACCGGTAAGTCGTTCGGCGAGACCAACCTCATCGTGCTCGATGCCCAAGGCAAGGTCATCATCAACCGGCGCCTGGTCGTGGCAGAGCCGCAGAGCGGGTATGTGACCGTCTATCACGGGACGAGACGCGAGACCCTGCAATGCTCGCCGGACTGCGAGACGCCACTCGTCATCGGCGACGATCCCGGCTATTTCGAGTCCCTCTCGAAAGAAATCCGCACGAAGCAGGCAATCGGCCAATCGTCGGCCGAGGGCGAGAAGCAGAGCGAGTAGCCCTGTAGGCTCGCCGTCGTTGCCGGGCAGGACACGCCTGCCCCCGCGTGCGATCCTATTGTGCGATGCGCAGGTCGCTCAGCCCTTGCGCGATGTCCGAGAAGATCGACGCCAACTGCGAGTTGGACGGCGAGTTGTAGTACATGTCGGGCTCGGTCGCGCAGTTCTTCAGAAGCTTCTGGGTCGTCGAATCATACACCTGGAAGCCGATGGTGAAGACGAGGATGCCTTGCGCCTTGATGGCGTCACAGACGTCCTCCGTCTTGGTATTGAGTTCCGACTTGGGATCGCTGCCGAGATGGCCATTCTTTTTGTAGCCGAAGGCGTTGAAGGTTGAGCCGTTGAAGCTGTTGCCGCCGCTCACATCGTTTTCGCCATCGGTCAGGAGCACGATGGCCTTGACCCATTTCTCGCTGTCATAGGGCGCGCCTTGGGTGAACGGTTCCCCCGGCGAGAGGACCCGCCAGCCCCACAGAAGCCCCGCCGGGATCACGGTGTTCCCTTCCGCCTGAAGCGCGTTGATGGCCGAGGTCACCACCGATTTCTCGTTGGTCAGGGGCGTTATGGCACGTGGAGGGCAGTTGTCGTTCGGTGATGCGCTGGATTGATCCACCTGAGGATTGTCGTATTTGCCCGTATAGCTCTGGCATTGCTCCGGCGTCGGGTTGCTTCCGTGGCCGTGGCCGTGCCGGCCGCTCCTGCGAGAACTCACGCCGCACCCATCGTCATCGATATAGGTGTTGCCGTAACGACTGCCGCCGTTCGACTCGTCAGGTTCATCCGGCGCCAGGTAGGGGGTGAAAAGCGTCTCCTTATCACCCGCAACGGGTGGGTCGTCGGTCAGCTCGTAAGGCTCGGCGCGCTCGCGCACGCAGCCATCCCACGCCCAACTCCCCTTCTTGCTTTCCAGCTCGTCGAAAAGTCCCAGCACACTTTCTCCGTTTCTGAAGTCAAGGTTCTCTTTGGAGATCGACGACATGTTCGGGTAAACGCCTTTGTCGAGCCAGCCCGAGTCGATGTTGTCCGTGCCTATATTCACGGCGGCGGCGAAAGGCACGACACCGATCTTCAGGGTGTCCGAGGTCGACTTCCCGTCGAACAGGTTCTTGACCATCTTCTTGGCGGCCTTCTTGAGCGCATCCAGCTTCCCGTTCTGGCCCATAGAGCCCGTCGTATCGAGAGCGAGCGCGAGCTCGATGTTGCGCTGCTTCTTGGTGATCACGGCGCTGGCTCCGACATCAACCGAGTCGATGTCGGCGAGCCGCATGAACGTCGTCGGCACCGAGCCGGAGACATCGACGAGGATGTCGTCTCCTTGGAACTTCACGTTGAGCGCGCCGGCCGTGCCGAGGCTGTTCGCCGGGTAGTTGGCGTTGAAGTATTGCTGGGCCTTGGTCTTGAGCTCGGCATTGGTGAGCCCGGTCCATGAGCCGACGGCGAGCGCGGCCGCGTCGGCAGCGTTGACCATCCTCTGCCGAACGATCAGCGCGCGGCCGTAGTCGACCGCCACGCCGACGCCGAGGATGATGGGAATGATCGCGAGGCCGAAGAGAATGGCAACATTCCCTTTGGTCCCACGAGCGAAGCTCCGCAAACTTCGTGCGGTCTCACGCATGTCTTACTCCTCTTGCTGCGAAGAGTGCGCCAACCGTCTGGTGGCACCAGCCTTTCTAAACGTGGACTTTGCGGACGCTCGCTCGAGCGGGCGCCGATCCGGATTGAGTCGTCATTCGGCGATGCGCAGATCGCTTAGACCTTGCGCGATATCTTTGAAGATGCTCGCGAGCTGAGAATTGGACGGCGAGTTGTAGTACATGTCCGATTGCGTTGCGCAATTCTTAAGCAGGTTTTTCGTGGTCGAATCGGTGACCTGGAAGCCGATAGTGTAGACCAGGATTCCTTTCGCCTTTATTGCGGTACAAACCGTCGACATCTTCGACTCGAGCGTGGACTCGGCGTTGTTACCGTTGGTGTTGCCAAGATGGCCCTCCGCCGCGAAGCCGAAGGCGTTGTAGTACGACTTATCGTGTCCATTGCTGCCGCCGCCGACGTCGTTCTGGCCGTCGGTCAGGAGCACGATGGCCTTGACCCATTTCTCGTCGTCATAGGGTTTTGCCACCGTGAACGGTGCCGTCGGCGAGAGTACCCGCCAGCCCCACAGCAGCCCTGCCGGTATGACCGTGCTGCCTGCCGGCTGCAAATTATCGATGGCCGAGGTGACGTCGCTTTGCTTGTTAGTGAGATCCGTGATCGCGCTCGGCGGACAATTGTATTCCGGACCCTTGCCGCTACTCGCATTGGCATTGGCGTATTTGCCGGTGTATCTCTGACACCTATCCGCCGTGCGGTTCTTGCTCTTGCTTTGGCCGCAGTCGCCGTCGCTGATATAGCTGTTCGCGTAGGAGCCGATATTGCTGTCGGGCTCGTCGGGCGCGAAATAGGGGGCGAACAACGATGCGGGAGTCGAGGCGTCCGGCGTCGCATCCGTGAGTTCGTAGTCGGTGCCTTCACGCTCGCGTACGCAGCCCTGCCACGAGCGGTTCTTCAGATTGTTGTAGAGGTCGAATACTTTGACCCCAGATTTGAAGTCCTCATAGGCGATCTGAGACTTCGCATTTTTATCGATCCAGCTCTCATCCTTCTTGTCGGAGCCGACGTTTACGGCGGCGGCAAACGGAACCACGGCGATCTTCAGCGTGTCGGATGTCGCCTGTCCGGCGAACAGGTCCTTCACCATCGTCTTGGCGGCGCTTTGCAAGGCCGACATCTTACCGCCTTGGCCCATCGACCCGGTCGTATCGAGAACCAGCGCCAGCTCGATGTTGCGCTCTTTCTTGCTAATAACGGCGCTGCTGCCGACATCGACGGAGTTTATGTTCGCAAGCCGCATGAAGGTGGTCGGTACCGAGCCCGAGACGTCCACAAGGACGTTGTCTCCCTGGAAACGCACATTGAGCGTGCCCACTGTGCCGAGGCTGTTCGACGGATAGTTGGCGTTGAAATATTGCTGGGCCTTGGTCTTGAGCTCGGCCTCGGTCAGCCCGGTCCACGAGCCGATGGCGAGCGCGGCAGCATCGGCGGCGCTCGCCATCCGCTCCCGGACGATGAGGGCGCGACCGTAGTCGATCGCTACGCCGACCCCGAGCACGATGGGAATGATTGCAAGTCCGAACAAGACCGCGACGTTAGCGCGCGTGTTCCGAGCGAAGCCCTGCGCACGCCACCCCAAGGCTTTCAGCATGTGCCACCTTCCGCCTGATGAAGCCGGGCGGCCCGCCCTTTGGACCCGCATCAAATCCCCGGCATCCGCTATTTAGGATCATAAGCGCTTACGCTCCGTATCCCGATTTATTCAAACTCGTCTATACTTTAATTATAATAGTATTACCTACACATTTACCTTATTTCGCTCTCACAGTAGAGTATTTACGAGCCGTTAAGCTAACTCTCGCTAAACCTAGTCCCATGGTGCGAGGTTCCGGGCAGGTAAACAGCGCAGCAAATTTGGCGCGTGGGTGGGGTGCGGGACGCAGGATTCGCCGATTTGGCGGCGATGCGGCGGGCACCTCGACGCTCGAGTTCGCCCTGGTGGCAACCCCCCTCCTCCTTCTCCTTCTCGCCATCCTGCAAGTGGCGTTCGTCTATTTCGCGAACTTCACGCTCGAAAGCGCCGTCGACCGGGCCGCACGCTTGGTGCGGACCGGGCAGGCCCAGACGCTCAATGCTGCGCAATTCAAGAACGAGGTCTGCAAGCAGCTGACGGCGCCGCTGAGCTGCGGCGGGCTGCAGATCGACGTGCGCAAATATTCTAGCTTCGCCGGTGCGTCGTCCAATCTGACCGAACCCCTCGATTCGTCGGGCAATGCCAAGACCGGCTTCTCGTACGATCCGGGCGGACGCGGCGACGTGATGGTGGTGAGGGCGTTCTACCCCTTGGATATCGGCGCGATCCTTCCGGCAGAGATCAGCTTGAGCAACATGGCGGGCAACAATCGCATGCTGGTCGCCACCGCAGCGTTCCGTAACGAGCCGTTCTAAAGAGAGCAAATCGGTGAGGATCGATCCAAAGCTATTGACCGACGCTCTTCGCAGCATTGCCCGCTTGGCGCGCGACCGGCGCGGCGTGTCGGCGATCGAGTTCGCCATGATCGCGCCGGCTCTGATCCTCATCTATGTGGGAGTCGTAGAGACCAGCGCCGCGCTGACAGTTTACCGACGCACTTCAGAAGTGGCGGCCACGGCGGCGGATCTCACGGCGCAAGCGAAGTCGGTCACGAAATCCGACGTCCAGGACATCGAGGCGGCGTCAAGCAGCATTCTCACGCCCTACTCCACGACGCCGCTCAAGATCGTGCTGTCGAGCGTGGTCGCCGACGCCAACAATCGCGGAAAGGTCGATTGGAGCTGCTCGAATTCCGGCAGCGCGCGCGCTACGGGCTCGTCCTATACGGTCCCGGCCGGGCTTACCGAGCCGAACAGCAGCGTAATCGTCGCCGAGGTGACCTACAAATATTCGAGCCTGCTCGGCCTGACGCAAATCTTCGATCCCGGTACGTTTACGATGACCCGCACTTTCTATTCGCGGCCGCGCCGGAGCGCCACGGTGGAAAAGACCGACAAC
>CAZHCN010000017.1:0-23963 GCA_964530895.1 uncultured Methyloceanibacter sp. | reverse complement strand
CAGCGTCAGGGACGGCGCGATGCAGCGCCGCGGCGGCTTCGCCAAGGGCTATCGCACCCAGGTCCTTGGCGTCACGAGGGTGCTCTCGACGGTCGGGTTGTGGGTCGTTGGCGATATGTCGCTTGCCGATCTCATAACCAAGCTTCCCGTCGTGCTCGGTGGTCTCGGTCTTGCGGCGCTCAGCGCCAAGGTGGACGATGCCGCCGCCAAGCCGGGCGCGGGCAAATCCGCCCGGCAGAAGTAGGCCGGGGCAACCGTTCATGCGTCATTCATTGGGGTTCCCTTAGGTTACCCCCAAGAAGGGATAGCGGGACTGAGATGGTTTGTCGGGCGATGAAGCGAACGGCCTTTGCGGCGCTCACTGCGGTCATGCTGGCCGCGGCGGGCGCGTCTGCCCAGGCCGGATGTGTGCCGTGGAAGTCGGCCGGCGCGATCATCTCTCAAAACTCGCTGATCCCCGGGAACGTGATTTACAACATGGTCCAGTCCAAGACGGGCGGTAAGGTCATCTCCGCCACCTTGTGCCAAAACGGGTCGCAGTTCATTTATAAGATCGTCGTGCTGGGTCAGAAGGGCGATGTGCAGAACCTCAACGTTGACGCCCGTACTGGGAAATTTTAGGAGGGCGCGGGACGCGTCCTGAACCCTTGGGAGGGTATTTTGCGGCTTCTTGTCGTCGAGGACGATCCGGATCTCAATCGCCAGCTCGTGACCGCGCTCGGCGATGCGGGATACGCCGTGGATACTGCCTTCGACGGTGAGGAAGGCCATTTCCTCGGCGATACCGAACCTTACGATGCTGTCGTGCTCGATCTCGGCCTGCCTAAGAAGGATGGCTTGAGCGTGCTCGAGCAATGGCGGCGCGACGACCGCAGGATGCCGGTCTTGATCCTCACCGCGCGCGAGCGTTGGAGCGACAAGGTGGCCGGCATGGATGCGGGCGCCGACGACTACGTGGCCAAACCCTTCCACATGGAGGAGGTGCTGGCGCGGCTCCGCGCGCTGCTCCGGCGCTCGGCCGGCCATGCCCGCAATGAGATGGAATGCGGGCCGCTTCGTCTCGATACCAAGACCGCGCGGGTCACGGTCGACGGTCAGGCGATCAAGCTGACCTCCCATGAGTACCGCGTGCTTCATTACCTGATGATGCATCGCGAGCGCGTGGTCTCACGCACCGAGCTCGTCGAACATCTCTACGAACAGGATTTCGACCGCGACTCCAATACGGTCGAGGTCTTCATCGGGCGCTTGCGCAAGAAGCTGCCCGTCGATCTCATCACGACCGTCCGCGGGCTAGGTTACCGCCTTACGGACGCCGAAGATGGGGCTTAAGTCTCTCGCCTTCAGGCTGTTCGCCTCGGCCGCGGCATGGACCCTCGTGGTCATCCCCGTCGCCGCCATTCTCCTTGTCTCCCTCTATCGTGAGGCCGTCGAACGGAATTTCGACGCGCGTCTCAACGTCTACATGACGAGCCTCGTGGCCTCGACCACGGGAGAGGGCACAAGCTCCCCCGAAGAACCCACCCATATCGGCGACCCCGTCTTTACCCTCCCGTTCTCGGGCTGGTATTGGCAGATCAAGGCGCTCAAGGGCGCCACGCGTCCTCTCTATGTCTCCGACTCGCTGCTCGATCAGCAGCTTATGCTGCCAAGCCAGGAGGGCGTTCCCGCCGACGACACCTTGACACGGCGGAGCTATGAGCCGGGGCCTGATGGGCAGAACTTGCGCGTTGTCGAGCGCGAGATCAGGCCCGGCGGTCCCGACTCGAAACCTTACTCCTATGCGGTGGCGGGAGACGCCGCCGAGATCGACGCCGATCTCTCGCAGTTCACCACCATGGTCATTCTCGCGCTCGCCTTGCTCGGCCTCGGCCTCGTCATAGCGACGTTCTTCCAAGTGCGGTTTGGTCTCCTTCCCTTGCGTGCCATTCGCCAGGATCTCAGCGCGATCCGCTCGGGCGATGCGGAGAGCCTCGAAGGTGAGCTTCCCGACGAGATCAAGCCGCTCCAGCAAGAGCTGAATGCCCTGATCCAATCGAACCGCGATATCGTGGAGCGCGCCCGCACCCATGTCGGCAACCTTGCCCATGCGCTCAAGACTCCGCTCAGCGTGATCAGCAACGAGGCGCGCACCCACAAGGGAGCGCTTGCCGACAAGGTGGTCGAGCAGGCGGAGATCATGCGCACCCAGATCACCCACCATCTCGACCGGGCGCGCGTCGCTGCGCGGTCGGGCGTGATCGGCGATGTGACGGATGTCACGCCGGTGCTCGAGGCGCTGAAGCGGACGCTCGACAGAATCTACGGTGAGAGGGGCATCGCGCTGAGCGTCCGCACAACCCCCGGCTTGAAGTTCCAGGGGGAGAAGCAGGACTTCGAGGAGATGGCCGGGAACCTGATGGACAATGCCTGCAAATGGGCGAAAGCGCGCGTCGTCGTCGAGGTCGAGCCAGTTCCGGGTGGCAACAGCTTCGCCGTGGTCGTCGACGATGACGGCCCCGGGCTCACGGACGCCGAGCGCAAGCGGGCGATGAAGCGCGGACAGCGACTCGACGAGACCAAACCGGGCTCGGGGCTCGGCCTCTCCATCGTGGCCGACCTGGCTCATCTCTATAAGGGGCGTTTCGAGCTTGAGCCCTCTCCGGATGGGGGCTTGCGGGCCCGGCTAAGGCTGCCTGCGGCCTGATTTTCACCGCTCCACCCGGTGCAACCTATTTTCGACAGATTTGTTATTCTTAAGAGCCTGTAGGGACGCTAAACTTCACCAATTCAGTCTCTCGCCCAAGACCGACTGGTTAATTCTAGGCGGAGGGGGATACCCATGAGAGTTAAGCCGATTATCGCCATTGCGCTTGTGCCGTTGTTTCTGCCGGCCTGCGGGCCCGGCAATAAGCAAGGCACGGGCACCATTGTCGGCGCCGTCGCCGGCGGCGCGGCCGGCGCGGCGATCGGGGGCAAGAACAACCGCATTCCCGGGATCGCCATCGGTGCGATGGCGGGCGGCCTGCTCGGCAACCTGATCGGCGCGGATATGGACGAGCGCGACCGTCAGCTGGCGGCTGCCGCGGAATACCGGGCGCTGGAATACGGCCAAGCGGGCCAGGTCACGCCCTGGAACAACCCGTCCAATCAGCATCGCGGCCAGATCGTGCCGGGTAAGCCCTATCAACAGGGCAGCTCGTTTTGCCGGCCCTACACGCACACGATCTACATCAGCGGCCAGCCGCAGACGGCCCGTGGCACCGCCTGCCGGTCGTCCGACGGCACCTGGAAGACGGTGGGCTGACGGCCGTTTCTCGCGCGTGGCGGCGCTGGTCCGTTGATCCTTGCGGCAAATTAATGTCCTGCCGCCCCGGGGACCTTGCCCCGCTCAGCGCCTTTCCCTATGCCTAGCCTTCGTTTGGCTTCCAGAGGTTAGGGCCCCTTCGTGGTTCTTTGGGTCGTTCTCGCCGGGCTCACGGCGGTTGTGCTGTTCTTCTTGTTGCGCCCGCTTGCGGGCGGGGGAGGCCCTGCGCCCGAACGCGAGGCGTTCGACGCCGCCGTATATCGCGACCAACTCGAAGAGATCGAGAGCGACCGGGCGCGGGGACTGATCGGCGAAACCGAGGCCGAGGCCGCCCGGCTCGAGGTGGCACGCCGGCTGCTTGCCGCCGACACCAAGATGGCCGAACGCGAGGCGGCACCGAAAACCACGAAGCCAGCGCGGGCGGCGCTGATCGGTATTGCGCTCGCGCTGCCCCTTTCTGCGGTCAGCCTCTACCTCCTTTACGGCTCTCCCCGTCTTCCCGATCAGCCGCTTGAGGCGCGCCTGCAAGATCCGGCCGCCGAGACGAACGTCGCGGCGCTGGTCGCCCGGGTGGAGGCGCGGCTTCGCTCGCATCCCGACGAAGGCCAAGGCTGGGACGTGATCGCGCCGGTCTATATGAGTGAGCAGCGTTACAGCGATGCGGCCGAAGCGTACTTGCAGGCCATTCGCTTGCTTGGAGCTTCGGCGGCGCGCCTATCGGGCTACGGTCAGGCGCTCGTGCTGGAGCAGGGCGGCTTGGTGAGCGACACGGCGAAGCACGCGCTTCAGAAAGCTCTTGAGCTCGATGCCACCCTGCTCGAGCCGCGCATCCTTCTCGCCCTTGCCAAGGAGCAGGACGGCAACTTTGCGGCTGCCATCAACGATTGGCGCGGCCTGCTCGATCGGCAGGGCGGCAACGAGGCTTGGCGGGCGATGGTCCAGAAGCGCATCGCCAATGCCGAGGCGCATCTCTCCGGCAAGTCGGGCGTCGATACCGCGACGGCACCATCTGCGGGTGCACCGGGGCCGAATGCCGCCGACGTTGCCGCGGCGCAGAATATGAGTCCTGCCGACCGCCAAGCCATGATCGAAGGCATGGTGCAGAAGCTTGCGGGGCGTCTTGCACAGCAGGGCGACGATCTGGCGGGTTGGCTCCAGTTGGTTCGAGCCTATACGGTGCTCGATCGCAAAGATGAGGCGCTTGAAGCGCTGGCGCGTGCCAAGACCCAGTTCGCCGGCAACGCGCAAGCCATCGAGCAGCTCGACACGCTTGCGGCAGAGCTTGGATTGAAGTCATGACACGAAAGCAGCGCAGAGGCGTTCTGATCGGCACTTGCCTTGTGGTGCTCGGCGTTGCCGTCGGGCTTGTGCTCTACGCCATGCGGGATTCCATCGTCTTCTTCTACAGCCCGAGCGACGTCGCCGATATGCATGTCGCTCCGGGACAACGGTTCAGGCTCGGCGGCTTGGTCGAAACAGGAAGCGTCGAGCGGGACGCGGGGACGACGGTCCGCTTCGTCGTCACCGACCGGGCGAAGACCTTGCCGGTCACCTATACAGGGGTCCTGCCCGACCTGTTCCGCGAAGGGCAGGGCGTCGTGGCTGAAGGCACTTTGGGCCCCGATGGGGTATTTCATGCCGACAGCGTGCTCGCCAAGCACGACGAAAAATACATGCCCCCGGAGGTCGCCGCGAAGCTGAAAAGCGAGGGCGTGTGGCGCGGCGGCGCCGATGCTGGCGGCACGGCGCAGAGCGCAACAAACTAGGGAGACGTCAGGACCATGATCGCCGAAACCGGCCACTATGCCCTGATCCTCGCGCTTGGCGTCGCTATCGTGCAGATGGTGCTGCCGGTCATCGGCACGCGCTTGCGCGATCCGCAACTCACGGCGATCGCCGTGCCTGCCGCGCAACTCGAGTTCGTTCTTATCGCCATTGCCTTCTTCGCTCTGATGACCGCCTACGTCACCTCCGACTTCTCGGTGTTGAATGTCTGGCAGAACTCTGCCGCGGCGAAGCCGATGCTCTACAAGATCTCGGGCGTATGGGGGAACCATGAGGGCTCGATGATCCTCTGGGTGCTGATCCTCGCGCTGTTCGGCGCGGCCGTAGCGACCTTCGGCACCAATCTGCCGCGCCAACTCCAGGCCAATGTGCTCGCGGTGCAGGGCTCGATCGCAGTGGCGTTCCTCCTGTTTATCGTCATCACGTCGAACCCCTTCATCAGGATCGACCCGGCGCCATTCGACGGGCAGGGGATGAACCCCGTGCTGCAGGATCCGGCGCTCGCTTTCCATCCGCCGTTCCTCTATGCGGGCTATGTCGGCTTCTCCATGGCGTTCTCCTTCGCCGTCGCCGCCCTGATCGACGGGCGCATCGACGCCGCCTGGGCGCGCTGGGTCAGACCGTGGACGCTGGCCGCGTGGATGTGCCTCACGCTCGGCATTTCCATGGGCTCGTGGTGGGCTTACTACGAGCTGGGCTGGGGCGGCTTCTGGTTCTGGGACCCGGTCGAAAACGCCTCGTTCATGCCATGGCTCGCCGGCACGGCGCTGCTCCACTCCGCGCTCGTCATGGAGAAGCGCGATGCGCTCAAGGTGTGGACCATCCTTCTCGCCATCATCACCTTCTCCTTGAGCCTGATGGGCACGTTCCTCGTGCGCTCGGGCGTGCTGACCTCGGTGCACGCCTTCGCCGTCGATCCGGCGCGCGGCGTTTTCATCCTTGCCATCATGGGCGTGTTCATCGGCGGTTCGCTTGCGCTGTTCGCGTGGCGGGCGCCACTCCTGTCGCAGGGCGGACTGTTCGCGCCGATCAGCCGAGAGGGCAGCCTCGTCCTCAACAATCTCCTGCTGACCGTCGCCTGCGCTGCCGTGTTCGTCGGCACGCTCTATCCGCTCGGGCTCGAGGCCCTGACCGGCGACAAGATCTCGGTCGGCCCGCCGTTCTTCAATCTCACCTTCGGACCGCTGATCGTCGCGCTGCTGATCGTGGCTCCCTTCGGGCCGCTGCTCGCCTGGAAGCGTGGGGACCTCCTCGCCGCGGCGCAGCGGCTCATGGCTGCCGCCATTGTCGCCCTTCTCGTCATGGTTCTGGTGCTAGCCTTCACGCAGAAGGGGCCATGGCTCGCCCCGCTCGGCGTCGGTCTTGGGGTTTGGCTCATCCTCGGCGCCGTCACCGACATCGCCAGTCGCGTGAAGCTGTTCGAAGCCGCAGCCGGGGAAGCGTGGCGCCGCGCGCGTAATTTGCCGCGGGCGGCCTATGGCGGCGCGCTGGCTCATGCCGGCCTAGGCCTCGTGGTCATCGGCATCGTCGCCACGACGGCGTGGCGCGCGGAACGGATCGAGGCGCTCGCGCCTGGCCAGACGATCGACATCGCCGGCTACCAGCTATTGTTCGGGGGCGTGGAGCCGCGCCAAGGTCCCAACTACCGCGCGCGCGTCGGCATGTTCAAGGTCACCCGCAACGGCTCCCCGGTGACCGAGCTCGCGCCGTCGAAGCGGGAATTTACGGTGGAGAAGAACACCACCACTGAGTCCGCCATTCACGTCAGCTGGCGCGGCGATCTCTACGTCGTACTGGGGGATCAGCTGAAGAACGGGGCCTATAGTGTCAGAGTCTACTTCAACCCTCTGGTTCGTCTCATCTGGCTCGGCGGTCTGGTCATGTTCTTCGGTGGCGGAGTGTCGCTGTCGGACCGCCGCTTGCGGGTCGGCGCGCCGAAGCGGGCACGCGCCAAAACCGTGGTCAAGGCCGAGGCCGTGCCTGCGGAGAAGTGACGATGACACCGCGCTCTCTTGTCAGGACCTGGATATTTTCTCTGGCGGTCGTGCTTTCGGTCGCGAGCCCCGCATTCGCCGTCCAGCCCGACGAGATGTTGAAGGACCCCGCGCTCGAGGCGCGCGCACGCGCGCTCTCCGAAGGCTTGCGCTGCCTCGTCTGCCAGAATCAGTCGATCGACGATTCCGATGCGCCGCTCGCCAAGGACTTACGGATTCTCGTGCGCGAAAGGCTGAAAGCAGGCGACAGCGATAAGCAAATCATCGACTTCATCGTGGCGCGCTACGGAGAGTTCGTGCTGCTCAAGCCGCGCTTCGAGCCGCATACCTGGATCTTGTGGTTCGCCACGCCGCTCGTCTTGTTGGCGGCGCTTGCCGGCATCATCTACGGGTATCGGCGGCGCGAATCGACCGCCCAGGCACCTAAGCCCTTGACCGCGGGTGAGAAACGCCGCTTGAAGCACCTGGTGGGCGAAGGCTGATCGGAAGCCACTAGGGGGTAAAAAACTCCTTGGAATCCAGGGCGTTCGCGGCGGTGAACCTTACCGAAATTTAATGCCGTCGAAACCGCGGCGTAATCGGTGAAGGCCTATATCTAAAACCCTGGATGTTTGCCGATTCACGCGGGCAAAACGATCAACGGGATTCTTCCTCAGGAGAAAGCTGACCAATGAAAACTGACCAGAACCCTGCTGCGAACGAGAGCACGCGGTTGCGGAAACTGACCCGCAAGCCGGCGCTCCTCGCCGCTGCCGCCCTGATCGCCACCGGCGCATTAGGGCTTACTTTCGGTACCGGCGTGCCGTTCGCCGCGGCAGAGACCTCTCAGGCGGCGCAGACCGTCGAAACGCCCTATGGCCGCGCGCCGATCACTTTCGCCGATCTGGTCGCCAAGGTCAGTCCGGCGGTGGTCAGCATCAACGTCAAGAGCGAGACGAAGGTCGCGGACAACAACATGGAGATCCCCGGCATGCCCGACCTGCCGGAGGACAATCCGCTCTACGATTTCTTCAAGCAGTTCCGGAAGGGCATGCCGCAGCAGCCCTCCAAGCCGCATCCGAGCCTTGCCCAGGGCTCCGGCTTCTTCATCTCTGACGACGGCTATGTGGTGACCAACAACCACGTCATCGAAGATGCCGAGGACATCACGGTGACGATGGAGGACGGCGAGAAGTACGAGGCCAAACTCGTCGGCACCGATCCGCGCACCGACGTTGCGTTGATCAAAGTGGTCAACACGAAGGGCAAGACATTCCCCTTTGTGAAGTTCTCCCAGAAGGACCCGCGGGTTGGCGACTGGGTGCTCGCGGTGGGCAATCCCTTCGGTCTCGGCGGCACAGTGACGGCCGGCATCATCTCGGCGCATAACCGAGACATCGGCTCCGGGCCTTACGACTACCTGCAGATCGACGCTGCGGTGAACCGCGGTAACTCGGGCGGTCCGAGCTTCGATCTCGACGGCGACGTCGTTGGCGTGAACACCGCCATCTTCTCGCCTTCGGGCGGCAATGTCGGCATCGCCTTTGCCGTGCCGGCGGCGCTTGTCCAGGAGGTGGTCGGCGAGCTGAAGAGCCACGGCACCGTCGATCGCGGCTGGCTCGGTGTCGTCATCCAGAACGTGAACGACGACATCGCCGATTCGATCGGTCTCAAAGAGGCCAAGGGCGCCATGATCACCAAGGTGACAGAGGACGGCCCGGCGGCGAAAGAGGACATCAAGGCCGGCGACGTCATTGTCGAGGTGAACGGTGAAACGGTCGAGGATTCTCGTGACCTTGCCCGCAAGATCGCCGAGCTCCAGCCCGACTCAGAGGTCAAGCTGTCCATCGTCCGCTACGGCGACAAGCGCGAAGTCGACATGAAGCTCGGGGCCTTCCCGAGCGCCAAGAAGTTGGCCGCGCTCGAGCAGGAGGACGAGCCCGCTGATCAGGCCGAGCAGATGAAGGACCTTGGACTGTCGCTGGCTCCGGCGGCCAAGATCCCCGGCGCCGGCGAGGAGGGCGTCGTCATCACCGAGGTCGATCCTTCGAGCGACGCCGCCGACAAGGGCCTGAAGCCTGGCGACGTCATCCTTCAGGTTGCGGGTGTCGACGTGTCCGAGCCGAGTGATGTCGCTGCCGGGATCAAGAAGGCAATGGAGGGCACCAAGGCGGAGAAGGACAAGGATACCGTCAAGGTGCTGATGCAGGTCAAGACCGGCGATCAGACGCGCTTCGTGGCGCTTTCACTGAAGAAGGCATAAATAGCCTTCTACGCCGGAGGGCGGCGCGGTTTTCCCCCCGATCGCGCCGCCCACCCCTTATCCAACCAAATACCAACAGCGCTTTTCAGGGAGGCCCGACGATATGCGTGTTCTGGTGATCGAGGATGACCAGGAGACCGCAGCCTTCCTCAAGCGGGCGCTGAAGGAGTCGGGCCACGTCGCGGAACATGCGGCGGACGGACAGGCCGGGCTCGATCTCGCAAGAACAAACGCCTACGACGTTTTGATCGTCGACCGTATGCTGCCGAAATGCGACGGGCTTGGCGTTATCAAGTCACTGCGTACCGACGAGATCCGGACGCCGGCTCTGATCCTCTCCGCGCTCGGCGAGGTCGACGATCGCGTCAAAGGCTTGCGGGCCGGCGGCGACGACTACCTCACCAAGCCCTATGCCTTCAGCGAGCTGCTCGCGCGCATCGAGGCGCTGGCGCGGCGCACCTCGCCGGAAGAGGGCTCAACGCGCTTCGTGGTAGGTGACCTTGTGCTCGATCGGCTGTCGCATAAGGTGACCCGGGCCGGCGAAGCCATTATATTGCAGCCCCGTGAGTTCCGGCTGCTCGAATACCTGATGAAGCATGCGGGCCAAGTGGTGACCCGAACCATGTTGCTCGAGAACGTATGGGACTATCACTTCGATCCGCAGACCAATGTCATCGATGTCCACATCTCGCGGCTTCGGTCCAAGATCGACAAGAACTTCGCCAACCCCCTCCTGCACACGGTCCGCGGCGCCGGTTACACCATCCGTGACAGCGCTCACTAAGCTCTTCCGGACCACGACCTTCCGTCTGTCGCTGACCTATCTTGCGCTGTTCAGCGCGGCTGCGATCGTCGCCATCTTCTACATCTACTGGAACACGACGGTCCTGCTGTCGCGGCAACTCAACCAAACGATCGATGCGGAATTGAAGGGTCTTGCCGAGCAGTATCGCGCCGGCGGTCTCGACCAGCTCGTCCGTACCGTCGCCGAACGTAGCCAAACGCCGGGCAACAGCCTCTATCTCGTCGCCGACAAAGACGGAACGCAACTCGCCGGCAATCTCAGCGCGGTATCGCCGCAGCTCTGGGACAGTCTGGGACCCGTCGAGTTCGATTATCGGCGCCCGGCACCCGGTGGCGTCGAACGGCGCCTCGCTTTCGCCAACGTGTTTCGCCTACCAGGCGGCTACCGGCTCATCGTCGGACGCGACATCGAGGACCGAAGGGATCTGTCGCGCCTGATCCGGACCACGATGCTCTGGGGGCTTGGCTTCATGGCGCTCGTCGGCATCGGCGGCGGATATTGGGTGAGCCGCAGACTGCTCATGCGCATCGATAATCTGACAGCCACGACGCGTACGATCATGGAAGGCGACCTGGCGGGCCGCTTGCCCGTGAGCGGCTCGGGCGATGAGCTCGACCGCCTGGCGCAAAGCCTCAACCTCATGCTGGGGCGCATCGAGCAGCTCATGGCGGGCTTGCGCGAGGTTTCCGACAATATCGCCCACGACCTCAAGACGCCGCTGAACCGTTTGCGCAACCGGGTCGAGGAGGCGCTGCGCGAGCCGTATGACGAGGCCGCCTATCGCGAGACGCTGGAGCACACCATCGAGGAGGCTGACGGCCTCATAAAGACGTTCAATGCGCTGCTCTCCATCGCGCGGCTCGAAGCGGGCGCCGCCGGCGAAAACCGCGAGACGCTCGACCTTGCGGCGCTGGTGAGCGACGTGGCCGAGCTTTACGAACCGGTGGCGGAGGAGCGCGGCATTGCGCTGAAGGCCCAGGCGTCTACGCCGATTATTATTCACAGCGATCGGCAGCTTCTCGGCCAGGCCATCGCCAACCTGATCGATAACGCCCTCAAATACGGGGCGCCAAGGGCCGACGGCGGTAATGGCTGGGCACCCGAGGTCGAAGTGCGCGCAGAAACCCATGACGGCGTTGCCCAAATCGTCGTGACCGACCGGGGGCCTGGCGTTCCCGAGGCCGAGCGGCAGCGGGTTCTCGCGCGCTTCGTCCGGCTCGAAGCGAGCCGGTCGGAGCCGGGGAGCGGACTCGGCTTGAGCCTTGTCGCGGCGGTGGCAAGGTTGCATGGTGGCGGCTTGAGGCTCGAGGACAACGAACCCGGCCTCCGCGTCGTCCTCGCTTTGCCCCTGGAGGGGGATGCGCTCGTCAACGGGGTGGCACCAGAGCCGCCCGCGGGAGCAGAGCTGAGACCCACGTGACGGCGTTCGCCGACCGCATCACCGAGCTTCCGAAAGTCTACGACGCGGCGCGCGGCGCCGACGTGCTCCAGAGCGTATTGGAAGCCTTGCGTGACGTGCCTGCGCTGGCCCCGGCCGCCGGGTTGGTGGTCATCCCTAAGCTCGCCGCTCTGCTCGAGGCGGTCTTCTCAGCCTCTCCCTATCTCGCTGCGCTCGCCCAGCGCTCTCCCCACCTCCTCGCCGATTGCCTGATGCGTGATCCAGACGTCCACCTCGCCGAGGCGCGCGCCGTGCTCGCCGCGGACGTGGCACAAGCGCCAAGCGCGAAAGAGGTCATGGTGCTTCTGCGCCGGTTCAAGCACCGCACGGCGCTACTCACCGGGCTTGCCGATCTTGGCGGCGTGTGGCCGACGGAGACGACGCTAAAGGTGTTGAGCGCGGCGGCGGATGCGACGCTTCAAGAGGCTGTCACGTTTCTGTTTCGCAAGGCGCGCGAGGCGGGGCAGGTTACGTCGGCCGAGGAGGCGCGCGGCTATTTCGTCATCTCCATGGGCAAGCTCGGAGCGATGGAGCTCAATTATTCGAGCGACATCGATTTCATGGTGTTCTACGACGCAGAGCGGGCAGGTCTTGCCGAAGGCGTGGAGCCGTCCGACTTCTTCGTGCGCCTGACGCGCGAGTTGGTCCGGCTCCTCCAGGAGCACACAGCAGACGGCTACGCCTACCGCACCGATCTGCGGCTGCGTCCCGACCCTGGCGCGACGCAAATCGCGCTCTCCACCGATGCGGGTCTTACCTATTACGAGAGCTTCGGTCAGAACTGGGAACGGGCTGCGCTGATCAAGGCGCGGGTCGCGGCGGGCGACATCGCACTTGGGCAGGAGTTTCTCGATCAGCTCTCACCCTTCATCTGGCGCAAATATCTCGACTTCGCCGCGGTGGCCGACATCCACGCCATGAAGCGGCGCGTGCATGCCTTCAAGGGCCATGGCGCCATCGCCGTGGAAGGACACGACATCAAGCTCGGCCGTGGCGGAATCCGCGATATCGAGTTCTTCGCCCAGACCCAGCAGTTGATCGCCGGCGGCCGGCACCCGGAACTTCGGAGCCGTGGCACGATTGAGACGCTGGAGCGGCTTGCGGAAGGGGGCTGGATCGAGAAGACGGCGGCTGAGGATCTTACGCGCGCCTATCTCTTCCTGCGCCGGATCGAGAACCGGCTGCAAATGGTCGGTGATCTACAGACGCATATCATTCCCGACGACCGGGCGGAGCTCGACCGGATCGCCAGGCTTTCCGGGTTTGAAGACACCGACGCGTTCGGCGACGCGCTCATCGCTCAGTTCAAGCTGGTCGAGACCCATTACGGCGCGTTATTCGAGAAGGTCCCCGCGCCACCGACGGCGGCGCCTGGGATCGTGGTTGCCGATGAGAGCGACCCGGCGGCGCTCGCCGCGCTCGAACAGCTCGGCTTTACCAATCCGACCGCGGCGGTCGCGGCGATCCGCGCTTGGCAGTCGGGACGCTATGCTGCGACCCGGAGCGCCAGGTCGCGGGAACGGCTGACTGAATTCTTGCCACTTCTGCTCGATGCCTTCGGCCGAACGGCCGAGCCCGACCTTGCGCTTGCCACGTTCGACAAGGTGATCGCGAGCATGCCGGCGGGCTTGCAGCTCTTCTCGCTGCTCGCAGCCAATCCAAGCCTGTTGCGTCTTGTCGCCGACATCATGGGCACGGCGCCGCGGCTCGCCCGAATCATCGGCCGGCGCCCCAAACTTCTCGATGCCGTGCTCGACCCCGGGTTCTTCGGTGCTGTGCCGTCGCCGGTAAAGCTCAAGGAGCTCGTCAGCACGGCCCTCGCCCAAGCGGGCGATTACCAGGATACGCTTGATCGGGCGCGCATTGTCGGCCGCGAGCAAGGCTTCTTGATCGGCGTCCGAGTGATATCGGGCACGATCTCGGCGCGGCAGGCGGGCGCGGCCTATGCGGGCCTCGCCGAGACGCTGATCGAGGCGCTGTCGAACCGCGTTGGCGACGAGCTCGTCTCCCAGTACGGGCGCTTGCCGGGCGGTGCGGCTGCGATCCTCGCCATGGGCAAGCTCGGCGGAAGCGAGATGACCGCGCCGTCCGATCTCGATCTCATCATCGTCTACGACTTCGAAGGCACCGATGCCCAGTCCGACGGCGAAAGGAGCCTGCCGGGTACACAGTATTACACCCGCTTCACCCAGCGGCTGATCGCGGCGCTCTCGGCGCAGACCGCCGAAGGCGCGCTCTACGAAGTGGACATGAGGCTCCGGCCCTCGGGGAGTCAGGGGCCCGTGGCGACCAGGCTCTCAAGCTTCATCGACTACCAAACGAGCTCGGCGTGGACCTGGGAGCACCTGGCGCTCACCCGCGCCCGGGTGGTGGCCGGGCCTGCGGCGCTCCGCAAGGCGATCGGTGACACGATCAGGGCGGTGCTGACGCGGCCGCGGGACCGTGTGGCCGTGGCCGAGGAGGTCCGGGTCATGCGGGCGAAGATTGCGGACGAGAAAGGCACGGAGGATATCTGGGACCTGAAGCAGGTCCGGGGCGGGTTGATCGATCTCGAGTTCATCGCGCAGTTCCTCCAGATCGTGAGTGCCGCGGAGCACCCTGATGTGCTCGACCAGAACACCGAGATGGCGCTCACGAAGCTCTCTGCCGCGGGCGTGCTGGCGCCGGGCGATGCCGAGATCCTGATCCCGGCGGCGCGGCTCTATCACACGCTGACGCAAGTGCTGCGGCTTTGTCTCGACAAGCCGTTCGCTGCGCCAGAGGCGCCGCGTGCGCTGCGCGACCTGCTCGCACGCGCCTCCGACATGCCTGATTTCGCTACGCTGGAGGTAACGCTCGAAGACACGGTTGCTGCCGTGCGCGAGGCGTTCGACCGGATCGTCGTGTGAAGCTGGAAGTTGCTAGGCGCTCGCCGCGAGCGGCTCTTCGTCGGCAGGCGCGACGGCGCGCGTGGGCAGGATGCAGGTGACGGTCGTGCCCTGACCTTCGCGGCTCTTGATCTGGAACGAACCGCCGTGGAGCTCGATCAGGGCGCGGGAGATGGCGAGGCCGAGCCCGCTGCCCTGATGGCTTTTGGTGAACTGATTCTCGACCTGCTCGAAGGGTCGTCCGAGCTTGGCGATATCGCCGTCGGCGATGCCGATGCCCGTGTCCTTTATGGAGATCTTCAACTGGCCACGAATGCGCGCGAGATGCACGTCGACGCGGCCTCCGTCGCGGGTGAACTTGACGGCGTTCGATAGGAGATTGAGGAACACTTGCTTGAGCGCCCGGCGGTCGGCCTCGATCGCCATGTGCGCGGGGCCGTGGCGCTCCAGCGTGATGCCCCGGTCGGCGGCTGCCTGGCTCACCACTTTCATGCTGTCCTCAATGATGTCAGCCACGTCCACGTTGCCGACGTCCAGGGTCATGCGGCCGGCCTCGATCTTTGACATGTCGAGGATGTCGTTGATGACCTCGAGCAGGTAGGCGCCGCTCGCGTAAATGTCGCGGGCATATTCCTGATATTTCGGATGACCGAGCGGGCCGAACAGCGCCTGCTGCATCACCTCGGAGAAGCCGATCACGGCATTCAAGGGGGTGCGCAGCTCGTGGCTGATATTGGCGAGGAACTCAGACTTCGCACGGTTCGCGGCCTCGGCGCGGTTCTTCTCCAGTGCATATTTCTCGGCGAGGTCGACGAGTTGCTGCTTTTGGTGCTCAAGCTCGCGGCGCGAGAGTCTGAGCTCGGCGACGCTGGCGCGAAGCTGATGCTCGCTCTCGCCAAGCCGGGTCTGGCTCTCCTTCAGCACGGTGATGTCAGTGCCGACGCTGACATAGCCGCCGTCGCGGGTGCGGCGCTCATTGATATGCAGCCAGCGGCCATCCTCGATCTGCGCCTCGTAGGTGCGGGAATCGTCGGCATCCTTGCCGGCGACGGCGATGCGCTTGGAGACGATGGGCTCGGAGGCGGCGGCAATGACCTCGTCGTAGGAACTGCCGGGCTGCACCATGTCGTCGCTAAGGCCATGGAACTGTTGATACTTGCTGTTGCACATCACCAGACGGTTCTGATTGTCCCACAGCACGAAGGCCTCTGAGATGGTCTCCACGGCGTCGCGCAGTCTGGCGTTGGCATCGGCCGCGCCGGGCACGGCGTCCTGGTCGGCGAGCACCGCCATACCGGTCAGGTAAGGCTCGCCATCGGTCAGGCTGCGAGTGATGTGGCCGCGCAAGCGCAGCGTAACCCAATGGCCCTCGGCATGGCGCAGCCGGAAGCATTGATCGAACTGGGTGCTGCCGTCTCGGAGCTGGTGGTCGAGATCCGCGCGTAGGTCATCGTCAGGATGCAGGGCCTTGGCCAGAATACCGAACGGCATGGCCTCGGCGGACGGCTCCAAGCCTAGCAGCCGATACATCGGCGCCGACCAGTGCACATGGCCGCGCGCGAGGTTGCAACGCCAGATGCCGCAGCCGGGCAGGGCCTCCGTCAGCTCTTCGGTCAGGGTATCGGTTGCCTCGGCCCCCGTCGCGTATGGCACGAGATACCACAGTCCTCCGGCGACCAGGGCGAGCACGAGGCCGGCGCAGACGAGCAACGTGATCTCGATGAAGGTATCGCTCCGCCAATCGGCTAGCGCCCCGCCGACGGGTTGCACGAAGGCCACTTGCGCATCGGTGTGCGGCACGTTGCGCACGGTGACGATGGCATCGGTGCCGTTCAGAAGGGTCAGACGCAGGACGCCGGCATCGGCGCCCATGATGGTCAGAGGCTGCTGCGGCCCGAGAATGGTGAGGAGGTTGCCCTCATAGGGGCTGTCGATCGGGGCGCGGGCCTGGATATTGCTCTCGGCGTCGGCGAGAAGGACGACGCGGCCTTTGCGGGTTGCGCCGCTTGGCAGGCTGTTTGCGAGCGCACTCTGCCAGCTGGTGCTGGAGTTCAAGGTCTCGGCGCTGAGGTGCAGGGCCGTGACGTCGGCGGAGAGCGCGAGCTGCCGTTCAGCCGCTTGAAGGGCCGCCTGCTTGCTATTGCCGATCTGGTAGGCGAAGCCCCAGAAGGCGATGGCCGCGAAACCGATCAAGAGAAGGGGAACGAGGCGGCGCAGAACCTCGGTTGACGGGAGACGGCAATCGACGATCGCCCGCAGGTCCTGCCATTGTGGCCCTGCGAAAGAGAAGACTCCCTCGCCTCGCGCAGAACGCGCCCGCGCCATTCGGTCCCCCTACTTCTCGCGTCGTCGTCCCGGAGAAGTTGCCGCATCTCCGAATCGCTTTCCGTTCATTGGAATCGATGACGGAGGCGTCTGTCCAGAGGAAACCTGTGGAAATTGGGTTAATAACCCGTTGACAGTCTGTGCGACTCTAGGCGCCGTCGAGGGTTTTGGTGACGATCTCGTAGCTGTCGGTCGACAAATTTTGGCTCGCGAGAGCCGTCAATGCGGCCTTGGCATGGGACTGGCGGCCGGGCTCCAGCGTCCGCCAGCTCTCGAACGCGCCGAGCAAGCGCGCGGCCACATGCGGGTTGAAACGGTCGATCTCAAGCGCCTGGTCGGCCAGAAGCCGATAGCCCTCGCCGTCGGCGCGGTTGAAGCCGGAAGGGTTCGCTTGCGCAAAGGAGCCGATGAGCGCCCGCACCCGGTTGGGATTCTTGAGCGAGAACTTCGGGTGACCAAGGAGGGTGCGCACGATCTCCACGGAATCGGGGCGTGCCGCGCGCGCCTGCACGGCGAACCATTTGTCGAGAACCAGCGGCTCGTCCTCCCAGCGCGCATAGAAGTCGTCGAGCGCCGCGTCGCGCACCGGCGATTGCACGTGAGACAGGATAGAGAGCGCGGCGATGGCATCGGTCATATTCGACGCTTCGCGGTAATGGCGCTCGGCGCGGGCGATCTCATCTGGCGTCTCGGTCGCCACTAAGAGATCGAGCGCGGCGTTGCGCAGGGCACGGCGCCCAGCGCTCTCCGGGCCCGGCGAGTAGGGGCCCTTCTCCGCGGTCGAGGCGTAGAGCTCGCCCAGCGTATCGCCGATGGTCTCGCCGAGCTTGCCGCGCAGGGCATCGCGGGCCCCATGTATGGCGTCGGTGTCCACATTGCGCCCAAGCTCGCGGGCGACGTCGGATTCGCTCGGCAGCTTCAGGGCTTCGGCGCGATAGGCGGGTCTTAGCGTCTCGTCCCGAACGACGGCAGCCAATGCCTGGGCGAGACGGCCCGCTTCCGTGCCCGTTACCAGGCCCCGATCGAGGCCCTTTCGTGCCGCCGCCGTCATCAGATTGGTGGCATAGGTCTGAGCGGCCTGCCAGCGGTTGAACGGATCGCCGTCATGCATCATCAGGAACTCGATCTGGTCGGGATCGAGGCTCGTTGTGAGGCGCACGGGCGCGGAGAAGTCGCGCAGCAGCGACGGCGTAGGTGGTGCGGGCACGTCACGGAATTCGAAGACCTGCTCGCGCTCCGTCACTTCGAGAAGCCCGTCTGACAGGCTCGCGCCGCCATTCAGCTTGAGCGGCAACTCATCGCCGTTCGGGCCGATGAGTCCCACTCTGAGCGGGATCAGCATCGGCTCCTTGGCGGTTTGACCCGGGGTGGGCGGCACGACCTGGCTGACGCGGAGCTTCGCGGTCTTGGCGTGCGGGTCGTAATCGAGCGAGCAGGCGAGCTCCGGGGTACCGCTTTGCGTGTACCACAGCATGAATTGCGACAGGTCGCGGCCCGAGGCGTCGGCCATGGCCGAGACGAAATCCTCGACCGTCGCCGCCTCGCCGTCGTGGCGCTCGAAATAGAGATCGAGGCCTTTGCGGAAAGTGTCCCGCCCGAGCAGCGTCTGCAACATGCGGCAGACCTCGGCGCCCTTCTCGTAGACCGTGGACGTATAAAAGTTGTTGATCTCGATGTAGGAGCCGGGCCGCACGGGATGGGCGAGGGGGCCCGCGTCCTCGGGAAACTGATGCGTCTTCAACAAGCGCGCGGTGATGATGCGCTCGACCGGCCCCATGCGCACGTCTTCGGTGAATTCCTGGTCGCGGAACACGGTCAGCCCTTCCTTCAGGCAGAGCTGGAACCAGTCGCGGCAGGTGACGCGGTCGCCGGTCCAATTGTGGAAATACTCATGCGCGATGACGCTTTCGATGGAGGCGTAATCGGCGTCGCTCGCCGTGTCGGGGCGCGCGAGCACGAGCTTGTCGTTGAAGATGTTGAGGCCCTTGTTCTCCATCGCGCCCATGTTGAAGTCGCTGACGGCGACGATGTTGAACACGTCGAGATCGTATTCGAGGCCGAAGCGTTCCTCGTCCCAGCGCATGGCGCGCTTCAACGACTCCATGGCCCAGCCGCAGCGGTCCTCCTTGCCCGGCTCCACATAGATGGCGAGCGCCACCTTGCGGCCCGAGGCGGTGGTGAAGGTGTCATGGATCGATGCAAGGTCGCCGCCGACCAGCGCGAAGAGATAAGAAGGCTTGGGGAAGGGGTCGTGCCACACGGCGTAATGCCGGCCGTTGCCGGGGATGTCGCCGGATTCCACCGGGTTGCCGTTCGACAACAGCACCGGGGTCGTGTCGCGATCGGCCTCGATCCTGACCGTATAGACGGCGAGTACGTCGGGCCGATCCAGAAAATAGGTGATGCGGCGAAAGCCTTCCGGTTCGCACTGGGTGCAGTAGGTTCCGCGGGAACGGTAGAGGCCGGAGAGCTCCGTGTTGGACTCCGGATGGCACAGCGTGACGATGTCCAAGGAGAAGGGCTGCGCCGGTACGCGAGCAATGGTCAGCGCCCCCTCGGACAGCACATATTCGCCTGGGGAGAGATCCCTTCCGTCCAGGGCAATGCGCTCGAGCGTCAGCGCCCTGCCGTCAAGCACCAGCGGCTGCCCGGTGGCCGCCGCTTTGGGATTCGGGCGCATGCTGAGCCGTGAGACGACACGGGCCGCTTTCGGCGCCAGGCTCACGTCGAGCGCGACCTCCTCGATAAGATAACCGGGCGGCGCATAGTCCTTCAGGAACTTGGTTTGACGGCTGGAGTCATTCATCGCGGCAAGACCATCCTCTCCGCTCGCTCTTAGAGACCTAAACGCGCGCTGCCAAGCCCGAACCGTAGTGGATTGCCGGGTGAAAGCCATGAAACCGGGAGCCGTGTGGCGTGTTATCCTGGACAGGCCTCAAAGCGGAGATGTCCGATGGCAACCAGGACCGAGGCAGAATCGTCCCCCTCAGCGCGGACGCCGCCGCAATCCTACCCGGCGGAAAAAGCGCGGCAGGGCGAGATCATCCTTAAGACCAAGCGATCGCGGGTGATTTTCCTCGTCGGGTTGTTTGGCGGGCTTGTGGTTCTCGCCGTGTTGGTGATTTATTTGGGAATAATCAGCTAGGAGAACCAGCGAGGAGAACCGGTATGACTGAGACCAACGTGGAATCGTCGACCTCGTTGCCTAGCCATCAGGTTTCTGGGCGTGACTATCCGGGTGAGTGGGCCCGGAACATCGAGCTCGACCTGGACCGCGAGCAGCGGCGCCTCGTTTTGTATGGCGGGCTGTTCGGTGTCTTTGTCCTGGCCGTGGTGATCGTGGCGGTCATCGGTGTCATCGGCGACAAACCGCCGATCTAGACCGCCGGAGCGAACGTCTACTCGTCGACCTCTTCGAGGATGCGCCGGGCGACCTGCGCGAGCTTGGTGAGGTTCTCGCTCAGATTCTCAGCGTCCCCGTCGGTGTACTGCACGAACTCCTCGAGGAGCTTCATGAAGACCGGCGCCCGGGCAATCACCTGGGCCTGATGCTCGATACGCTGGGGGTCGTGATCATATTCCGCGCCGGGAACCCGCCAGCCGCCCCAATCGCGATCGGACGTCACAACAGTCGGATGGGTCCCAGGGTAGGGATGATGGCCGCATTGCTCGGCGCTTTTCCACCGGTTCTGGCCCCGGAGGACGCGCCACGTTGCGCCGGTGCCGTTGCCGTCGGCAAGCTGGAGACCCTTGGACTCTTCCTCGAGCTCCTCCTGTGCGAACTCGCGGCCCATGCCGCAGTCATAGGCGATCTTGATCGGCTCGTCGCAACCCTTGACCCATTTCGGAACCACGGCCTCGACATAGGCCCAGGTGCCGACAGGCTTCACGAACACCCGTTGCGCTTTGTGATATTTGGCCTTTGCCATGATCCAACGTCCTGTTTGGGAACCGATGCTGCCGCGGAGCTTCGACCAAAGAGCGACGCTAGGTGGAAGGCGTTAAAATTCGCCTTCGTGAAAGATGCTTACGTGGTCTTGCTACGTGCGGAGGTTTGTCGCAGGGCTTTAGCGCTTTGCTAACCGAGATCGACGTGGCGCAGGCGGAGCGCATTGCCGACCACCGAGACCGAAGACATGCTCATGGCCGCCGCGGCGATGATCGGCGACAACAAGATGCCCGCGACCGGATAGAGCACGCCCGCCGCGACCGGCACGCCGATCGCGTTATAGAAGAAGGCGAAGAACAGGTTCTGCTTGATATTGCGCATGGTCGCGCGGGCGAGTTTGACGCCGCGCACCACGCCGCGAAGGTCGCCCTTGAGCAGGGTGAGGCCTGCGCTCTCCATGGCGACGTCGGCGCCCGTGCCCATGGCGATGCCCACATCCGCCTTGGCCAAGGCGGGCGCATCGTTGATGCCGTCGCCCGCCATGGCGACGACGTCGCCCTTCTTCTGCAAGCCCTCGATCAGGGTGAGCTTCTCTTCGGGCCGGAGTCCAGCATGTACCTCGTCGATGCCGAGCTTGGAGGCGACCGCCTTCGCGGTCGTCTCGTTGTCGCCCGTCGCCATGACGATGCGCAAGCCCAACGCGTGAAGTTTGGCGATCGACTCCGCGGCGCTTTCCTTGATGGGATCGGCCACGGCGACGATACCGGCAAGCTTGCCGCCGGCGGCCAAGAACATCACCGTCTCGCCGTTCTGCCGTCGCGTCTCGGCGGCATCCGCAAGCGGCGCGACGTCAATGCCGGAGGCCTCCATCAGGCGCGCATTGCCGAGAAGGACCTCGCGGGTCCCCACGCAGCCTTTCACGCCTTGGCCGGTGACCGCCTCGAAGCCCTGCGCCTTGTCGATCTTGAGCCCTTTCGCCTCGGCGCCGTGCAGAATGGCCTCGGCAAGGGGATGCTCGCTGCCGGCTTCGAGCGCCGCGGCGAGACGTAAGACTTCATCTTCGTCGAAGCCGTGCGCCGCCTCGACGCCCGTCAAGCTCGGCTTGCCTTCCGTCACCGTTCCGGTCTTGTCGACAACGAGCGTGTCGACCGCGGCGAGCCGTTCTAGTGCCGCGGCGTTGCGCACCAGAACGCTGGCCTGTGCGCCCCGCCCGGTGGCCACCATGATGGAGATAGGCGTCGCCAGCCCGAGCGCGCAGGGGCAGGCGATGATGAGCACGCTCACGGCGGCGATCAGGGCATGGGGCAGCTGCGGCGCGGGCCCAAAGACCATCCAGACGATGAAGGCGATCACCGCCACGGCGATCACCGCGGGCACGAAATAGCCGGCGACGACGTCCGCCAGAGCCTGGATGGGTGCACGGGAACGCTGCGCGTCCGCGACCATGTTGACCACTTGCGACAGCGTGGTCTCAGCGCCCGTGCGGTCGACGCGCATGTCGAAGGAGCCGGAGCCGTTCAGCGTGCCGCCGGTAACCGCATCGCCTTCCGTCTTCTCGACCGGGACTGGCTCGCCGGTGAGCATGGACTCGTCCACGGCGCTTCGGCCCTCGATCACGGTGCCGTCGATGGGGATCTTGTCGCCAGGGCGCACCCGCAAGATGTCCCCCACCTTGACCTCGGCGAGCGGCACGGTCTCGGTCTTACCGCCTTTCAGCACGCGGAGCGCGGTCTTGGGCGCAAGATCGAGAAGTGCGCGGATGGCGCCGCCGGTCTTCTCGCGGGCGCGCAACTCGAGCACCTGGCCGAGCAGCACCAGCGCCACGATGACCGCCGCAGCCTCGAAATAGACCGGGACGAGGCCGTGCGCGTCGTGCATGGACACGGGGAATACGCCCGGCGCGACCGTCGCCAGCAGGCTGTAGAGATAGGCGGCGCCGGTGCCGAGCCCGATCAGGGTGAACATATTGAGCCAGCCCGAGCGGAGCGACTCGATGCCGCGCACGAAGAACGGCCAGCCGCACCACAGCACGGCCGGCGTCGCGAGCGCGAGCAAGAGCCATTGCTCGGCGTACGGGGACAGGAAGGGCAGGAGATTGACCCCGAACACATGCGCGCTCATGTCGAGGACGACGATGATGAGCGACAGCGGCACGGCGACCATGAGACGCCGGGTGAAGTCGATCAGCTCCGGGTTTTCGGCGTCCTCAGCGGGCACGCCCATGGGTTCGAGCGCCATGCCGCAGATCGGACAGCTGCCGGGGCCTTCCTGCACGATCTCGGGGTGCATGGGGCAGGTGTAGAGCGTGCCGGCCGGTGCCGGTTTCGGTTCGTCGCGCTTGTCGAGATAGCGCTTCGGGTCTGCGGCAAATTTCGCCTGACAGCCCGCCGAGCAGAAATGGTAGGTGTGGCCCTGGTAGTCGTGGGTCGGTTTCCCCACATGCGGATCGACCGTCATGCCGCAGACGGGGTCGATTGCGTGCTGGTCTATGGTGGAGGCTGCTTCTGTCATGCTTTCAAGACTGTACGGGGTCAAACTTCATATAGTGATTCATGCTGCCGGGCGCACGCGTGCCTAAACCTAGATCAAGTTCGTTGGGGGGCCATTTGCGAACGATCATCTTCGAGATCTTCATTGCGCTTGCGGCCGTGGCGGGCTTCGGCGCCGGTTATCTTCTATGGGACAAAACGGGGGACTACTATGCGGCGGATGTTTCCACGCTCGGCCCAGGCCCCGAGAATGATCTGATCCGATATGGCAGGGCGCTGGTTGTCGACACCCCGCGCTATATCGGCAAGAGCGCGGAAGACCCGGACATGGCCTTTGCCGGCAACGACCTCGCCTGTCAAAGCTGCCATTTGAAGGCCGGTCTCCAGCCTTACGCCGCACCGTTCGTCTCCACGGCGGCCACCTTTCCGATGATGGTCAACAATGAGGTCGTCACGCTGCCGGGGCGGATCAATGGCTGCATGGAGCTCAGCATGAACGGGCACGACCTGCCTGAGGACAGCCGGGAGATGGAAGCGCTGATCGCGTATATCAAGTTCCTCGGGAAGGGCACGCCGGAAGGCGTGCGCCTGCCCGGCATGGGGCTCATGCCGATCGCTCTGCCGGCGGTGGTGCCGGATGCCAGGCGCGGTGCCGAGGTCTATGCTCAGCATTGCGCCAGTTGCCACGGGGCGGACGGGCAGGGGCAGGCGAAAGCAAGCCCGCAGGTCGGCTATGCCGTGCCGCCGCTGTGGGGCGATGGCAGCTATAACGGCGGTGCGGGCATGGGGCAGATCGCCTACGCGGCCTCCTTCATCCGCTCCAATATGCCTCCGGGGAGCAAC
>CAZHCN010000016.1:0-25610 GCA_964530895.1 uncultured Methyloceanibacter sp. | reverse complement strand
CGTTGGTCTTCTGGGCGACCTCTTTCAGCATCTGGGCGCCCATGTTCTCGAACTTATCCTCGAGCTCGATCTCCTTCGCGACGGTAACGCCGTCCTTGGTCGAGCGCGGCGCGCCGAACGCCTTGTCGATGATCACGTTGCGGCCTTTCGGGCCGAGCGTCACCTTGACCGCGTTGGCCAGCACGTCGACGCCTCTGAGCATGCGCTCGCGGGCGTCGGCGGCGAATTTCACATCTTTAGCTGCCATTGAACTGCTCTCCGTTCCTTTGATTTGCCGTCACCCCGAGGGGCCGCGTGCGGCCGAGCCTCGAAGGGTGGGTGTTGTCGTGAGGTGTTAGCCGAGGATGCCCATGATGTCGGACTCCTTCATGATGAGGAGGTCCTTGCCATCGATCTTGACCTCGGTGCCGGACCACTTGCCGAACAGCACCGTGTCGCCGGCCTTGACGCCCATGGGCTGAAGCTTGCCGTCCTCGCCGCGAGCGCCGGGGCCGGCAGAGACGACCTTGCCGGTCTGCGGCTTCTCGGCTGCGGTGTCGGGGATGATGATCCCGCCTTTGGTCTTGAGCTCCTCCTCGAGCCGCTCGACCACGACGCGGTCATGCAGGGGACGGAATTTCATGGATCTCGCTCCTATATGCTGAACCTGTGCCCTTTGGCACTCGTCTTTTGAGAGTGCTAATGGGCCGCTTGTAAGGTCCGCCGCCGCAAACTGTCAAGGCGGCGCTTTGGAAAGCGGGGGCTGGAGCGCCTTAGGTCGCGGGCTTTTTCACCACGATGGCGAGGCCGGCCAGCACCACGAACAGGATCGCCAGCAGCAGGAACAGGTCGGCAAAGGCCATGACCACGCCTTGGACGTGGACCAGCTGCATGAGCGCCTTCAGCGCCATGTCGTGCGCATCGCTGCCGAAGCTCTGAAAACGCTGGGTCAGCAGGTCCAGGGTCTCCACCGCCGGGCGCCGCGCAAAGGTGATGGCCTCGTGCAGCCGCTCCAGATGCACGTCGGTGCGGATATTGAGGATGGTCGTGAGGCCGGCAAGGCCGACGGCGCCCCCGAGATTCCGCATCAGATTGTAGAGGCCCGAGGCGTTTTTCAGCCGGTCCGGCGGCAGAGTGCCGAGCGCGACGTTGTTGATGGGGATGATGGCCATCATCAGCCCCACGCCGCGGAAGATCTGCGGCCACATCAGCTCCCAGAAATCCCAGTCGCTCGTGATGTAGGTCATCCACCAGGCGCCGATCGCGAAGCTCAAGAACCCTGCCGCCAGCATGAAGCGCGGATCGACCTTGTTGACGAGACGCCCCGCAAAGGGTGCCGTCAGGAACATGGCGAGGCCCGAGACGAACACGGTCTCGCCGATCATGCGCGCGTCGTAGCCTCTGATCTCGGCGAGATAGAGCGGATAGATGTAGGTCAGGCCATAGAGCCCGATGCCGAGGGTGAAGGAGAACAGCGAGCCGAGCGCGAAGTTGCGGTCCAAATAGGCCTTGAGATCGACGATCGGCTCCTTGGCCAGGAGCACGCGGGCGAAGAAGGCGATCGCCGAAAGGCCCGAGAGCCAGGCGAACAGCAGCACGCTCTGGTCGCCGAACCAATCGTAGCGCGGCCCTTCCTCGAGCACATATTGGAGACCGCCGAGAAAGCCCGCCATGAACAGCAGACCCCACCAGTCGAAGCGGTCCAGGAGCTTGAAGTCGGGCTTGTCGAAATCGATCAAGGTCAGCGCGGCGACCGACACGGCGATGCCGGGTATGACGTTGATGAAGAACAGCCAGTGCCAGGACAGCGTATCGGTGAGGTAGCCGCCGACGGTCGGGCCGATCGTCGGCGCGAGCGTGGCGATCAGGCCGATCAGCGGATTGATCAGGTTCATGCGGCTCCGCGGGAAGATGATATAGGCCGAGGCGAACACGGTCGGGATCATGCCCCCGCCGATGAAGCCCTGGATGGCGCGCCACACGATCATCTCGTTGATCGAGCTCGAGAGCCCGCACATCAGGCTCGCCGCGGCAAAGCCCCCCGCCGACACGGCGAACAGGATGCGCGTGCCGAGCGCTCGCGACAGGAATCCCGACAGCGGGATCATGATGACCTCGGCGATCAGATAGGCGGTCTGCACCCAGGTGATCTCGTTGGAGCTCGCCGCGAGCCCGGCTTGAATCTCCGTGAGCGACGCCGACACGATCTGGATGTCCAGGATGGCCATGAACATCCCGAACACCATGGACAGGAAGGCGATCAGCCGGCGGGGATCGATGCTGTCGTCGGTGCGCGACAGCGCAATCTCCGGGACCGGACGTCCTTCGCTGAGTGTCGCGGCGGTAGCCATGCCGGACTCTTAGGGAAGCGCCGCCGAGGCCGCGTCGCTTCCCCCGGCGGCGGCGGCGGACGATGCGGCAGGCTTCGTATCGACGCTGACCACGACTGACATGCCGGGCCGCAGCACCTCTTGGTCGGCAATTTTGGGCGGCACCTTGATGCGCACGGCCAGGCGCTGCACGATCTTGGTGAAGTTGCCGGTGGCGTTGTCGGGCGGCAGGAGCGAGAACACCGAGCCGGCGGCCGGAGCGACGCTCACCACCGTGCCCTCGATGTCGCGGTCGGGGAGGGCGTCGACCGAGATGTCGACCGTCTGCCCCGGCTTCAGGCCGTTAAGCTGCGTCTCCTTGAAGTTCGCATCGATATAGACGCCATCGAGCGGCACCAGGGTCGCAAGGCGCTGCCCCGGCTGGACGTAGTCGCCGATCTGCACCGCGCGGTTGCCCATGACGCCGTCGAAGGGCGCGCGGATGACGGTGAAGGAGAGGTCGCGCTCGGCCTTGGCGAGCGTGGTCTCGAGCTGCTTCTCCGTGTTCTTGGCCTCGTTCTGCTGGCCCTTCAGCACGTCCACATTGGCTTCCGCCGCCTCGACCCCGGCTTCAGCCGCCTGCACGGCGGCGACCGCCTGATCGCGATTGGCTTGCGCCTGTTCGAGCGTCTGATGGCTGGCGAAGTCCTTTTTCGCGAGCTCCTGCTGGCGCTGGAGCTCCAGTTCCGTGCGGGTCTGCTCGGCCTGTGCCGAGGCGAGATTGGCCTTCGCCTGATCGACGGCCGCGATCTGCGCGGTGACCTGCTTACCGATCCGGTCGATGGTGGACTGTTCCGTGGCGACATTGTCCTTCGCGGTCTGCACGGCAAGCTGATAGTCGCCGTCGTCGATCCTTGCGATGACGTCGCCCTTCTCCACATGGGCGTTGTCGTCGACGGCGACGTCGATCACGTAGCCCGAGACCTTGGCGGCGAGCGTCGCGGTCTTGGCGCCCACATAGGCGTCGTCGGTCGACACCAGATACTGGCCGATGGTCCAGTAGTAATGGCCGTACCAGGCCCCGGCCGCGAGCAGCACCGCGAGGCCGCTGATGAGGGCGATCTTGCGGAAGCGCCGGCGTGTGGGGGCCGGCGCGAGCTCCGCGTCGGCCTCGGCGGGCGCGGACGGCGCCAGCGCCTCCGGGGCGGGCGAGGGCGCGCGCTCCTCGGGACCAGGCTGGGCAGGAGAGGGAGACGTCTCCGCCTCCGGCACCGCGCGGAGCGGGGGCTGGTGTGCGCGGCGCCCCGCAGAAGGCGTCGTGAGGCCTTCTGCTGGCTCTTCCTGGTCCTGGGCGTCTTTTTCCAGGGCGTCTTCGGACAGCGCGGTATTTCCACGGTTCCGAAACATGCGACTCTCCACTATTGACCGAACGGTTCGGTCATTGACTTACGCATGGTCGTGCCCTATGTCAATACCGACCGAACCGTTCGGTCATATCGTCGCGGGAACCCGAGAAAGGAGCCCCCGAATATGTCGCTGAGTGCGGACGTCGCCCATGAGGAGGCCGAAAGCGCCAAGCGCCGCCAGATTCTCGACGGCGCGCGGGCGGTTTTCCTGGCACGGGGCTTCGATGCCGCAAGCATGGGCGAGATCGCCCGCGAAGCCGGCGTCTCCAAGGGCACGCTCTACGTCTATTTCGAGTCGAAGGAGGACCTGTTCCAGGCAATCGTGCAGGAGGAGCGCGCCGCCCAGGCCGAGCAGGTTTTTGCCTTCGATTCGGCGGATCACGACGTCGAGGCGGTCCTGACCCGCCTTGGCCGGGAGTTCGTCCGGTTCCTCTGTGAGCCTCATCGCGTGTCGTCGCTGCGCACCGTCATCGCCATCGCCGAACGCATGCCGGAGCTCGGCAAGCGCTTCTATGCGATGGGTCCGGCCTGCGGCATCGAACGCCTCGCCACCTATCTGAAGGATCAGATCGCCGCGGGGATCCTCGACGTTCCGGATTGCGAGGTGGCCGCCGCGCAGTTCCTCGATTCCTGCAAGTCGATGACCTTGCTTCCGTTGCTCATGAACGCGGCCGACGCCCCGAGCGAGGCGTGGACAGACCATGTCGTGGCAACGGCGGTCAGAACCTTCCTCGCCGCCTATCGCCGCTAACGGTGAATTTGGTCTACCCGGTCATCGAAGACGGCGTCACGGCGTCTGTCTGCGGGTCAAGGACACGATATAGGCCGGCGTGCGTATCGCGAAGATCGGATCGTCGGTAGGGCCGGCGATGCCGTCGACCACGTTGCCGGGGAGGAAGCTGAAGGCATCGCATGTTGCCTGCGGCGCGATGGCTTCGATACTGATCTTGCCGAGCATCGTCGTCGGGCGGTTGTCCTCGCCGTCCCATCTCTGCGTCGGATCGCTGGTCTGATCGCCCGTCTTGCCCATGATCGCCGTGAGGTCGAAGACCGCCGGCCCCTTGGCCAAGCGCTCTTTCAACTCTTCGGCATAGAAGTCCGGTCCTTTGGCTTTCGCCTCCTCGGGGGTGAGCCCGAGCTCGCCCGCCTCGGGGACGAGCTTGTATTTCACGAGGCTCGCCTTGCCGTCCGCGTTGGTGAAGGTGAAGGCGTGCACGCCCCAATAGTCCACCCCCGCGTAGCTCGCCGGAACCGGGTGCGAGGTGAGCCAAGCGTTTTGCCGCGTGGTCTCCGGATGCGCCGCGAAGAAGGCCTTGATCTTGTCCTGATCGCCCGAGCCCACAGCCTGCAAGAACGCGACGAACTGCGCGGGCGTCGCGGCGAAGAACACCGGCGCCGAGATGGTCACGAGATCGGTGCTGGCGCCATCCCCGAGGTCGAACTTGATAGCGAAGCCGCGCACATTGTCCTGCGCACTGTCGGGCGCGTTGGGATTCCCGCCGCCCAGCGAGAAGCGGGCAATGATGGGAACAGGCTTGGCGAAATGCGGCGCCTTGGAAAGCTTCGGCGCGTCCGCCGAGGGGGTGAACATGCCGGTGAGACAGATACCCTTGGTATGGGCAGCGCGGGCGCCGGCATGCTTGCCGAACACCGCATTGAGGGCATCGACCAAATCGACCGGGCTCGCCTGTTGGGCTTTGGCGGCAACCGCGGTCCCGGCAATGATGGCGAGCGCAAGGATCGTGGCGAAGACGCGTCTGTGGCTTTTCATGCTCGGGACTCCTCGTTGAGCGTTCCGCAGTCTACTCCATGGACGATGTCACGAAATATGCGTGGGGGACACGCCTTGGTGATCGGCCTGTGGCACGCCGCCGCGTCGCGCGCGGGGAGGATATTTGCGGCGCTCACCCGAACCCTCGCGCGGCCGCCATGAGAACGGCGCGTGTCTTGGCCTTCGCGGCCTTGGCTGCTATCACAGGCTTGCGGCGGTGAGTTTGATGTTGCGTTGCAGTAGCCTGTCGCCCATGATTCCGTGTGAGGGGGTGGCGCCAGCATGCAGAACAGCATCACCATGTCTCCCAGGCACGGCGCCGCCTCAGGAGGGCTCGCCATGCTTGACGTGATCGTACTGATCGCCATGGCCATTACTGCGGCCGCGTTCGCCGCTGGCTTGACGGTCCAGGCCGGCCTGCCCTTGATCCCGGTTCTCATCGCCAGCGCGGCGCTGTTCCTCGTCATGGCCGCGTCCTTCGTTAGGCTCGGACGCGGCTCGCGCACGGGCGGCGGCGACCGTCTCGCCGAGCTCGAGGAAGCGCTCGAGATCATCGACACCGATCTCCAGCGCATCGACCGGGTCGAGGACGACATCGCCCGTATCGATCTCTTGTCGGATCGCGTCGAGCGGCTCGACCAAGCCCTCGGCGGGGTCGCGCCCTCGGACTTCGCGGGCGGCCAGGCGCGGCCAGAGGAGCTCGCCGTGGAGTTCGAGAATGTCTATGCGCGGATCGAGTCCTTGCGCGCCGACGTGGAGGCCGAGAATCGCAGCCAGCGCGACCGGGTCGCGAACGATCTCGGCGTCCTCGAGGACCTGATCAAGCGTCTCTCCAGCAACCTGACGGCTGCGAGTTCCGTCGCCGCTTCGGCGGAGGCTGTAATAGCCCGCGAGCCGCCGCGTGCACGGCCTGTGGCGGTGGTCGAGGAAGAGGAGGAGATCGAAACCGTTGAGGAGCCGGAGCCCGCGCCGGAGCCCCTGCTCGCGCTCGAAGACGAGGAAGAGCCCACGGACGAAGCCGAGCCCGAGACGGTCATCGAGGTCGAGCCAGCGGAGGACGAGGAGCCGGAAATCCGCCGCCCGCTCTTTGAGGATGCGGAGGACGTCCCTGAAGCCGACACCGTCGCGGAAGCAGAGATGGTCGCCGAAGCCGAGGGTGCCGAGGAAGCAGAGACCGCAGCGGACGTAGAGACCTTCCTGGAAGTAGAGCCCGAGGAAGCAGAGGCCGCAGCGCCGGCCATGAGCGCCTTCCTGGAGGACGACGAGGCCGAAGATGCCCGGATGCGGGACATCATCCGTCACGCGGTCGAGACGGGCGGCGTCGATCTCTATTTGCAGCCGACCGTCACGCTGCCCGACCGCAAGGTCCGCTATTTCGAGGCTTTGACCCGGATCCGAACGGCGGAGGAAGGGCTTATCCTGCCCGGCGACTACATGCCCGTGGCCAAGCGCGCCGCGTTGATGCCGCTGATCGACAACGTCTTGCTGGTGCGCAGCGTGCAGGTGCTGCGCCGGATTGGCACCGATTCAAAAATCCGGGGCCTGTTCTGCAACGTCTCCATGCACTCGCTGCTCGATCCCGACTACTTCCCCGAGCTGATCGAGTTCATGGAGGAGAACAGCGGCCTCAGCGAGCATCTCATCTTCGAGCTGAGCCAGGCCGAGATGCTTGGCCTCACCGATGCGGAGCTCGGCTGCCTCGATACGCTGGGCGCGCTCGGATACAATTTCTGCCTCGACAACGTGTCCGATCTCGGCACCGATTTCGCCACCCTGAGCGACCGCTATTTCCGCTACGTCAAGCTCAGCGCCGCGCGCTTTCTCGGAAGTCCCGGCCGGACGGCGTCCGGTCTGAAACGGGACCTCGACGGTCTCGGCATCCAGCTCATCATCGAGAAGGTCGAGGAAGAAGGCGACGTGGCGGAGCTCCTCGACCACGGCATCGAGCTTGCGCAAGGGCACCTGTTCGGTCAGCCGCGACCGATGAATGCGGCGCTGTCCATCGAGCTCGCCGGCGCCGGCGCCTAAGGCAAAAAGTCGCGCCCTTTTAGGACGCGCCGCCTGTGACCCGAAAGGCGCCTACGGGGCCCCGGGGCCGATCTTGTCGATCATCTGATCTTCGATATTGCCGGAGCTTTCGCCTTCCATCTCCTTGGGAGGAGGTGCCATCGGCGCCATCTCTGGTTTCTCCGGCGCGCCTTCGAGGGCTTCCGGCGGTTCGTCGGGCCGCAGATCCTCCTCGACGCTGAGGTCTTCCTGGTCGACGACAGGAACCACGATGGGTCTCGCCTGATCCAAGCCAAGCGGCGAAGCGGCCTTGGCGGGGCCGGGCGCCGCGAAAAAAGCGAGCGCACAGGCACTCGCGACCACACCGGTCTTCAAACGAAGATGATGCATCTCAGCCTCCATCGCCGAAGGTTTCGCGGCCTGATGCCGTCGGCCCGAGTCGGCGCGGGGGAGACCTTAGCACAGCTTCTTAACGGGAGCTTTCAACGGGCCCTCGGGCCCGAGCCTCTAGGGCGGCGTGGTTCTGTGTCCGGCGAGCACATAAAGCAGAGAGTCGTTGAAATGGATATCCTTGAGCGATTCTGGCGGGGCAGGCGGCGGCGGGCCCTCGATGATCACAGGGATGATGTCCGGATCGCCGTCGCCTGACCCGGCGCGCCGGGCGAGCGCATAGTTGGTCTCTTTCATCACCCACTCGGAGTCTTTCGCCTTGGACGACCAGAACAGATAGAACACGTCGCAACGGTCGATCTCTCGATAGAGCCGCTTCTCCCAGCGCTCGCCGGGCTCGAGCGACAAGAGGTCGTTGAAGAAATGCGTGCCACCGGCCTTGAGCCCTTGTGCGCGTTTGATCACCTCGGCGCGGTCAGGCGAGGCGTAGGAGAGGAACGCGTAAGTATAGCGCTTGGCCCGGTCGCCGAGCTGCTCGGTCTTGGGGGCGGTCGTCTCATCCTTTTTCGTTATGAGCGCGAAAGTGATCGAGCCGACCGGAACGGAATCCACGAGCACGATCACGCGGGGATGGAACGTACGGCCGCCCGAACTCCCCGGCGCCGTCACGATGAACTGGCAAGCGCAAGGCTCGCCGCGCCAGACGAGAGTCTGCCTCTCATCCTCGACGCCGAGGCCACGCCCCTCGAGGATGATGTCGACCTGCTGCCCGCGCTCGATCTCTGCGGCAAGGGTCTGCAGGCCCCTTGGCGTCGCATCCGGATCAGCTTCTAGGGCGAGAGCCTTCGCGACTTCGCGCTGACCGAGCCGATGCAGGAAAACCTGGATCAGGCATTCCTCCCCCGCCTGCACGGCGGTGGGGCCAAACACGCTGGCATCGACGAGATCGGCACGTGTCGCATCCGGTGCCGGACCGGGCGGCGTGACGGCATGAAGCAACTTCGCGAACGTCGCTCCAACGACAATCTCCCGGCGAAACAGGAAATAGGCCGCCGCCGCCGCGGCGACAGCTGCCGCGACCCACCAGATCGCGCCGCGGAGGCTGGATGCCTCTGTGCGTGAAGAACTCGGGGCTGATTCTGGCAGGGGTGCATCGAGCTGGGGGACGCTGCTCGCGACTACCTCTCCAAATGGAATATCGCGTCCACCGGGGCCGGCGACCCCTGCGATGAATCCCGGATTTTCCCATTTCCTCATGAGGAGCAGATCCACCAACCGGTCCTCAGACGACGGGGCCGGATCATCCAGGACGTCCGCCTGGTCTGAATCGAATGCGATCTCCGCCATTTCGCTGGCTGGCGCGGGGTCAGACGCGGGCACAGCGTCGAGTTCAGGCTCCGCCTCGACCTGCACGGACTTGGACAAATTGCGCGCGATCTCGACCGTGAAGCATGGTCCGCCGAGGCCACCCAGCCGGATGGCGCTTCCAGATTTCACCGGTGTGCCGTCGTCTGCGCGGATGCCGTCGATCTCGACGACGCGCCCAAGGCCGAACAGATCGACGGCGTAGTCACCGTCCCCCACTCTCCGGAGCGCGAAGTGCCGTCCGCCGACAGTCCTGGTTTCCGGAGGATAGACGACCTGGCAATCGGCATCCCGTCCAAACAGGATCAGATCGATCGAGTCGTCGAACTGCTGCTCCCGTCCTGCGAGCGGTCCTTCGAGATGCACGATGATGATGGGCATGGCGCATGCTCAGGCATGAGAAATGATGGGACTTTCGCGCCCGGTAGCCTTCAAGTCCAGCTAAGTGCGCGCCTTCTTGGTGAGGTCGAGCTTGAAGCCGTGCTGCTTGGCGGCGGCCACGTGCAAAGCCTGCCTTTGCTTCGGGTTGAGATTCAGCGTGTCGGCGATGAGCTCGACCCATTCGGGCGACGGCTTCTTGTGTCCGGTGATGAGCTGGTTGACGTAAGCCGTCGAGCGGCCGGTCTTGGCCGCAAGCTCGGTTTGGGTCATGCGGGCCTCGGCGAGCGCCACGCTCACCGAGGCTCCGAATGGACTGGTATATCGCGATCGGCGGGTCACTAAAGCTCGATATCGTCCACGATCGGTTTCTTCTTCCCCTTGGGCGCGGTCGAGCCGGTCTTCCGCGAAAACAGCCCGGCGAAGAATCGGTCTCCGGATCCCTGCTTCTGGGCGGGCGAATACGCGGTCGACGGCGCCGCGCCGCTTGCGAAACTGCGCGCGTTCTCTGCGCTTGCTGAGAAAGCCGCGTGCGTCGCCATCTTGTCAAGATGGTCGTAGGCCAAGGTCGCCTGCGGCGCGATGCCCATGCGGCCGCCTTGCTCGTAGGCGTCGATGCCGACGCCCATGAAGTTGAACTGCCAGCCGAGCGCCGCCTTCTCTTTGATGAGCGCGTTGAGCTCGTCCCAGCCATGCTCGGTGGACGCATTCTCCTGCCCGTCGGTCTGAAAGCAGATCACCACCTTGGTGTTGGGCGCTTCCTTGAGCTGTTCCTCGACCGCCTTGACGGTCTTGTACGCCGCGTCGATCAGCGGCGTCGAGGCGCGCGGCTCGTATGTCTCGCGGCTGAGCCGCGGCACCTCGCCCACGGGCACGGCGACGTAGAGCTTGTCGATGCTCATCGAGTCGAATTGCAGGAAGGTGAAGTCGATGGCCTCGCCGCCGCGCTGCAAGCTTTCGAGGTAGCCGTTGAAGGCACCGATCGTGTCGTCGCGGATCGGCTCCATGGAGCCGGTGCGGTCGAGAAGGAAAGTGACGAGGGTGCGGGGGGACGCTTTGAGCATGGTGAGGGGTCCTTCTGGGTGGAGGAATATTAACTTAATAGGTATAAATATTATACCCAATTGAGCGTTCGAGCCAAGCCTGCCAGCTCCTGACCTAAGGGCCCTGCGCGGACGTGTTTGTGAGGGGGCTCACAAGAGCCGCTTTTGGAAGAGGGATGCCGGCAAAGGAGGTCTCCCTCTCTTCCTTGCGGCCTATTTGCGCACCCGGAGCAAGCCCTCTGCCTTGACCCCTATCTCCCGAGCCTCTAACGAGCCCCCATGACCGTCGCCTCGCCCACCATCCCCGTCATCGATTCCATCAAGGATATTGGCGGGCGCTATCGCGCCTGGGTCGTCGACATTTGGGGCGTCATGCACAACGGGCGGAACGCCTTTCCGCGCGCTGCGGCCGCGACCCGCGCCTTTCGCGACGGAGGCGGCATCGTCGTGCTCCTGTCGAACTCGCCGCGGCCGAGCCCGTCCGTGCAGGCGCAGCTCCGCCAGTTCGGCGTGCCCGACGATGCCTACGACGCCACCGTGACCTCCGGCGATCTCACCCGCCACGAGCTCTGCAAGCACAAGAACGCACGCGTCTTCCATCTCGGCCCTGAGCGCGACCGTCCCATCTTCGAGGGCCTCGACGTCGAGCTGACGGGCCCCGAGCATGCCGACCTCGTGGTTTGCTCAGGGCTGTTCGATGACGATATCGAGACGCCGGACGACTACGCGCCGCTCTTGCGCGATCTCGCGGCGCGCAAACTTCTTATGATCTGCGCCAATCCCGATCACCTCGTGGAGCGCGGCAACAGGCTCATCTGGTGCGCGGGCGCGCTCGCGGCGGTCTACGAGGATCTCGGCGGCGCGGTCATTTACGCCGGCAAGCCGCACACGCCGGTCTACGAGCTTGCGCTCGAAACGATCTCTGACCTTGCCGGGCGCGACGTCGGCAAGGACCAGGTGCTCGCCATCGGGGATGGGGTTAAAACCGATATCGCGGGCGCCGGCAGCTTCGGCCTCGATGCTGTCTTCGTGGCGAGCGCGCTGCATGCGCCGGGCGAGGGGAGTGAGGCGCTCGACGGGCCGCATCTCGCCGAGCTTTTCGCTTATCAGAGCCGGCGGCCGATCGCCGCCATGCACGCGCTTGTGTGGTAGGCGCTAGTTTTTCTTGGCGAACAGCGCGTCGATCTGCGCCTGGTCCTGCGCCGCGCTGTCGTGGCTCGGCCCTTCGAGCGCAATCGCCGCGCCCTCTTTGGCCGACAACTGCGCCGGCTTCTCGCCCGTGAGGCGGCTTGCGATGACGCAGTCGAGCGTCTCGGTGATCTTGGTGACGCGCTGGCCGACGAGGTCATGAAACCCGCACGCCGTCATGATCGCGAGGATTGCCTCCTCGGCCTTTTCGGCTTCCTCCTTGTCGGCGAGGGCCAGCAGCCCTTCCGCCGAGTCGAGGATGCGCGCCGCCGCGTCCTCCGCGGTGCTGCGGATGGCCGCGAGCTCCCGCAACGTGTTCAACAGCAGCGTGATCTCCGCCGTCACCGAATGATCCCTGCCGCCTCGCGCAATCTTGCGGCGGACGGACGGTACCTTCCGCTTCGGCTTCGTTCCCCCGACCTGAACCATGAAATTCCCTTTGTTGAAAATGATCTTGATAAAATCCCGTCTCTTCGGAAGGGCTCGTCTTGGAAGACTGTCGTTAGGAAGCCTCTCCGAAAATCGCGTCGATCTTCGACTTCAGCGTCGCCGCGTTGAACGGCTTGACGATGTAATTGTTCACGCCGGCCTTCTTCGCCGCGATGACGTTGTCGGTCTTCGATTCGGCGGTGACCATGATGAAGGGCGTACGCGACAAGCGGTCGTCGGCGCGCACCTCGCGCAGCAACTCATAGCCCGTCATCGGCTCCATGTTCCAATCGGAGATCACGAGGCCATAATCCTTCTGCCGCATCATGCTGAGTGCCGCCGTTCCGTCGCTCGCCTCGTCGACATTGGCGAAGCCGAGCTGCTTCAAGAGATTGCGAATGATCCGGATCATCGTCTTGTAGTCGTCGACGACGAGAACCGGCATGCTGGGATCGAGAGCCATTCTTGAACCTCCTCACGAGCCTTTGGCTTGCCGCTTGGACATCGCCAAGTCTTACCGCCAAAGGACACCCGCCCAAGGCCTGTCCCGGGGCGGGTAGAAAACACGGGTGAAACCTTAACTTGTGGCCGTGAATGGAGGGTTAAGCGCCGGGTTTTTTGGGCGCAATTTGGCGCTTTCGCGAACGTCCCGCTTATTGCGGTGCAGCAATGCCTTCGCTATTTTGCGCGCTCATCCAATCACTTGAGAAACAAGCAGGGAAAGCAATATGAGCATCGCGAACGGTAAGACGAGCCTAGGCCACGGCTATTATTTGGAGGATCTTTCTCCCGGCATGGAGGCAAGCGTCTCCAAGAAGATCACCGACGACGACGTGAGGGCCTTCGCCGCGCTTTCGGGCGATGTCAATCCGGTCCATCTCGATGACGAGTTCGCATCCGGCACCATCTTCAAGAAGCGCATCGCGCACGGATTTCTGACCGGCGCCCTGTTCTCCACCGTGCTCGGCACCAAGCTGCCGGGGCCCGGCTGCATCTATCTCTCCCAAGGCCTCAAGTTCCGTGCGCCGGTCTATATTGGCGACGAGGTGGTGGCGACCTGCAAGATCACCGCCGTCGATCCGGAGAAGAGCCGCGTTACGCTCGCGTGCGATTGCTCCGTCAACGGCAAGACTGTGCTCGAAGGTGAGGCGGTGATGATGGTCGATCGCCGGGCGCCGAGCCAATAGGCGGCAAGGCTAGGGGCGAACCGATGGACGTTATCCGCTCCTGGCGGGACACGCCGCCCGCTCTGAAAGGCGCGGTTCTGGCCATCGGCAATTTCGATGGTGTCCACCGCGGCCACCAGGCGGTTCTCAACGAGGCGAAGCGCATCGCGGAAGCCGAGGGCCGCCGTGCCGGCGCCGTCGTCTTCGAGCCGCACCCGCGCGAGTTCTTCGCCCCTGATAAGCCGTTCTTCCGGCTAACCCCGCTCCCGGTGAAGCTCGAGCTGCTCGAGGCCCTCGGTCTCGACCAGACCTTCGTCCTCACCTTCGATCATGCGCTGTCGTCGCTCTCGGCGGACGCCTTCGCCACCGAGGTGGTGGGCGAAAGCTTCGGTGCCAGCCATGTGGTGGTGGGCTACGACTTCACCTACGGCAAAGGGCGCACCGGCTCCGTCGAGCACTTGGCGGCAATCGGCAAGACCCAGGGCTTCGGCGTCGACGTGGTGGCGCCGGTCACGCTCGAGGGCGGCGTCACCTTCTCGTCGAGCACGATCCGCGATCATCTCCGCTCAGGCGAGGTCCGGGAGGCCGCCGAGCAGCTCGGCTATTGGTGGCGGGCGCGGGGCCGCGTGGGCAAGGGCGCGGGGCGCGGCAAGGGCATGGGCTTCCCGACGCTCAACTACAAGCTCGCGCCCGGCCAGGACGTGAGTCACGGCATCTACGCCATGCGCGTCCACCATCGCGGAGAGCGGTATCACGCCGCAGGCTATGTGGGCCTGCGCCCCACATTCGGTGCCGACGAGCCGGTGCTGGAAGCCTATCTCCTCGACTTCTCAGGCGACCTCTACGGCGAGGAGGTCGAGGTCGAGTTCATCGATTTTATCCGGCCCGATCATGCCTTTGACAGTGCCGAGGCGCTTGCCGTGCAAATGGGCGAGGACTGTAAGAAGGCGAAGGCGATTCTGGTCGCGGTCGACGCGGACGACCCCATGCGGCGCTTCACGCTCGGCGCCGTGCTGGCCGACCGGGCACTGGATTGTGGCAAGGCCGGTTGCTAGAACGCCTCGCGAGAGCGAGTCGAGGCCCTTGGGGCGGAAACAAGGATCATGGTGAAGAAGACGAAGCGCGGCAAAGCGGCCGCCAAGGCTGCGCGCAAGGCGAAGGCGAAAGCCGAGGCGCCGAAGCGCAAGAAGTCCGCGAAGGCCAAGACGGCGCTCGCGCCGAAGAAGGCCGGGAAGGCCAAGACGGCCAAGCCGAAAAAGACAGCGGCAAAGCGGAAGCCTGCGCCGAAGAAGGCTGCGCCCAAGAAGGCCAAGACTGCAAAGGCCGCAGCCAAGAAGACATCGGCCGCCACGCGCAAAGCCACCAAATCCAAAGCCGCCAAATCCAAGGCCGCCAAGCCCAAGGTGACCAAGCCCAAGGCCTCCAAGTCCAAGATCGCCAGGCCCAAGACGCTCGCGAAGAAGAAGGGCGTCGGCAAGCTCAAGACGCTGGCCGGGAGACGGAAGGTCTCGAAAGGCAAGGCCGCGAAACCGAAACAGGCGGCGAAGCCCAAGACCGCGCCTGCGCCGAAGAAGGCTGTTAGGGCCAAAGCTCCGCGGCCGCCCAAGGCCCCCATGCCCGCGCCGGTCAAGGTCCAAGTCGAGCGCGACTGGAGCGAGACGCTCTTTCTGCCCAAGACCGACTTCCCCATGAAGGCGGGGCTGCCCCAGCGCGAGCCGGAGCTGCTCCAGCGTTGGGCCGAGATGCGCCTTTACGACCGCCTGCGCGAGGAGGCCATGGGCCGGACGAAGTTCGTCCTGCATGACGGCCCGCCTTACGCCAACGGCAACATCCATATCGGCACCGGGCTGAACAAGATTCTCAAGGACGTCGTCACCCGCTCGCACGCCATGATGGGCAAGGACGCCAACTACGTGCCGGGCTGGGACTGCCATGGCCTCCCGATCGAGTGGAAGGTCGAGGAGGAGAATTACCGCGCCAAGGGGAAGGCGAAGCCCGACTTTTCGGACTCTGCTGCGATCATCGGCTTCCGCCGCGAATGTCGGGCCTACGCCCAGCACTGGCTCGAGGTACAGCGCGCGGAGTTCAAGCGCCTCGGCGTCGACGGCGATTGGGATCACCCCTACTTGACCATGAGCTACGACGCGGAGGCCACCATCGCCCGCGAACTCATGAAGTTCGCCATGAACGGACTGCTCTATCGCGGCTCGAAGCCCGTGATGTGGTCCGTGGTGGAGCGCACCGCGCTCGCCGAGGCCGAGGTCGAGTACCAGGAGATCGAGAGCCCCGCCATCTACGTGAAGTTCCCGGTGATGTTCGCGAGCGCCGAGAATCCGGATCCGCAAGCGCTCCAGCATGCCAACGTGATCATCTGGACCACGACCCCGTGGACCATTCCCGGCAACCGCGCCATCTCCTATTCGCCTTCGATCGGCTACGGGCTCTACGAGATCACCCAGGCGCCGGAAGATAATTGGGCCAAGGTCGGCGAGCGGCTGATCCTCGCTGACGCGCTGGCCGACACGGTCAAGCAAGCGGCGCGCATCGAAGGCTGGTCGCGCCTCGGCGACGTGACGAGCGAGATGCTGCGCCACGCCATGACGGCGCACCCCTTACGCGATCAAAGCGACTATCGCTTCATGGTGCCGCTGCTTGCCGGCGAGCACGTCACCGAGGACACCGGCACCGGCTTCGTACACACCGCGCCGGGCCACGGCGTCGATGATTTCGAGGTGTGGACCTCGAATGAGCGTCTCTTGCATGAGCGCGACATCGACAAGGCGATCCCCTTCACCGTCGACGAGGCCGGCTTCTTCACCAAGGAGGCGCCGCGCTTCGAAGGCAAGCGCGTGGTCGACGACAAGGGCAAGTTCGGCGACGCCAACGAGGCGGTAATCCAGGCGCTGACCGGCGCCAACGCACTCATCGCGCGGTCCCGCTACAAGCACGACTATCCGCATTCCTGGCGGTCCAAGAAGCCCGTCATCTTCCGCGCCACGCCCCAATGGTTCATCGCCATGGACCGCGACATCGGCGACGACGACACGTTGCGCGACCGCGCCTTGAAAGCGATCGGCGCCACGCGTTTCGTGCCGCCGCAAGGGGAGAAGCGCATCAAGGGCATGGTCGACACACGCCCCGACTGGGTCGTGTCCCGGCAGCGCGCCTGGGGCGTGCCCATCACGGTGTTCATGCACAAGGAGACTGGCGAGGTTATCCCGCGTCAGGACTTTAATGCGTCGGGCGAGCTGATCGACCGCATCGTCAGTGCCTTCGAGAAGGAAGGTGCGGATGCCTGGTTCATGGAGGGCGCCAAGGCCCGCTTTCTCGACGGCCTCGTGGACGACCCCAACGCTTGGGAGAAAATCGACGACATTCTCGACGTCTGGTTCGATTCCGGGAGCACCCACGCCTTCGTGCTGGAGAAGCGGCCCGACCTCAAATGGCCGGCTGACCTTTATCTCGAAGGGTCCGACCAGCATCGCGGCTGGTTCCAATCCTCGCTGCTCGAGGCGTGCGGCACGCGCGGCCGCGCGCCGTTCGAGACCGTGTTGACCCACGGCTTCGTCAACGACGAGGACGGACGCAAGATGTCGAAGTCCCTCGGCAACGTGGTGGCGCCGCAGGACGTGATCCGGCAGTCCGGCGCGGAGATCTTGCGGCTCTGGGCGATGAGCTCCGACTACGCCGAGGATCTGCGCATCGGTCCCGACATCATCAAGGCGAACGTCGATTCCTATCGCCGCCTGCGCAACACGCTGCGCTTCCTGCTCGGCAATCTCGCGCACTACGAGGACAGCCTCACCGTGCCCTATGTCGAGATGCCGGAGCTCGAGCGCTATATGCTTGCCCGCCTCGCCGAGCTTGATACACTCGTGCGCGAGGGCTATGCGGCTTATGACTTCAAGCGCATCTTCCATGCGCTGCTCAATTTCTGCGTCAACGACCTGTCGGCGTTCTATTTGGACATCCGCAAGGACGCGCTCTATTGCGATGCGTATGACAGCGTGACGCGCCGCGCGGCGCTCACCGTCTTGGATCGCTTGTTCGCGAGCCTCACCGCGTGGCTCGCGCCGATGCTGTGCTTCACTATGGAGGAGGCGTGGCTCAACCGCTTCCCCGACGACAAGGGCTCCGTGCACTTGCGCCAATTCCCCGACGTGCCGGACGAATGGCGCGACGATGCGTTGGCCGGGAAATGGCGCAACGTCCGCCTCGTGCGCCGCGTGGTGACCGGTGCTCTCGAGATCGAGCGCAAGGAGGGCCGGATCGGTTCGAGCCTTGAGGCAGCGCCGAAAGTCTATGTGTCGGATGAGGACCTGCACTCTAGCCTCGCCGGCGTCGATCTCGCCGAGATCGCCATCACGAGCGGCGCCACGCTGATCTCGGAAGAGGGACCGCGCGACGCCTTCCGGCTCGAAGATGTCGAAGGCGTGGCTGTGGTGTTCGCGCGGGCCGAAGGCGCGAAATGCGCGCGCTCTTGGAAGATTCTGCGCGAGGTCGGTGCCGATCCCGCGTTCCCGACGCTCTCGCCGCGCGATGCGGCGGCCGTGCGCCAATTCGATACGCGCGCGAAAGCGAAGGCGTAGCGTCATGCGCAAATGGTTTTGGGGGCCGCTCTCGCCGCTCGGGCTCACCGTCGCCGCCCTCACGGTCGTGGCCGACCAGGCGAGCAAGCTCTGGCTGCTCTTTGTCTACGACGTGGGCGCCAAGGGTACGGTCACGGTCACGCCGTTCTTCGACCTCGTGCTCTTATGGAATAGGGGCATCAGCTATGGCCTCCTGACTCAGGACAGCCAGCTTGGACGTCTCGGCCTGATCGCTTTCGCGTGCCTGGCGAGCCTCGCGCTCGTCATGTGGCTTGCCCGGATGACCTCAGGCCTGACGGCTTCCGCCATCGGCCTCATCATCGGCGGGGCCGTCGGCAACGCCATCGATCGCATTGCCTATGGCGCGGTGGCGGACTTCTTCGCTTTTCACGCCTTCGGCTTCGAATGGTACGTCTTCAATATCGCCGACGTGGCCATAGTTGCCGGGGTCATTGGACTTCTGTATGACTCGCTCTTCGGGGGTCACAAAAAGGCCGGAAACCCCTCCAAGATGTAGCTAATCCGGGACTTCGCCGGGTTCTGAGGGGAGTCGTGGGGCACATCACCGCCATAGCCTTTGCTGACCGGGCCTTGAAGCTCGCGGGCGCGCTCGCCTGCGTGGCGGCCCTTGGCGGCTGCGGCGGCATCGAGTTCCAGGGCAAGATCTTCGATTATATGGGCATCTCCGGCGATCGGCAGCAGGCCGACGTCCAGATGGCCGAGCGCCCGCCGCTGACGGTACCGCCCAATCTCCACCAACTGCCGCCGCCGGGCCAGGGCGCTGCCGTGGCCACGGCCCGTTCGGACTGGCCGGAGGACCCGGAACGGGTGCGCCAACGCGCTGTCGAGCAGAAGCAGGCCAAGCAGGCGGAAGTCGAGGCCGATGCCGATCCTGTCAATCCGTATGCCGGCAAGCCGACCCTGCTCGACAAGGTCTTTGGCCGCAAGAAGACGGAGGAAGAGCCGGTGGCCGACGTGCCCGCGCCTGATCCCTCCGACCGGGTGGTCGACAACACCAAGACCCCCGAACTCCACGGCCTGAAACCGCACCAGGCGGAAGCCCCGCTGCCCGACCGGAACAACGAAGACTTCCATCCGTCCGCGCCTGACAGCTACAACAAGGCAAGCAGCGGCGAGGCGCCGGTCGGCTATTAAGCAGACCTGCTAACCAAGCCTGGCCCCCAAAGCCGCGTTTGCGCGCGGTTGGCCGCGATCTTGCACCCCTGTTTTTGTTGAAAAACCTGGCCCGAGCCCCGACGGTGGCGCATCGGTTAGCGGCTTGTTAAGCTTAACCCTCCCGCGCGCCTGTTGCCCGCACCATGACCCTCCGGCCTCGCTGAATGGTGGTATGGATGCTAGATCAATGGACTGCCACTCTCCGAGTCGGACTAGTCACAGCCTTGATGAGTGTTTCAATGTCGGTTGCTGCTGTTGCCGCTGAAGAAGTTGTCCCGGAACGGGTCAGCGAGTTCACCCTCGCCAATGGCCTCGATGTCGTGGTCATCCCCGATCACCGGGCTCCGGTCGTGACCCAGATGGTCTGGTATAAGGCGGGCGCCGCGGACGAGCCGCCGGGTTCCTCGGGCATCGCTCACTTCCTTGAGCATCTGATGTTCAAGGGCACCGACAAGATCCCAACCGGTCAGTTCTCCAAGATCATCGCCAGAAACGGCGGCGAGGATAACGCCTTCACCAATCACGACGTCACCGCCTATTTCCAGCGCGTGGCCAGGGACCGTCTTGCCACGGTGATGGAGATGGAAGCGGACCGCATGGTCAATCTCCGGCTCACCCCGGAGGATGTGAAGACCGAGCGCGACGTGATCCTCGAGGAACGCCGCTCCCGTGTCGACAACGACCCGGGCAGCATCCTGCAAGAACAGATGATGGCGGCGCTCTACCGCAACCATCCTTACGGCATTCCCATCATCGGCTGGGAACATGAGATGGAGGAACTGACCCGCGAGGACGCCCTGAGCTTCTATCACCGCTTCTACGCCCCGGAGAACGCGATCCTCATCGTCGCCGGAGACGTCGAGACGGATGAGGTGAGGGCGCTCGCCGAGAAGACGTTCGGCAAGATCCCGCGGCACGGCGAGCACGTGAAGCGCGTGCGTCCGCAAGAGCCTGAGCATGATGCGGCAGTCACGGTGACCCTCGAGGATGCCCGCGCCGGCCGCACCACGGTGCAGCGCTATTACATCGCGCCGAGCTACGCCTCCGCCAAGCCCGGCGAAGCGGAAGCCATCGACCTCCTAATGCGTATCGCCGCCCATGGCGCCACGAGCCGCATCTATAAGCGACTCGTTGTCGAGCAGAAGGTCGCGGCGAGCGCCGGCGGCTGGTACACCGATTCCGGTCTCGATTCCGGCCGGGTCGGCTTCTACGCTATCGCCGGCGCGGCGCACACGGACGAAGACCTCGAAAGGGCTATCGACGGCGTCATTGCCGAACTGCGTGAGACAGGCGTGACGCAAGACGAGCTCAACCGCGCCCGCGCTTCGCAAGTGGCCGAGTTCGTCTACAACTCCGACTCCATTTCCCGCATGGCCCGCCAATATGGCTGGCGCCTCGCCGCCGGCATGAGCGTCGAGGACGTGGAGGAATGGCCCGACCGGCTGAAGCAGGTGACCGTGGACGACATCCGCGCCGTGGCCCGCAAGTATCTTGTTGAAAACGACTCGGTCACGGGAATTCTCAAACCAGTCCCCGAATATACGAGCAGCATTGGCAACAAGCCCGCCCAAGCGGCTGGGAACGGAAAGTCGTAGACGCGGATGACAGTTCGCTCTTCGCTTTTCCCCAAAATGGTCCGGCTTGGTGCGTCGCTTGCGGCGCTGGCGCTGCTGGCGACACCTGCGGCGGCCAAAGGGAGCGGCATGAAGATTCAAGAAGTTACGAGCCCCGGCGGTATCAGGGCTTGGCTCGTGGAGAGCCACGCCAATCCGTTGATCGCCATGCGCTTCGCCTTCCGCGGCGGCGCATCCCAGGATGAGCCGGGCAAAGACGGGGTGGCCTATTTTGTGACGGCCATGATGGACGAGGGCGCCGGCGATCTCGATTCCACCGCCTTCCAGGAGCGCGAGCAGGCGCTCGCCATGCGCATGGATTTCGACGCCGGCCGCGACGTCATGCTCGGCAGCCTGCAGACGCTGACCGCGAACAAGGACGAGGTCTTCGATCTCCTGCGGCTCGCCATGGCGAAGCCCCGCTTCGACGAGGATGCGCTCGCACGCGTACGCGCGCAGATTCTCGCCGGGCTCAAATTCGATGAGAACGATCCCGAGACCGTGGCGTCGATCGCCTGGGACAAGCTCGCGTTCCACGATCATCCTTACGGCCGCCCGGTGAAGGGCACGATGCAGTCGGTCTCCGCCATCACCGCCGACGACCTTCACAATTACGTCCGCCGCGTGTTTGCGCGTGACAAGCTCGTGATCTCGGTGGTCGGCGACATCGATGCCGAGGAACTCGGCAAGGCACTAGACAAGATCTTCGGCGACCTGCCCGAAAAATCCGAGCTTGCGCCCGTGGCCGATGCGAACCCGACATTGGGACCCAGGCGCGAGGTCATCGTCATGGACGTGCCCCAGTCTGTGGCGCAGTTTGGTCTGCGCGGCGTCTCGCGCCACGATAACGATTTCATCCCGGCCTATGTGCTGAACTACATCGTCGGCGGCGGCGGCTTCTCCTCGCGGCTGATGGAAGAGGTGCGCGAGAAGCGCGGTCTCGCCTATTCGGTCTATTCCAACCTCTATCCGTATCAGCACGGCGCCGTGTTCATCGGCAACGTAGCAACCAAGAACGAGGCGGTCGCCCGGTCGCTCACGGTGATCCAGGACGAATTGGGGCGGTTGGCGGACGAGGGACCGAGCCAGGCGGAACTGGACAGCGCCAAGGCCTATCTGACCGGTGCCTACGCGCTGCGCTTCGAGTCGTCGACGAGCATTGCAAGCCAACTCCTGTGGATCCAGATCGAGGATCTCGGCATCGACTACGTCAAGAAGCGCAACGCGCTCGTCGAGGCGGTGACCATGGACGACGTCAAGCGCGTCGCCAAGCGTCTGCTCGCGCCCGACCGGCTCCTCACCACCATCGTCGGCAAACCGGTGGAGCCCGCCGCGGTGGCGGGACAAGGGGCCCCGGGCTAGCCCTTCATTCGAGTCTTCAGGCCGTAGAATCGGATAAAGTGCCGAGCCTGCCGGCATCGCTGGCGGACACCGGAGGCATGCGATGGCTATTCGTCAGCTGCCGCCGAACCTCATAAATCGCATCGCCGCGGGTGAGGTGGTCGAGCGGCCTGCAAGCGTCGTCAAGGAGTTGGTCGAGAACGCGATCGACGCGGGCGCGTCCCGCATCGACGTGACGGCCACGGGCGGCGGCTTGAGCCTGATCCGCGTCACCGACGACGGCGCCGGCATGGGCCCCGAGGACCTCGCTCTCGCCGTCGAGCGGCACGCCACCTCCAAGCTCGCCGGCGACGAGCTCTCGCACATTTTGACGCTCGGCTTCCGCGGCGAGGCGCTGCCCTCGATCGGCGCCGTGGCACGGCTTGCGATCACGAGCCGCGCGAAGGGCGCCAAGGAGGCCTACGCAATTGCCGTGGATGGCGGGCGGAAATCCCCGCTGAAGCCGGCGGCGCTGGGCGCCGGCACCGAGGTCGAGGTGCGGGATTTGTTTTACGCAACGCCCGCCCGCCTCAAATTCATGAAGTCCGAACGCGCGGAAACCGCGGCCATCGGCGATGCGGTAAAGCGGCTCGCCCTCGCCCACCCGGAGGTCGCCTTCTCGCTCTCCACCGGTGAGCGCACCACGCTCCGCCTCGACGCTTGCCCGCCGGGCCTGCTCGATCACGCTCTGGCGCGGCTCGGGCGTATCCTCGGCTCCGACTTCGTCGACGATGCGCTTCCCGTGCAGGCGGCGCGGGGGTCCATGACCGTGCAAGGCTTCGCCGGGCTGCCGACCCTGCACCGGCCGAACGGCTTGCAAGCCTATCTCGTGGTGAACGGACGCCCCGTGCGCGACAAGCTCATGGCCGGCACGGTGCGCGCGGCCTATGGCGATCTCGTGCCGCACGGGCGCTACCCCATGCTGGCGCTGTTCCTGACCCTGCCGCCCGACGAGGTGGATGTGAACGTCCATCCCGCCAAGACCGAGCTCCGCTTCCGCGATCCCAATGGGGTGCGCTCGCTTCTGATCGGCGCGCTTCGCGAGGCGCTCGGCGCCGCCGGTCACCGCGCCACCGCGAGCCTGTCGCACTCCGCCCTTCAGCGCATGGTGCAGCCGTCGGGCGCGTCTTCGCCGTCACCGATGCCGCGCCCGCAACCCTATGCGAGCCAAACCCGCCGCGAAAGCTTCGGGTTCGCCGAGCGGGCGCAAGCGCCCTTGGCCGACGTTGCGGCGCCCTCCGCCGACATGCGCGGGGCCGCGCGCGAAGACGACACCGCCGCCGACTACCCGCTCGGCGCCGCCCGCGCGCAGGTGCAAGACACCTTCATCATCGCCGAGACCGGGGACGCGCTCGTCATTGTCGATCAGCATGCGGCTCATGAACGCCTCGTCTATGAGCGGCTGAAGGGCGCCCTGGCGGATGGCGGGATCACGCGGCAGATGCTGCTCATCCCCGAAGTGGCGGAGCTCGACGGCGAGGCCGCGGCGAGCCTCCTTTTCGCCGCGGACGAGCTTGAGCGCCTCGGCCTCGTCGTCGAGGCTTTCGGGCCCTCCGCCGTCGTCGTGCGCGAGGTGCCGGCGCTGCTCGGCACCTGCGACGTGAAAGGCCTGCTGTCCGACCTCGCCAATACGCTTCTCGAAGCGGAGGAGGAGGGGGAAGGGCGGCGCCTCCTTGCGGCAAAGCTCGACCAGGTGCTGTCCACCATGGCCTGCCACGGCAGCGTGCGCGCCGGGCGGCGGCTGAGCCCCGATGAGATGAACGCGCTCCTGCGCGACATGGAGAAGACGCCCTTCTCCGGCCAGTGCAATCACGGCCGCCCCACCTATATCGAGCTCAAGCTCAGCGATATCGAGAAGCTGTTCTCTCGCCGCTAGCGGGCGTCAAAGTTGGACCCGGTCGGTGCCTTGATGCTCGGTGACGCATTGCGCGAGCGCGGTGATGGCGTCGCGCGTGCCGGTCAGCTTGATGGTGAAGTCGGCGCCGTCGGTCGCGATCCTGAGCACCTTGCCGTGGCGCATGGCCTCGATCACTTGATCGGAGTTCTCGAGCGGGATGAGGATGCCGTGGGGGTCGACCACCTTGGCCACGGCGGCGATCGGGTCGCGTTTGTCGACGAGAAGCAGCACGGCCTTGCTCGTGCCCACTTCGAAGGTTCGCTTGTCGTCGGCGATGACGATGCCCCAGTCGAAGTCCTTACTGATGACGAACCCCACCAGGACGTCGTCCTCGGCTTGCGCCGTCATGGTGCAGTCGGAGAAATGCCCGTCCGAGTCGTAGTTCGCATCGCCCTGCCACACACCCGAGGTAAAGGTGTCCTTGGGAGCCTCCGCGGCCGCGGCGGCCGCCAACAATAAAGGCGCCAATAGCAGCGCTCTCAAACTCATCAGTCCTCCCCGTATCGCCCTCCTTGCATCTAAACACATTTTGCCGACTTGAGGGAAAATCGCCCGCCTCATCCGGGAAGTCTGGCAATGCCGATTTCCGTGGTGCCGTAGCGGCGCCGGTCGATCTCCGAGAAAGGGGCCGGCCACGCCGGGGCGATGTCGGCCCGCTCCTCCAGCACGGCGATGGCGCCGGCTTTGATCCATCCGCCTTCAACGGCTGCCGCGAGCGCCCGTTCCCCGAGCCCCCTGCCGTAAGGCGGATCGCAGAACACGAGGTCGAACGGGGAGATCGTGCCCGCAGGCCCGAGCCGCGTCGCGTCTCGCCGCCAGATCTTGGTGACGCCGGTGAGCGCCAGCGCCTCCACGTTGCGGCGGATGGCGGCGCGGGCAGCCGTGTCGTCCTCGATGAAGAGGCAGAAGCGCGCGCCGCGCGACAGCGCCTCGAGCCCGAGCGCGCCCGAGCCCGCGAACAGGTCGAGCACGCGCAAGCCCTCGAAGTCGATCTCGGGCGTCCCATGCTCCAGCACGTTGAACAGCGACTCGCGCACGCGGTCGCTCGTCGGCCTTGTTCCGAGCCCTTTCGGCGCCTCGATGGTCTTTCCTTTGAACTTGCCGGCGATGATCCTCATGTGCGGCGCGTCGCCTGCCGGTCGAGCTGTCCGCGGCGGAGACCGAGCTCACCGGCGAGCTTCGTGCCGAGCTGGTCCACCAGCACCTTCGGCTTCACCTCCTCGAGCGCGCCCGGGGCCAGCTCGCCGAGGGCAAACGGCCCGAACGACACGCGGATCAGCCGATTCACCGTGAGCCCTAGATGCTCGGCGATGCGCTTCACCTCGCGGTTCTTGCCCTCGCGAAGCGCAATGGTGAGCCATACATTGCTGCCTTGCTCCCGCTCGATGCGCGCCTCGACTGGGCCGTAGCGCACCCCGTCGATGGTGATGCCGGCCTTCAGCGCATCGAGCGCGTCTTGGCCGACGCGTCCGTGCGCCCGCACCCGGTAGCGGCGCAGCCAGCCCGTGCTCGGCAGCTCGAGAT
>CAZHCN010000015.1:0-26992 GCA_964530895.1 uncultured Methyloceanibacter sp. | reverse complement strand
GCACCTACGACTATGTGTGCGCGCTGCGCGCCGTCACCTCGACCGACGGCATGACCGCCGACTATTACGACTTCTCCCACGAGTTTCTCGGACACGCCGCGCGGCGCATCATCAACGAGGTGCGCGGCATCAACCGCGTGGTCTACGACATCACCTCCAAGCCCCCCGGCACGATCGAGTGGGAGTGACGGATACAAACGGCGGCAATAGCGTAGTTTCGGCGGTGGTATTCGTCTTCGTTCGATCTCCGTTCCTGCCTGTTTCCCTCCCCCCGCAAGAGCCTATTGACCGCAACGGCTTTCAGGTGACGTCCGAGATTTGGGCTTTTCAAATCGCAGCAGCCTCAATTACGAAGGCTGGCTGGTGAAGGGGCCGCAAGGGTGGAAGATCAAGCGCTGGCATGATTTTCCCGATTCCGTCGTGCCGGAATAAGGAGCGTGGCGGGGCGTTTCAGGGGGCTGAGGCCTGATCGATGGCGTCGAACTCAGACGCACTCAATCGCCACGTCAGTGCCCTGAGATTGTCCTCGACATGGTGCGGCTTCGTCGCGCCGGGAATGGCGATCACATGGGGATCGCGCATCAGGAGCCAGTTGAGCGCGACCTGGCTGACGCTCGCATCATGCGCGCGGGCGATATCGGCGAGGAGCGTCTGCAGGGCGTCGGGCTCACCGCCTTCGGTCCGCGGCGTCAATTGGCCGGACGCCAGCGGCATATAGGCGACCAGCGCCACATCCCGCTCCCGGCAGGCGTCCAGCACGCCGTTTGCGTGGGGCGCGCGTTTCGCAGACGACCAAGCCAGGCACGGTCTTCTGAAACCCTTATTCTTGTGCTTTTCTAAAGCGCTCTGCGGTGCCGACGTGAGGGGCCCGGAAATGGTGGAACTCGGAGATTTTGTCGACGACGAGCCTTGGGTTGAAGAAACTCCATTGCTGCAAGAATTGACAATCGATCATCAAATCGAGGGCGTTCGCCTGAACCGCCTTCTTACGCATGAAGACGAGCGTGGCGACTTGACGGTTCTGATCTCGAACATAAACGAGGTCATACAACCTGTCCCTCACTCTTATCTCGCGGCCCCAGGTTCGATCCGCGCCTGGGTCTACCACAAACGCCAGTCGGACCGGCTGGCGTACACCAATGGAAGCCTTCAAGTGGCTCTCTATGATCTTAGACCGGCGAGCCCCACCTATCTCACGCTCAATGTCTTGGACGTGGGCGAGCGAAACAAGGTGCTATTGACGATTCCGCCGGAAGTCGTGCACGGCGTGTACAACCGGGGCACACAAGCAGCCACGTTTATAAACATGCCGACCCGCGCCTATGACCCATCCCATCCCGACAAATCGCGCTTGCCTTATGGCCACCCAGGAATCCCTTACGTCTTTGACTGAGGCGCCATCTTTTTCGGTGATCATGGCAACCTACAACAGGGGGCGACATATCCTGCCCTCGATCCGTTCGGTTCTGTGGCAGTCGTGTCAAGATCTCGAGCTGTTGATCGTGGGCGACCATTGCACCGACGAAACCGAGGCTGCCGTCCGCCCGCTCCTTTCGAATAAAGTTAGATGGCTAAACCGAACAGAAAATAGCAAAAGTCAATCCGCGCCCAACAACATTGGAATCGAACTGGCGAAGGGACGTTACATCGCTTATCTCGGCCACGACGACATTTGGAGTGAGGACCATCTCTCGGCCTTGCTTTCACTGTTCAGGGCCGATCCTGATATTCATTTTGCCGTCAGCGGCGCCATCTATCACATGCCGCCGGGCGTCGAGAGGCCAATCGTCACCGGCATTTTCAGCGATCAATCGTCCCAGTTTACTCATTTCTTCCCCCCATCAAGTTTCGCGCACAGGCGGGATATCATTGAGAGGATTGGCGGCTGGCGTCAGCCTGCAGAGATCAAGCCTCCGGTAGATGCAGAGCTATTATTGAGAGCCGCGCACGCTGGGTTACGATTCGCATCCACCGGCAAAATCACGGCTCACAAGTTTGCGGCCGGTCACCGCTACTTGAGCTACCTGCATCAAACGTCTGACGAACAGGAAGGCATACTACGACGGATGAAAGAGCCCGGCTTCGGCGATCACGTTAGGGACCTCGCCGAGCTTTCGCGACGGACCGGGAACTACATGATCGCCCGCCATAGGGACTACGAACAGTTTGAGCCCGGCCAGCTAGCCAAAGAGAACGCGGTCAGGAAAGGAAATCTGCGACCCCAACTCCGGCCAGTAACTTGCCGGGAAGTCGTTCCGCAGGAAGCCTCGGCTTGCGCGTGGGATTGGCAAGAGCGGCAGCCCGATGGGCTTAGATGGGTAGGGCTCAACCCGCGACCCAAATTGTTGATCTCCTTCACGAGCAAGAAGACTGTCGTCGTGGACATGACCGTCGCCCATCGTCGAAGGGAAGCGCTGAAAGCGCTCAGAGTTTTGTCTGGCGACAAGCCTATTGATGTAAGGGTTGGGACACCCGTGCAAGACCGCGAGCATTGGCGCGCTATTGTGGCCTTCAAGTTGCGGCTTGCTGCCGATAACTACACCGTGCTGGAGCTTCTCCTAAAAGATTTGCAGATCGGAAGTTCGGAAACGCCGGGGATAGCCGTCGGCGAAATAGTCGTCAGCCCCCTTGCTCCCGCGTGGCGGCGCGTTTGGGTCAAGCTATTGGGTTATACGAAGCGAGGATCTTCTCTTGTCGCGAGCCCGCCGGAAGCCGGCTGAGAGGTGGTCGTGCGCTGCCGTGCGTCACGCGGGGATGCGTCGCGCGGCCGGCCTTCGGGGCCAAGGCGGAACGGCCGACTGAAAAGCGGGCTCAATTGCTCTTTAGTGGCCGGGACGATCGCGTGGGAGTAGGCGTAAGGTTCTGACCCGAAGCTGGCGCCGTTCGAAAGACCAGGAGCAAGGATGGATTGGGATCTTGTACGATTCCTTGCCGCAGAAGCCGCCCTCTTCATCGCTGGCGCTGTTCTTGGGGCTCTTTCGTTCCGCACTATCGCCCTTCCGCTTCTCTATGCGTTGCCCCGTGCTGTCTTATGGGTTGTGCAGGGACGCCTCCGCTGGAGCGTTGCTCCCCGCTTGCTAGCCTCTCCCCTCTGGTGGGCTGCGTTCTTTGCCTTGGGCGCCTATCTCCTGGCGCGCTTCGCTCCCGGCGCGTGGGAGCGTCTTTATTCGAGTCCTCTGTTTTACTTGGGCTTGTGGCTGGGGATCAGCTTGCGGGCATTTCGCGCCTTGGGCTCCAAAACCGGACAGCTGAAATTGCGGGACGACTTTATCGACCGCATCCGGTCGCACGTAAAAGAGCGGGCGCCGACCGAGGACGAGCGTTTGGGCGAGGACGTCCATGCGCGTATCTGGCATTTGTCGCGCGGGGGAACGCGCTACGGCCCTTATACCTATGAGGAGCTGCGCCGGCGTGCGGTGCGGGGCGAACTGCGGGACGACGACCTGCTGTGGCGCCCGGGGGTCACCGGCTATTTCGAAGCTTCCTCGGTCTTGGGGGAGATCAAAAAGGGGCGCTCCTGAATCATGTCTGTGCGCTGCCTGCCTTCTCACGAGGCTCAGTCGTGTGCGTCAGGCGGAGAACTAGCCAAGAAGATTGCCGTGCCCACCACCAAGGGTGCCAACAGTACGACGCCGAACAAGATGAAGATTGTCGCTGCAAATATTGGACTTGCGTCTGAGCGGACGAGCGTTCCGAGCCCCCATGCATCGGTCAGGAGTATCATCGCCGCAAACAGCGTGGTGAGGCCGGCGCCGACAGCCCATTGTGCGGCTATAAATTTGATCAAGTCCGGCATTGGCTCCGAGTCTAGCATGGAAGGTAGCCTGCCGTTCAAGACGCGATGATCTCACCGGTGTGGGCAGCCCGGCCAGCAACAGGGTCTGCGCTTTCCGTCTCTGAGATTGGAAGAACCCCATGCGATGCGGCGCGTTCGCGTTTCCGCTTTCTTGGCCGACTCGATCCAGCAGATCCATTCATTGCGCGCGAGCGGGGTGATGTCCTCCCAGGTCGCCAACGCTTTTGCGTCGGAGGCGAGCACCTTTTTCAGGTCCGCGGGAAGGTCATGGACCACGCCGCCGGGGATCCGTTTTCTGGTCCGAGCTTGGCTCATGTGTATCGCCGGGATGTCCCCTAATGCCCCTAAGCAGGCCTACCGGGTGATGTTGCAGTGCAAGATGGCCAATTCGCGGTATCGCGGAGACACGCAATAATTGGCTTCTTTGAGCACGGCACCCTACACTCATGATCCGAGAGCCTCAGCTCTCATGGAGCTTGGTGTTTTCTTTGGCTCCACTGATCGGACATCGGGAGTGCGTCGTATGTATCCGTTGACCCTGCAAGCCGAGATTATGCGTCATATGCTGAATCTGGCCAAGCACATGGCGAGCGGTGATTTGTTCGAGTCCCGCAAGAAACTCGAAGAGTATCCATTGCGTGGTGACCCGGAGGTCTTTGACAACATCATGCGCGTGAGAGCCGTTCAGGACCGGATGTGGGGCCACGAGGTGGATGACACTCGGAACGACCCATGGCGCTGGAGCACCTACATCGCACATTCTGCCGTCCGATGGATGCGTGACCCCCATAAATGGACACGAGAAGATACCAACGATTTCTATGACGCGATGATAGAGACGGCGGCGATCTGTGCTGCTGCGGCCGAGAGCATATCAAGGCAGAGAAAGGAAAACGGACACACCTTCTACGAACCCGGGTAGGGCACCATTTGAGGTTTTTTCACTAGCATTTTCAGGGTAGTTTTGGCGGACGGTCGAGGGAGCCGGGAACGGGGATTCCATGCTGCCTGAACGCCAGTCCAAGGCTGCGATCGCAACGTTGCTGATCGCCTGTGCCCTGGCCACTCTCCTGCTTCCGCAAACGCGGGCGAGGGCTGCGGGCGCCGCCCCCGTATGCGGCGAGTTCGGGCTCGCGCTCCTGTCGTCGCCGAGCGCCCCCTGGAACGGGGCTCCGTTGCGCGTCATCTTCGCCACCGAGAAGCCGCTTGCCGGCACGTTGGCGCTGGTCGCGCCCTCGGGAAAGATCGCGGCCCAATCGTCAAAAAGGCAGGGCGGGCCGCCCTATTTCTGGTTTGCCGAAGTCGCTTCGCCAGAGGCCGGCGCGTGGCACGTGAAGCTCACGCGGGATGAGGCCGCGCCCGAGTGCCGAGACGTCACGCGTGAGATCGTGGTCGAGCGCAACAAGCCGCGAGGCCCTGGTGGCGGCAAGGGCGTTTGGCCGATAAGCGGGCAGTGGGATCGCGCGAGTGAAAACCTGTACTCGGCCTGGATCGAGAAACTGTTCGACGCGCCGCTCGATGAAGACCTGACGTGGAAGGCGATGAGTGAGGTTCTGCACGACCAATCGCGCAATGTCTTGTTCGACTCTCTCGGGCTGCACGAGGATGAGAAGGGGACGATCATTCAACCGGACTGCGCCGACGTTCCCTATTTCTTGCGCGCCTATTTCGCTTTCAAGATGGGACTGCCGTTCGGCTATTCGAAGTGTACGCGCGGTGACGGCGGCGTGGCGCCGAGATGCCCGCAATGGTGGAACATTGTGAACGAAGAGCCGGCGGAGACCACGGTTGTCGAGACCCGTGGCCGCCGGACCGTCAGGAGCAACGGTCTCTTCGGGGCTGTGTTCGTGCAGGAGCCGGTGGTGCGGCGGCGCGTGGTTGTGTCCAAGAGGCCGAAAGGGCTCGTGCCGGGGTTCCAGTATTATTTGACGTCTACCCTTGCGGATGCCGTGCAATCCGGCAACGGCCGAACCGCAGCGAACGACAGCAACACCGATTTCTATCCCGTGCCGCTGACGCAAGACACGTTGCGTCCCGGCACGATCTACGCCGATCCCTACGGGCACGTCCTCATCCTCGTGAAGCGCGTGCCGCAGACCGACGCGGGCGCCGGCGTGTTCCTCGCGGTCGATGGACAGCCGGACGGGACGGTCGCGCGCAAGCGGTTTTGGCGCGGCAACTTCCTGTTTGCGCAAGATCCCGCGCTCGGAAGTCCTGGCTTCAAGCGCTTCCGCCCCATCGTGCGGGAGAAGAACGGCACCTTGCGGCGGCTGACCAATGCGGAGATCGCCAAGGATCCCAACTACGGCGATTTCTCACTCGAACAGTCGACCCTCGGCGTCGAAGAGTTTTACGACCGCATGGACGACGTCATGTCGCCGGCGCCGCTCGATCCCGTGCAGGCGATGAAGGAGGCCGTGACCTCGCTGGATGAGCAGGTGAAGGCGCGCGTGAACTCGGTCGAGAATGGGCGCGAATTCCTCGCCGGCGGGCCACCGACCGTGGACATGCCGGACGGCGCGTCGATCTTCGAGACATCCGGCCCCTGGGAAGATTTCGCCACGCCCTCCCGTGACTTGCGCTTGTTGATCGCCATCGACGTGGTGCGTCACTTTCCCGAGCGCGTCGCGCGGCGCCCGGAGCGGTACAAGATGCCCGCGGGCAAAACCCCTGCGGAGGTCAAGGCGCAGTTGGAGGATACGCTGAATGCCGAGCTTGCGGCGCATAAGTTCACCTATACGCGCTCCGACGGCTCCAAGTGGACGTTGAAGCTCGGTGCCTTGCTCGTCCGGATCACCGATCTCGAGATGGCTTACAATATCAACGATTGCGTGGAGATGCGGTGGGCGGCGCTGGAAGGCGGCGAGGAAGCGTCGACCTGCAAGCGTCACGCGCCGGCGGCACAAATCAAGAAGATGGAGTCGGATTACCGTCCGTGGTTCAGCGAGCGCCGGCGCCCGCCGCGCGGCTGAGACTTTTTTGCCGGAACCTCGAGGTCGCCGTTCGCTAATGGCACGAAGCGGACCGAGGGCATGACCGCGGACGATTACGACTTCTCACTTAGTGATTCCTACTAGGCTCTAACATAGGACCATCGTCCTTTGCGTCGCAGAGCAGGGCCGTAAGAAGAGAATGATGCACAGTGATCGTCGTGCTGGTGTAGTCGATGTAGCCGAGCTTGCGAAACTTGTTCATGAATTGGTTGACGCGGGGACGCGTGCTGCCGACCATCTCTGCAAGAATCTCCTGACTGAGCTTTGGTATGGTAACGTCACGCGTGTCGTTCTCCCCGCAACGCGATAACGAAAGAAGTGCTCTGGCCAGGCGTATTTCAGCCGAATTGAACATTTGATCGAGCAGTTGCTCTTCGATGCGGAGCGCTCTCCTGACGAGACGCGTTATCAGGAACTCGTCGAAGCCTGCGTTCTCGCTCATCAACGAGCGCGCCGCATCCTTGCGAATTTTGACAATGCTGCTCGCGGTCAGCGCAACCGCGGTCATGCGTCTCGCGTCGGAACTCAGAAGGCAGTCTTCTCCGAAGAACTCGTCCGACTCCAGGACCGTGATGATCGCTTCCCTGCCCTGAACGGAAACGGCGGACAACCTTATCCTGCCCGACGCCAGAAAGTAGATGGACTCCGCTGGCTCACCCTGACGAAAGACCACGGTCCCTGCATCGAGAACCTGCCGGCAAGCACCGGCTGGTGTTCCCACCAGATCCGTGAAGTCAAACTGACGCGCTATTCCGGCCATGGCGCGCCACTCAGCCGCTCAACGCGAGCGCGATAGGCACCAGGCAAAAGCGCGATTTCAAGAGAGGCCGGCGCAACCCGTCATCAGCGGGAGCGCATGGATGGATGCGCCACGACGAGGCGAATAATCATTACGCGTCTCCGGTTTTGAGCACCGGAGACCATTCATGGGCAACTCAAGTATGTACCTTTTTGGCACGGAAAGCGAGTCCAGGCCGCCCCCCAACTCGGGCCGATCTGGCATCCCGCGGGGAGCCACCCTCACCAGCCCGTGGCCACCCTGAACACCTTGGGTTTCTTCGGGAATCAAGTTCCTTCCGGAACTTCCCACGGGCCCTTGCCGTTTATACTGACTTGGACGTTGCTGCGCTGGGGGGCGCTGCCATGGCGGGAAACCCGCAAAAGTGCCGAGAGCACGCCGAGATTTGCCAGAAGCTAGCCGAAGAGGCGGAATGCCCCGAGGAAAAGGCGCGCTATGAGGACTTGGCACTGAGGTGGGCGGAGTTGGCCTTACTTCTAGAAACGATCAAGGCCTTGAGCGAAGAAGGGGGTCCCTTCAAGAAATCGATCCCTAAAATGGACACTCAGTGAAGAAGCCGCGCGCCAAGCCTGCCTTACACTTCACAACACCTCTCCCATATCGAGGCGCGCTTTGCAGGGAGACGCGCGGGCGCCTCCCGCCGTTTAGGGCCGATTAAGCACTCGGCTCTAACGTCTAAGATTAGACAATAATTTTCCTGATTATCCGAGGCGGGGGCGTCCACGTTGGGCTGGATCGGGCCGTGCTTCGGGCCGATTTGCAACAACGTCGATGAGGAGACTTGATCTCGTGAGGGTAGCACCTCTCCTTCCGGCACTCGCCGGCCTCGTGCTTGCCGTGGCCGTGCCTGGCATGACGCCTGTGTCTGCCGAGGAGCTGCCGTGGCTCGTCTCGCCTCCGGCTGCTCCGGTGCCTCCGGCCGCTCCGGGCGATCCCGCCTGGCTCCAGGCCCATGTCGGCGACGGCGACGGCCAAATCTCGGCTGTGGTGTTGCAACGCGCGCGCGCGTTCTACCTGGAAAAGGCGCGGGACGGTGCGGTCGACAATCCCTGCTATTTCGCTTTCGACGCGACGCGTCCCGCAGACGGACGCCGGTTCTACGCGATCTGCGAAGCCGACAGGACGTTCCACGCGGTCCCGTCCGGCCACGGCAGCGGCCGCAATCTGCCGGGCGTCGCGGATTTCTCGAACGGCCAACGCTGCGCGAAGAATTTCAGCAATGCGGAGGGTTCCAAGCTCACGACCGGCGGCGGCTATGTGACAGCCGAGACGAGGACGTCCTTCAAGGGCTACTACCGCGCGGGCGGGTCCTTCGAGCCTCTGGTGCGCCCGTTCTTGCAGTTCGAGGGTGAAGGCGTCACCGCAAACGCCCGGGCGCGCGCCATCGGCGGTCATCCCGGCGAGATCGTGTCGTGGATCTGCCGGTTGAAATATCCGAGCAGTCCTTACGCGGACAAGGACGGCTACGTGCCGTACGGCAAGCTGATCGACTACGGCGCGGGTCGCAGCAATGGTTGCACCAGCTGGCCGGCGTCGGACGCCGAGAAGATTTTGCCATTGGCGGAGAACAAGCCGACCACGGTCTACGTCTATCCCGAAGCGCGCGACATCGTGGCGGTTGGCCGCGCGCTGAGGGCCGGCCAGTCGCCGTCGGGGTCTGGGTTATATTGGAACGCATCCTGCCTGCGAGAGATCGGCGTGCCGAACTTTTGGCCGAGGGAGACCCTCGAGCCGGCCCTCGCTCAATACAAGGAGGATCACCCGCCGGCGAAGCCGCAGCCTCTGCCGATCTGCAAGCGGTGAGACTTATCCCGCGCGACCGGAAAATCTGCCGCTGATTGACGCGCCCGCCCTCATCGCAGATGAGTGCATTTCGCAAAGCCGGATGCGTCCACATCGCGGGAGGATCATTCACGTTTCTGTGTCTATAAGCATGGCTGCAAAGAGGGTGCGCGGCTCGCGAACCGCGCGACGCCGCACGTAACGGGACCTGCATGCAGATCGACGGCTCCACGGTCGTGCTGATGGGACTTCTGGCCAGGACTCTGCTCGGGATCCTGTTCCTCGTCTTTTGGCTGAGGGACAAGCGCGCCGTCTGGTTCCTGTGGTGGAGCGCGACCTTCTTTCTCGGTGACGTGGCGGCGCTCTCCTATCTGCTCAATCGGTTCGTGTTTTTGTCTCTGCCGTTCGGCTATGAGGTCGCGATCTTGATCGCCGCCATGGCCTGCGTTTGGCAGGGCGCGCGCACGTTCGAGGGCCGCGAGCCGCTTTGGCTGCCCGTGCTGGTGGCACCGACGATCTGGATGTTCGCCTGCCTTATCCCCGGCTTCCTGGAGACTGCGAGCTACCGGGTCGTCCTGTCGTCGCTCTTGTTGTCTCCGCTTGCCGCCATGTCGGCGGTCGAATTCTGGCGAGGCCGCGAGGAGAGGCTACCGTCGCGTTGGGCGATCATCCTTCTGTTTGGGTCGCTTTCCATGTTCTTTGCCAGCCGGATCGCTCTCATCGGAATTGCCCCGTTTCCGTTCGGCGCGCAGCCCATGCAATCGAGTTGGGTTGGCGCATTCAGTCTGATCCTTGTCCTCACCACCATCGTTTTAGCTGTGCTCATCGTCGCCATGACCCGGGAACGGCTCGAGCGCGAACAGATGCTCAAGGCGCAGACCGATTTGCTGACTGGGGCCTTCAACCGCCGCGCGTTCCTCACCTACGGAGAGCGGCTGATCATGCGCCATCGGGTGGCAAAGAAGCCGCTGTGTCTGGTCCTGTTCGATCTCGATCAGTTCAAGGAGCTCAACGACCAGTTCGGGCATATCGGCGGCGACCAGTTCCTGACGAAGTTTGTCGCGGTCGCGTACAACAATATTCGCCCCGGAGACTTCTTGTTTCGGCTGGGTGGAGATGAGTTCTGCTGTTTGCTCCCGGAGACGGATACGAGCGAGGCACTGATGATTGCCGAGCGGATGCGCCGGCAGATTGCCGCGACAACGATAGACATTGCGGACGTGCCGGTGAACGTCACGGCGAGCATCGGCATCGCGTCTACCGAGAGCTTCGGCTATAGCCTCGATGCGTTGCTGCATGAGGCTGACATCGCAACCTACGCCGCCAAGGGGCAGGGCAGGAACCAGGTGGCCGTGGCGGCGCCCGACTCTTCCGGCGCCAGCCCAGAGTCGCAAGAGCCGGCACCGGCGGCCATGTCGGTTGTGTTCTCAGGCGGGGAGAGCGGGCGGAGAGTCCGCCGCAAGGCGTGACGACAGCGGCTAGCGCTTCCCAAGCCCTATGGTGAGAAGGCGATCGAGCAGCGGTCCGTAGTCGATGCCGGCGGCCTCTGCGGCTTCCGCGAATTCCTCGCCGTAGCCGATGTCCGGGTTGGGGTTGGCCTCGAGAACGTAAGGGCGTCCTTCGGCATCGAGGCGGAAGTCGACGCGTGCGTAGCCGCTGAGCTGCAGCAGACGGTAGACGCGCTTGGTCGTCTTCACCAGAAGCCGCTCCACCTCCGGCGGCAGGTCACGCGCCGGGCCGATGTCGATGCCGCGGCGGGCCTGAAGCTTGCGGTTCCACTTGACCTGCCGGGTCGCGATCCTGGGCGCATCGGAGCGCAGCCCCCGCATTTCCAGTTCCCAGACGGGCAGCGTCTTAAGCCGCACATTGCCCAGCACCCCGACATAAAGCTCGCGGCCATCCACGTACTGCTCGAGGATGAGGTTGGTGCCCACCTGTTCGTGCATGAAGGCGATACGTTCGGCGAGCTTTTCGTCATTGTTGACCACGGACGCCTCGGCAATGCCAAGCGAGGCCTCCTCGACCTGCGATTTGACGATGAGCGGGTACTCGAGCCGGGCGGGCTTGTGCTTCAACTTGCGGCCGGCTGGGACCACGGCGAAGCGCGGAACGCGAATGCGGTGGTGGTGCAGGATCGTCTTCGACAGCGCCTTGTCCCGGGCGATCATCAAGCCGCGGGGATTACAGCCGGTGTAGGGCATGCGGACGAGCTCGAGATAGCTCACGACATTCTGGTCGAGCATCGGCTGTCCGTGGAATTCCTCCAGCAGATTGAAGGCGATGTGGGGCTTGAAGTCCTGGACGGCCTGGCGCAGGGGCGCCAGGTCGTCATACAGGCCGAGCGGCTCAACGTCGTGGCCTTGCTCGCGCAGCCCGGTCACCACGTCGTACTCGGTCTTATATTCGATGACCTCTTCGTCGGACTTGCCGGCGATGTCGTCGGGCGGCACCAGATCTTCGTGCACCAGCACGAGCACCCGCTTCTTGCGCATGCCTAGCACCTCATCACATGACGTGCCATTCGCGCCCTCGGTACAGGTAGTTCATGCCGTGCACTGTCAACATGATGGCGAAATCCAGCACGAGATTGCGTTCCGGGCCCTCCGCCACGAGGCGCAGTTCCTTGCATCGCCCGATCATCTGCTCGAGGACCTGATTTAGTGTGAATTGGTATTCGCCTGTCCATTTCGCGACCATGCCTCGAATCTCGCTGCGGTGCCGCCGCAAGAATGCCGCCGCCGTCTCGCGCCCGTCGCTATTGCCCTCGGCCTCGCTGAACAGGCGCTTGAGATCGCGGTCGTAATTATTGGAAAAGCCGACCGAGTAGTGGGCGCGTTTGCGCTCGTAGTAGGTCCCCAGCGTCATCCGTTCGCGGGACAGGGAGAAAGGTTTGGCGCGGCTGCGGACACGCGGCGATTGACCGGCGAGCTCGGCCATCAGCCTATCGACGTATTCGAGCTTGCGCAGCGCCGGCCAGCCCCGGTAGCGCCGGTGCCAGTTGAAGCGGGGGCGCAGCCAGACCGCGAAGGTCTCGGCGAAATCCTCCTCCGGGTGGCTCTGGGCGTACCAGGCGTCGAGATTGTGGACGTAGCGGCGGCTCGCGGGATTGGGCCGGTAAGCCTTGGGGTAGGGCGTGCTCGCCTTGCCGAACATGCGCTGCCATTCGCGGCGGCGTTGGAAGTTGAAGGCGTGCTGGATGGCGTGCCCCAGCTCGTGCCGCAACAGCCGCATGCAGGACTCAGGCGTCGCACCCTCGGCTTCGAGCATCTGCGAGCGCTCGAGCCGCGTGAGCCGGGGGTGGGCGAGGTAGAATGGCAGGGCGACGCCGGGCACCCCGGTCGGCGAGAACCACTCGTCGGAAAGCCAGAAATGCGGGTTGAAGCGCAGGTCGCGCTGGGCGAGTTCCTCCCGTACCCGCTCAATACGTTCTTCGAGCCAGGTTCCCTCGATGGAGACGTTCAAGTCGCACAGTCTGACAGACAGCAACTCGCGCTGCGTCATGTGCTCCCAGGGATAACGCCGCCTGCTTGTTCGTCGATTCGAAAGCACTGCGCATGACACTAGTTGCTTTCAAGCCTAAACGACAGTGCCCCGCGTCACTGCCAGAGGCTGCTCTTGAGCTGTGCTTCCTCCAGGCACCGCTCGCGCAGCTGGCCCATTACGCTGCCTATCTGCGCCTCTACCCATGAGTTGAAGATGGCTTCCTGAGACATGCCGCGAAGCTGCCCGGCGACCTCGGTATTGAGGTACGAGACGAGGGCGGGCGAGACGTCGAGCCGCTCCGCGACCAGAAACATATATTTGAAGCCCTTGTAGGTCGGGTTGCTGGCGTCATTCTCCAGGAAGGCCTGGGCGAGGTCGTGGCGTTCCTGTTGGCTCAAGGAACCGATGAGTTTTCGAATGAGGAGGACCGCCACCTGCACGGAGCAGGCGCGAGCGTTGGTCCCTTCGGCCTGCCCCCGCCGCACCAGACCCGAGGTGCCGGCTCGCTGCTTCAGCGAGGGCAGCAAGCTGCGCGGAAAGCCGCAGAACAGGACGGCGAGGCAATCGTCGACCGTTCTTTGGTAGGCCCGATGAGTGTCTCGCCTCTGGCGCAATGTCTGAAACATGTGCGCATCCCCCGAGAGCGACCAAGAAATCGCAGGACGCATGCAACTGGGGCACGACTTGTGACCGGTGTTTTTTATGCCCTCGCCAAAACGGATTTTGGCTGTCTCGGCAACGCCGCAGTCAGCCATAAGGTTCCGGGAGAGCGGACGTCAAATAGGTCCGCTGACGCTGGTGTGGACTTTGGGCAACACCCGGTGCGGCACTTCGTCCGGCTAGAGGCCTCCCCGCACCTTCGCCATCCGTGAGCCACGAATCGCGCGCACGCTGTCCGCCTCTCCACCACTTTTCGCGGGGGATGATAATGAAAGTTGCTGACATCCTGCGGACCAAGGGCTCTGCCGTGAAGACGGTGCGGCCGGACGTGACAGCGCTCAGGCTATCGCACGAGCTGCACGCCGCACAGATCGGCGCCATGGTCGTGAGCGAGGACGGCAAGTCGATAGACGGCATCGTTTCCGAGCGAGACCTCGCCTATGGATTGGTGACTCATGGCAGCGCGCTGCCGGAATTGGCCGTCTCCAAGCTCATGACGAAGGTCGTGATCGTCTGTTCGCCGGAGGACAGCATCACCGACGTGATAAACCTGATGACGCAGCGGCGCATCCGCCACCTGCCTGTCAAGGATGGCAATCGCCTCGTCGGCATCATCAGCATCGGCGATATCCTCAAGCACCGGCTCGGCGAGTTGCAGCTGGAGACCAATGTGCTGCGCGACTACGCCGTGGCTGCGCGCCGTTAGCGACAGCGCTCATCGCGCGCCCTCAAGGCGATCTTCGACGCTCTTTGTGGAGCTTGCGCTTCCCGGCGGAGGAGAGTCGTGCGCTCAGGTCTTCTCGCAGCCCTTGGCGTTCCCACCGAGAGAGAATAGCCTACGGGCCGGGGAGACGTTCTGAGGGGGAGCGAGAAGGATGGCCGCAAAATCCAGCGCAATGGGAGCCCGCGCCAAGGCGCCGGCGAGCGTCTCGGCGGAGGCGCGCTACCCCATCCGCGAGGTATCCTTCGATGCGCCTTATCACTGGCTCGCGGCCGGCTGGCGCGACCTATGGCGCGTGCCGGGCGTCAGCCTCGCCTACGGGGCGATGTTCGCCGTTGCCGGTCTTCTGCTCGCGCTCGGGCTGACGCAGATTGGACTTGATTCATTGATGCTCGTGCTCGCGGGCGGCTTCATCCTGATCGGCCCGATGCTCGCCGCCGGTCTTTACGAGGCGAGCCGCCGCCTGGAGAAGGGCGAGACGGTGAGCTTGGCGGAGACACTGCGCTACGGCTTCTTCAAGACCGGTCAGCTCGCCTATATGGGGCTGCTGCTCACGCTGATCTTCCTCGCGTGGGTCGAGATCGCCTTCCTGCTGTTCATGCTGTTCTACGGCCCCGAGCCAATGCCGCCCTTCGCGACATTCCTCACCAATCTCTTGCTGACGCCTCGTGGCGTAGCGCTCTTGGTGGTCGGCACGAGCGTTGGAGCGGTGCTGGCGGCGGCGACCTACGCGATCTCGGCGATTTCGGTGCCGCTTCTGATGGTCGAGCGCGTCGACGTGGTGACCGCGGCGATCACGAGCGTCAACGCCTGCCGCAAGAACCCAAAGGCCATGGCGCTTTGGGCGGTGCTGATTGCCGCCATCATGGGGCTCGGCTTCGTAACGCTGCTGCTCGGCCTCGTGATCGCGTTTCCCCTGATCGGGCATTCGACGTGGCATGCGTTCCGCGATCTGGTCGAGCGCGGTAAGTCGACTTGAGCCGCATACCGCGCCGATCGCGGTGATCTCGCCGGCCTCGCGACCATGACGGCGGGGCATCCCGCGCGGTTTTTCGCTGCACGTCCCAATTAGGAAACTCTAACGGCGCCGGCCTATCACGAAACGGCATGTTGGGGCCGGTCATGCTTCTTTCCATTGTCGTCGCTTGCGGGATCTTCGCCGTGCTCAGCCTGCCGGGCTGGATCCTCGTTGCGGGGACAACGGATAGAGCGTGGGTCTATCTGGCGGCGGGGTTCTGTAGCCAGATAGCGGTCATTCTGCTCACCGCGCTTGTTTCGCTTGTCGTGCCCGGGCAGATCCCGGTGACCTCTGCCCTGATTGTTACACTTTTTCTCTCGGCCGCCGCCTTCGTCTGGCGGCCGCGTGGCGCGGGGAGGGTGCTTCCCGCTTTCGACCCGTGGGCCTTCGCCGTTCCGGTCATCGCGACGCTCGTGGCTGGGGCGATCACGCGCGCGGCGATCTCCATGGACAATGGCGACCTCCTGGTCCGTTCCTGGTTCAATGCCGACGGCTTCAAGCATCTCGGCTACGTGCACACACTGGCGGCGTTCGGTCTTCCGGCGCGGGACATCTTCGGCGATGGCGCGCCTCTCGCCTATTACTGGTTCTTCCATCTCATCCCGGCGCTGGGCGCGGCCTTGCATGGCGATGCCGCCAAGGCGCTGATCGCCAGCGGGCTCGTACAGACCTTCGCCTTTTTCATGCTTGTCTATGGCTTGGTCCGCGCGGCCGGCGCCAACGGTCCTTGGGCGGCGCTGTTCACACTGATCGGTTGGTTGTCTCCGTCGCTGGATGGGCTGACGGCGCTCGGTCTCAGCCATTTCAATCTCGCGGCGGCGGCAACGCAGTACAACATCGAGGGAGTCAATGCCGGTCTCCTGAACGGGTCGACCTTGTTTCGCGCCTCGCTCTATCTGCCGCAGCACCAGTTCATGCTGGCGGGCTTACTGAGCTGGGGGATGCTCGAGATCGCGTATCCTTCTTCGCAGGCAAAAGCCGTGCGAATTCTCGCGCTGGCGCCGATCGTTTCCGCCGGCGCCGTCTCCATTCTGCTCGGCGCAGCATGTCTGATCGTCTATGCGGCGGCGACCATCATGAACCGTGACGAGCCGCTCTGGCGTTGCATAGGGCGCATCGCCGTCGTGGTGGTCTTGGCGCTCTGTGTTCCCTTCCTGTTTGGCGTGGTTGGAATGACTCCGGGCGATAGCGGTTTGGATAGCCCGCTTGCTGCCGATCGCCCGTGGGAGGCGAACGCCGGAATTCGTTTCCTCCTGGCTCTTCCCGGGCTCGTCTTTGTGTATTGGATTGCGCTGCTCGGCTTGGTGGGTCTGCGCAGAGGATGGCGAGAGCGGCCGTTGCCGGATGAGAAGCGGCGCGCGTTCAACTTCGGCTTGGCACTGGCCGCCGTAGGCCTCCTGGGACTCCTGATTTCCAGCCTGGTCGATCATCAGCGTCTGGTGCTCGAATTCCAGCTCCGCGTCAGTCTGCTTGCCTGGCTTGGACTGACCATCGCTGCGGCGTGGCTGCTCGAGGAAAACAAGGCCGGGTCGCAAAGACTGGTGGCGATCTCCAAGCCCGCCGCGGTGCTGATCCTGGCACTCGGGCTGGCGACGCCGATCCTCGATGCGATATGGCACGGCGCGTCGGCGGAACGTTGGGTCGTGCGCATCCCGAAGGATGACCTCGCCGTGCTCGATGCGATCGAGCGCTCAACGCCGCGCGACGCTCTGATTCTGCAAAAGCCGGAGCCGCCCTATCTCCTCGGCGGACGAGACACCTGGGCGCCGATTGTGGCGGGCCGCACGATCATCACCTCGTATCGATCGACGCATTGGCATGATCAGAAACGCGAATTCGATCAGACGAAGGCCTTCTTTGACGGCAAGGGTCCTCTGCCACCTGGCCAATACGACTACATCTATCTGAGCCGGGCGCTCGATCCGAAGACGTACGATCTCTTGCTCGAGCGCCTTGCCGCGGCATCCGGGTGGCAGCGCAGCGTGTGTCTTCCGAATGCCTGTCTCTTTGGACGGGACCAAAAGTCTCCGGGATAACGGCTTGGCTTTCGCCCGCCGCTTAGGGCTTCCTTTACGCCAAATCCCTACGGTTCCCGCCAAGAATAAGGGGCAATCCGGGGAGCGGATCTTGGGTTTTTCGGCAGAGACCATCGTCATCGGTGCGGGGCCCGCAGGGCTGACCACGGCCTACCAGCTCGCCAAGGACGGGCGCAGCGTGCTCGTGCTCGAGCAGGACCCCACTTATGTCGGCGGCATCAGCCGGACGGTGAACCATAAGGGCTTCCTGTTCGACATCGGCGGCCACCGCTTCTTCTCCAAGTCGAAGGAGATCGTCGATCTGTGGAACGAAATCCTGCCCGACGACTTCATCGAGCGGCCGCGCCTGTCGCGCATCTATTATCGCGGCAAGTTCTTCTCGTATCCGCTCAGAGCCTTCGAGGCGTTCCGCAAGCTCGGACCGATCGAGAGTCTCGCTTGCGCCTTGTCTTATGCGCGCGCGCGGGCGACGCCCATCAAGTCTCCGAAGACGTTCCATCAATGGGTACGCAACCAGTTCGGCGAGCGCCTGTTCTCGATCTTCTTCAAGACCTACACCGAGAAGGTGTGGGGCATGAGTTGCGACGAGATCTCCGCCGACTGGGCGGCGCAGCGCATCAAGGGCCTCGATCTCCGCGCCGCGGTCGTGGATGGGTTTCGCCGCTCGCTCGGCCGCTCGGGGAAGGGCGGCGCAACGGCGAAGACGCTCATCGAGTCGTTCCGCTATCCGCGCCGAGGGCCCGGCATGATGTGGGACGCGGCCGCGCGCAAGATCGAGGCGTTCAGCGGGCGCGTGGTGATGGGCCGCAAGGTCGAGAAGCTGCACTGGGACGAGGCCACGCGTCTGTGGACCGTCGAGGTGGTCAAGGGCGACGGCACGCGCGAGACCTATACGGCACAGCACGTGGTGTCGTCGGCGCCGGTGCGCGATCTCATTCGTTCGATCACGCCGGGGCCGATCTCGACGCTGCACGCGCGCGATTTGCGCTATCGCGATTTCCTCACCGTGGTTCTGATCGGCAAATCGAACATTCAACTCGAAGATAACTGGGTCTACATTCACGACCCTGCGGTCAAGGTGGGCCGGGTGCAGAACTTCCGGTCGTGGTCGCCGGAGCTCCTCCCCGACGACACCTCGACGAGCCTCGGCCTCGAATATTTCTGCTTCGAAGGCGACGGGCTGTGGACTTCGAGTGACGACGATCTGATCAAGCTTGCCATGAAGGAGATCGATAAGATCGGCTTGATGCGCCCGGCAGATATCTTCGACGCCTGCGTGGTGCGCCAGCCGAAAGCCTATCCTGTCTATGACGACGCGTATGCGGAGAACATGGAAGTCGTGCGCCGCGATCTCGCCGCAAATTACCCGACGCTTCACCTCGTGGGCCGCAACGGCATGCACAAATACAACAATCAGGACCACGCGATGATGACGGGGCTGCTCACCGCACTCAATATCGAGGCCGGCGAGATGATTTATGACGTATGGCAGGTGAACGAGGACGCCGACTATCATGAGGCCGGGCCGTCCGGCATCGAGGATGCGCTGAAGAGCGAACGCCTCGTGCCGCGGAGAGTGGCGAAGGTGGCATGAGACTCGACAGCCGAACCATGCTGCGCGTGTCGCGCCTGCCGTCGCTGGCCGATCTGTGGGGCGGGCAGCTCCGGCAGTTCGTACTGTACTTTGCGATCAGCGTGGTCGCGCTTGCAGTGGATTACGGCCTGCTCATCTTCCTCACGGAATATGTCGGCATCTACTATCTGATCTCCGCCTCGATCAGCTTCTTAGCGGGCTTGGTCTTGGCCTATATCGCGAGCGTCTCGTACATCTTCGATGAGCGGCGTCTTTCCAGCCGGTCGATCGAGCTGACGAGCTTTGTCGCGATCGGCGTCGTTGGGCTTCTGCTGAACGCGCTTTTCTTGTGGGCCATCACCACCGGGACACCGCTCAGCTATCAGATCGCCAAGCTGCCGACGGCGGGGATCACGTTCCTGTTCAACTATGTTGCCCGGCGCAACCTCCTGTTCTCGACCCGGTCATGGCTCTGAGCTGGCCAGTCGTGCCGCATCGTGCCGACCGGTCCAAGCGTGGGCCGGCCGCAACGCCCGCGGCATGGGGCTTCGCTTATGGAGCCCTGGCGGCCGCAGGCCTTCTCGCGCTGCTCCTGTTGTCTCGTCCTTACGAGGGAATCCTGCACGACGCGCGCCTCTATATCGGCTACGCGCTCGCGGCGATCCATCCGGGCAGTATCGGCCACGACATGGTGCTCGCCGAGCACGGGCAGTCGGGCTTCACCGTCTTTCCGGCGCTGATGGTCGTTATCGTGGCGGCCTTCGGCTCCTCGCTTGCGGCGAAGCTCACGGCGTTTGCCGCGCTCGCGCTGTGGTTCGTCGCCGCTGCGGCGCTCTCCGCATCGATGGCGCAAGGCCGTACGCGCTGGGTGATCCTCATCTTCATCGCCGTATTGCCGGCGCATTATGCGGGCCTCGAGGTGTTCCACTACGCCGAGGCGCTGGCGGTACCGCGCCCCTTCGCCGAAGCCTTCGTGCTGCTCGGGCTTGCGCTGTTCGGGTTCGGCCGGCGGTTCTGGGCGGCCGTGCCGCTCGTAGTCGCAGGATTGTTTCATCCCATCATGGCTGTGCCGGGCCTGGCGATCTATGCCTGGCTCCTGTTCTTTGACCCACGCACGCGCGTCGCAACGCCTCGCTTAGGTCTTGCGTGTCTCGGGATCGGCGCCGCCGTGCTTTTTGGCGCCGCGGCTCTGGGCGTTCCGGTCGCCGACCGGCTGTTCGCGACCGTCGATCCCGCGTGGCGCGACATCCTCGTGGCGCGCAGTCCCTATCTCTTCGTGGGCGAATGGCCGCTCGCCGATTGGACGCGGACGATCGTCCAACTCGCGACCGTGGCGATTGCCGCGCGGGTCGTCAGCGGCCGCGTGCGCGCGTTGTTCGTTGCGGTGGCGCTGGTTGCCGTCGGCGGCGTGCTCGCCTCGCTTCTTTTCGGCGACGTTCTGGGGTCGCTTCTGGTCCTTCAGATTCAGCCGTGGCGCGCGCTGTGGCTGCTCGCGGTGTTCGCGGCGGCGGGGCTTGGATTGTGCTCGGTGGGCTTGTGGCAGAGAGATGCCGCCGGGCGCGTGACGCTCGCCGTCTTGGTGATTGCGTGGATCGAGAGCCAGGTGGCTCCCGTCGCGATCGTGGGGTCGGCGCTGGCGCTCGCTTTGGCCTTCCTGCCGCTCCGGCCCGGGACAGACTTCCGCCGGGTGGCCGCAGTGATTTGGGCCGTCGTCGCGTTCTGCGCGCTCCTCTATGTCGGCACGCATCTCTATGCGATCGTGCTCCTCGTCTTGAGCAGCCCTCCTGGTGCGGGCGGTGAGCTCGATGCGATAAGCACCGTCAATCTCCTCGCCATCCCAGTCTGCCTGCTCGCCGTGCTGTGGGCCAATGGCGGGCAGGACAGATGGATCGTGGCGGCGACGGCGGTGGCGTCGGTTGCCGCGGTGTGCGCCGCGCTTCTTCTGTGGGACGACCGCAGGGCTTGGTATGTGGAGACCGATGAGTTCGGCCCCGATCCCGCTCTTGCGGCCATCCTCTCCACCCGCGACGGCGAGGTGCTGTGGATCGGCGGCGGCTTCGCCACGTGGAGCCAGGCGGGAAGGCCGAATTGGGTTAGCCGCCTGCAAGGGGCGAGCAACGTGTTCTCGCGGCTGCTCGCCGCCGTTTGGGACGAACGGGCCCGCGCCCTTGCCGATCTCGGCCTCGTCGACCAGCGCTTGCGGACTCCCTTCAGCGCCAGGGGCTGGACAAGCGGGGAGGAGCCGCATCTTGCCCATCTGAGCGATGCCGCGTTGAAGGAGCTCTGTACGCGGCCTGACGCGCCGGCCTGGGTGATCGCGCCGGCCGAGGCGATAAGGCGCGGACAATTGTCCGCGCGCCGGTGGTCCCCGTCCTATTGGAGGGCGCCGCGCCCGGAGCAATGGTTCGAATGGGATGGCAAGGCCCTCAATTGGACGGCGGCCCAGGATTACGCAATTCTGCCTTGCGCGCGGTAGCGGTGTATTCCCGATCGCTGCCAGTTGACCGCGTGCCCGCCTTAAGCTTTGCTCCGCCAAGGGATAAGGGGAGGGTGGCAAAATGGATTACAAGCAATTCTATCTCTCGGCCCAAGGCCGGGTGAACCGGAAGGAATGGTGGCTTTACCTCGTGCTTCCGGTCTTCGTCGTCAGCGTGATCTTGAGTGTCATCGACCATGCCATCGGCACGTTCGACCATGACAGCGGCGCCGGACTGCTGAGCGGCATCTGGGCGCTGATCACGATCATTCCGTCGATCCTGGTGGACATCAAGCGCTGGCATGACCGCGACAAGTCCGGCTGGTGGATGCTGATCCTCCTGGTGCCGATCGTTGGCGCCATCTGGTTCCTCGTCGAGCTCGGCTTCCTCAAGGGTACGGACGGGCCCAACCGGTTCGGGCCACCGGTCACCACTTAGAGGCGGGGAGGGTGCCGAGGCTTAAGCCATGACGCTGCTCATCATTGGCATCATCGTCTTTCTCGGCATCCACGTCCTGCCGACATTTCCGCATTTTCGTGAGACGTTGATCGCGCGCCTCGGCGAGACCGGCTACCGGATTCTGTTCGGGATGCTGTCGACCGCCGGGTTCGTGCTGCTGGTGTGGGGCTTCGCGAAGGCGCCGGTCATCCAGGTCTGGTACCCGCCGCCGTGGACCCGCTGGGTGGCGATCGTGCTCATGCTGCCGGCCTTCATCTTCCTGGTGGCGGCCTATGTTCCGGGGCGGATCAAGGCGCGGCTGAAGCATCCGTTCCTCGTCGCCATCAAGACATGGGCGCTGGCTCATCTGATCGCCAACGGCGATCTCGCCTCGATCCTCCTGTTCGGGTCGTTCCTGGCCTACGCGGTCTATGACCGGATCACCCTCAAAGGCCGAAAGCCGACGGAGCTGATCGGCACGGCAGCCCAAGGAGGGGCTCGCAATGACCTCATTGCCGTGGTTTTCGGGGTGCTGTTCTACGTGGTGTTCCTCGTATGGCTTCACCCCCTCCTCATCGGGCGGGCGGTCCTGCCGCACTAGCTTGGCCCGCAGCGGGTTTTTTGCACTGCACAAAGTTCCTATATTCTGTCATAAGAAACTCATCTGGTCGTCGCGGAGGCTCGAGCCGTGTCTCAAACTTTTGACGTAAAACGCGTCACCGCACCGGAAATTGCCAAGCGCAAGGGCGGGACCCCCATCGTTGCGTTGACCGCCTACCACGCGCATACGGCGCAGATCATCGATCCTTACGTCGACATGCTGCTCGTGGGCGATTCCCTCGGCATGGTGATGCATGGCTACGAGACGACGGTGCCGGTGCCCCTCGACCTCATGATCATGCATGCGCAAGCCGTGGTGCGCGGCTCGCGCCGGGCGCTCGTCGTGGTCGATATGCCTTTCGGTTCCTACGAGGAGAGCCCCGAGATCGCCTTCCGCAACGCCGCGCGCGTGCTGAAGGAAACCGGCTGCGGCGCCATCAAGCTCGAAGGCGGCGTGCATATGGCCGATACGATCCGCTATCTCACCAGCCGCGGCATTCCGGTGATGAGCCATATCGGGCTCACGCCCCAGGCGGTGAACACGATCGGCAGCTTCCAGCCGCGAGGCCGGTTCCGCTCCGAATGGGCGGCCTTCGAGGCGGACGCCAAGGCCGTCGCCGAGGCTGGTGCATTCGCCGTCGTGCTCGAGGCGCTGGCAGAGCTTCTCGCGGCGCGCATCACCAAGCAGATCCACATTCCGACCATTGGCATCGGAGCTTCGGCGGAGTGCGACGGACAGATCCTCGTGCTTGAGGATATGCTCGGACTTTCCCCGCGCGTGCCCAAATTCGTGAAGGAATATGCTCAGCTCGGCGATGCCATCGAAGGCGCCGTCAAGGCCTATTCCACCGAGGTCCGCGCCCGCGTCTTCCCATCGGACGCCTACACCTATCCGATGTGCGAGGACGACGACGAGGCCACGAAAAAGACCAAAATGACAGGCAGTTAGCCCCAGAGGGCTAACGTGTTTACCACGCTTGTCAGAGGGCAGCAGGCTTCAGCCTTGCGCGAGCAGGTGGCCTTCACTATACGGCGGGGGAGGAAGGGGCTCACGGTCGAGGCTCCTGCCCATCCGTCTTTTCCGTCCGGACATGAGAGCCCGCAGCCCAATGAGCGACAATAGTTTTTTTCGCGAGGTGGACGAGGCCGTCCGCCACGATCAGTACAAAAAGCTGTGGGACAGATACGGCATTGCCGTCCTCGTTGCGGCGGCGTGCCTGATTGCTGCTGTCGCGGCCTATAAGGGTTGGACCTATTGGCAGAACCGCCAGGCGCAAGCGGCCGGCGCGGAGTTCACCGAGGCCCTGACCCTCGAGACCCCGCCTGCGTCCGACACCAAGAAGGCGCGTGAGATGTTCGACGCGCTCGCGAAGAGCGGGCCGGAGGGGTATCAAGTGCTGTCGCGCTTCCAGATCGCCGCCAGCGAGGCGGATGCCGGCGAGACCGACAAGGCCGTCGCGGATTACGACGCCCTCTCAACCGATTCAAAGGTCGATTCGATCCTCCAAGGGCTCGCGGCGATTCAGGCCGCGACGCTCCGCCTGGACACGGCCGATTACGCCGACATGGAGCGCCGGCTGAAGGGGTTCACCGGCGCCGACAACCCCTGGCGGTTCTCGGCCCGAGAACTGCTCGGCCTTTCCGCCTATCAGCACAACAATATGCGCGTGGCCGAGGAGCAGTTCACCGAGCTCTTGGGCGACCAGGGAACGCCGCCGAACTTGCGGGATCGCGCCAACATGATGCTCGCGCTGATCGTGGGAAACCCGCCGGCGGTGAGCGACGCTAAGACAAATTAGCGTTTTGAACGCGAAGGGTGGCTCGAAATTGGGCCGGGGTAGAGGACGAGACATCGGCAGTCGCCTTCTCGGCGCGGGGCTCGCCGCGGTGGTGGCCGCGACCTTTGCCGGATGCGGCGGCGGCCTAAAGAATCCATTCCACAAGGAAGAGGCGAGGCTGCCCGGCGAGCGCATCGCCGTCATCACAGATCCCGGCGAGCTCACCGCCAGCCAGGTCGCGGTAAGACCGGTCTCGTTGCCTCCAGCGAAGGTCAACGGGTCGTGGTCGCAGCCCGGCGGCGACCCCTCCAACAATCTCGGTCACCTTGCGCTCGGCGCATCGCTGCACAAAGTGTGGAGCGCCGATGCGGGCACGGGCTCTTCGTCGAGCGGCCGGCTGAGCGCGGTGCCGCTCGTCGCCGACGGCAAAGTGTTCACGCTCGATGCCGGGGGAGACGTTTCGGCGTTCTCCGCGTCGGGCGGTTCCAAAATGTGGACGACGAGCGTGACGCCCAAGAACGAGAGCGGCCGGGAGGGTTTCGGTGGCGGGCTTGCGCTCGACGGCGGCAAGCTTTTCGCTACGACGGGCTATGGCACTGTCGTGGCGCTCAATCCGAGCAACGGCGCCATCGAGTGGACGAAGTCCATCGGCGAGCCGATCCGCAATTCGCCCACCGCTACCGGCGGCAAGGTATATTTCGTCTCCACGGAGAACACGCTGCATGCGCTGAACGCTTCCGACGGGGATGAGGTGTGGAAGGAGCGTGGCCTGCCGCAGGTCGCGACACTGCTCAGCAATGCAAGCCCGGCGGTGGCAGGCGGGACCGTGGTGGCGCCGTTCCCAGCCGGGGACATCGTTGCCTTCCAGACCGGCAGCGGTAAGAGAGAATGGAACGACTCGCTGACCCGGACGTCGGAGACCACGGCCTCCGGCATTCTCGGAGACCCGTCGCGGCCGGTGATCGACCGCGGTGTCGTGTTCGCCGTCAGCCACGGCGGCAGGATGATCGCGACCTCGGCATCGACGGGCGCCCGGGTGTGGACGCGCAATCTCACCAGCACGCAAATGCCGTGGGTCGCGGGCGATGCCGTGTTCGTTGTCGACGTGGCCGGGCGGCTCATGGCGCTCGGCCGCAATGACGGTCAAGTGCGCTGGGTGACCGATCTGCCGCATAGCGCCCGGTGGAGCGGGCCGGTGGTGGCGGGCGGTTACGTCTGGGTCGTTTCCGGCGACGGGCTTCTGGTGGGCGCCGAGGCGCGGACCGGCCAGCTCGGGCCGCAGGTCGATCTCGGGACGGAGGTGTTCGTGACCCCCGTTGTGGCCGGCGGCCGGATGTATATCCTGTCCGACGATGCCGAGCTGATCGCTCTCAACTGACCGCGCTTGGGCGGTGGCTCGGACGCCCCGCCCAGAGTTCCTTCCCGTACGGATTTCATGTCCTTCACTGTCGCCATCGTCGGACGGCCCAATGTCGGCAAGTCCACCCTGTTCAACCGGCTCGCCGGCAAGCGGCTCGCCTTGGTCGACGATCAACCGGGCCTGACGCGGGACCGGCGGGAGGCGGAGGCGGACATCGGGCCCTGCACGATAACGCTCGTCGATACCGCGGGGCTCGAACCCGGTGATACGGGGCTGACCGCTCGTATGCGCCAGCAGACCGAGGCTGCGATCGGCCAGGCGGATCTCGTGTTGTTTCTCATCGATGCCCGCGCCGGGGTGATCGCGGCCGACGAGATCTTCGCCCAGCTTGTGCGCGCCTCCGGCAAGCCGGTGATCCTCGCCGCCAATAAATCGGAGGGCCGGGCGGCGGAAGCCGGTCTCTACGAATCCTTCGCGCTCGGGCTTGGCGAGCCGCTGCCGATCTCCGCCGAGCACGGGCTCGGCATCGGCGATGTCACGGACGCCATCGCGCAGGCTTGCGAGACGAAAGGCGGCGAGGCCGGGATCGAAGCAGAAGGCGAGGGGATGCATCCCTTGCGCATCGCCATCGTCGGGCGCCCCAATGTGGGGAAGTCCACGTTGGTCAATGCGCTCCTCGGCGAGGAGCGCATGATCACCGGACCGGAGGCGGGCATCACGCGCGACGCGATTGCCTCGGAGATTGAATGGGCCTGCCGACCCTTGCGCTTGTTCGACACGGCGGGCCTACGGCGCAAGGCGCGGGTCGAAGGCAAGGCCGAGGAGCTGTCCGTCGGCGACACGCTGAGGGCCATCCGCTTTGCCGAGGTGGTCGTCCTGGTGCTCGACGCGGAGCAGCCTTTCGAGAAGCAGGACCTCCAGATCGCCGCGTTGATCGCGCAAGAGGGCCGGGCGCTCGTCATCGCCATTAACAAATGGGACGTCGTGCGCGAGCGCGAGAAGCGCTTGGCGGAGTTGCGCGAGATGTGCCAACGGCTTCTGCCGCAAGTCAAAGGCGTGGCGCTGGTGACCCTCTCGGCCTTGAGCGGCAAAGGGCTTGCCAAGCTCATGGACGCGGTGCTCGCGGCCGATGCGCTGTGGAACAAGCGGTTGCCGACGCACGCGCTCAACCAATGGCTCGGCACCGCGGTGGATGCGCATCCGCCGCCCGCCGTCGCCGGCCGGCGCATCAGGCTCCGCTACATGACACAGGCCAATGCGCGGCCGCCGACCTTCGTCGTATTCTGCTCGCAGCCGAAGGCGCTACCGGACTCCTATGTGCGCTATCTCGTGAACGGACTGCGCGAGGCGTTCGATCTGCCGGGCGTGCCGATCAGGCTGAATTTGCGCAAGGGGAAGAACCCCTACGCGACGGGACGCCAACCATGAGCGGCGAGACGGAAGTCTATTTCTATCACCTGGAGAGCCGCACGCTGGAG
>CAZHCN010000014.1:0-27655 GCA_964530895.1 uncultured Methyloceanibacter sp. | reverse complement strand
CGTCCCACTTCGTCTCGAAGATCCAGCCGGGATCGTCGAACGGCTTGTCGGTCAAAGTCGCCAACATGGGACGAAGATCATAGTTCATCGTGAATATTTCGCTCCTGCGAACGCAGACCAGCAGTTTATTACGCCCCTCGCGCACAGATAGACAGCTCTTGCATCGTACAACCACGATAATATACTGCTTTATCGCATCAGAGGACGGCTGATGCAGAGTGCTCAGGCCATCATTGGCGAGATTTACGATGCCTGGCGAGCCCAGGACCTTGAGTGGCTCGCCAGCTATCTGCCCGACGACTTCTGCCACACGATCTACATTCCCCAGGGCGCTCACCCCTGGGGCGGCGAGTGCCGCGGCAAGGCGGCTACGGTCGCGCGGCTCGGAGTCATCGCCGACGATTTCGAGTTCCTGGAGTTCGATACGAGCGGCCTGATCGTCCACGACAACCGAGGCGCCGTGGAGATCCCTGCCCGATTCCGGCACCGCGAGACCGGCGCCTCGCTCGACACGACCATCGTCAATATATGGACATTCGAGGACGGCTGGCCGGTCAGGCTCTCCGAGTACCACGACGTCGAACTCATCGAGGCCTTCAACAAATATCTCTCGATCTTCCCTGGCATGCAGGAGCCCCGGGGGTAAGCTCACCACAAGGGGGGTATTCGTGCTATGGTTGCGGCGGGTTGAAAATTAGGGGGCGATGATGCCCGAAGCGACAGCATCGCTGCTGAAAGATTACTACGACGCGTGGCGGGCCCAGGACCTGGACTGGCTGGCGACCTATCTGCCCGACGATTTCGGTCACACGATGTTTATCCCGCACGCCATCTATACGGAAGGCGGCGAGCTGGACGGAAAGAGACGCGTCATGGAACGCTGGCGCCGTTACGTGCCGCAATGCGAGTTTCTGCGCTACGACCTCTCCACATTCCTCGTCAGCAAGGATCGCGCCGCAGTCGAAATCTCTTTCGAGTACCGGCACCGCAAGACCGGCGTGCTGCTCAAGACGACGAAGGCCAATCTCTGGGTCTTCGAGGCTGGCTGGCCAGTGCGAATGGCCGAATACTACGACCTGACAGGCGTCGAAGCGTTGACCCGAAGCCTCGGCCTTGCCGGCGACCGTCGGCTGATGTCGACGACCTAGACATGCCCGGCCACGCACGATCAAGATAGGTGTTGGAGCCGGTGCACCGCGCCACGATTTTCCTTGCGACCGGCCTCATCTCTTTTGCCGCAGCGGCAACCGAGCTCGAAGACGGCACGTTCCTCTTCGATACGGATACGCCGGTGCCTGCGGATGTATTGGCCCTGGTGGAGTGTGGCGCCGAAGATGAACCCTTCGCCACACGACAGCCTTTCGCGGGCGGCTTCGTCTTCGCCCTTCAATGTCCCGGCAACAACGAGAACTTCAACCAGACCCTGGTCTTCGCCGACAACGCGCAAGGCGGCGGCGCGCGGCTTCTGCGCTTCCCGGGACCGGGAAAGCGCCGCGAGGGTTTCGAGGATGTGCTGTCGAATGTCCGCTGGTATCCGGAGAGCAGCGAGATCGGCGAGATCGCGGTCGACAGCGACCCCGACTCGCGGCCCACACCGAACATCTGCCGCAGCGAGGGACGCTGGCGTCTCGAAGGCCACCCGCCCAAGTCCAAGCTCGTATTCTGGCGCGAGACTCGCGATTGCGACGGCAGGAAAGGTTGGAACGTCGTCGTCGGCAGGAAAGGCGATTCCGTAAAATAAGAGGGGTGCCCGCTTCACGGAGAAGCGAACACCCCTGAATTCAGCAAGACCGCCCGCGTCACACGCGAGCAGTATCATGGGTTACGGCTATTGGCAGCCGACCATGCTCGTCATGGCTCTGTGAGCCTTCCGCATCGAACCATAGGCACCCATCACCCGGTAACGGTGCGTATCCGGACCCGCGGCGCTCATGAACTGCATCATGACGCAACGGCCGGTATAGCGATCGATGGCCACATAGAAGGGATTGCTGAAAGCGGCCGCCAGCACCACGCTCGATGAGGCGGCAAGCAGAACGGCAGCAAGCAGGAATTTGCGCATGGTAGGTCTCCAGGTCTTCGGCCCGAGGGGGTTGATGGTTGCTCGGAACGAAGGGCCGTCGTCCGGTCCGAGACAGTCGGAAGCTAGAAGCCGACGCCGCCGCTTCCCAATACCTTCTCGCTATGATGGTGGTACGCACAGGTTACCGTGACGTGCCGACCGCAGGCTGCACTCGATTAAAATTTGGGCGCCCGCTCCGGGAGGGGATGAGGAGGGGCGCCCTTGGGGACGTGGGGGGCGGTCGCTAAAGACCACTGTCACGACCTACTTGCAGTTGCCGCAGGTCGTCACGAAGGGGTTGGTGAACCCACCGGCCAGGGCAGGCGCGGCGAAAGCGACAACCAGGGTCACGGCGATCAAAAGCTTCTTCATTTTGAGTCTCCTTTGGGTGGTGCTGGCCTATGGCTGTTAAGGACGCCCCGAGATGGATGGGCCATGCGTGTCCGTCCGGGACACCGCAAAGGTAGGGACCGATACCCCTGTTTGCCCAATACCTTATCGCTATGGATGCGGTGCACCTGGCGGCATGGAATAGCGGCTTGCTATGGACTCGGAAGCCAGCCGGCATTTCCGCGCGAGGCGGTTTAGAGCGATTGTTTGGTCATCGGGCGCCCGCCCTCCCCCGGCCGGCGCAACCTAGCCAAAGGGAGCAACCAGACATGTTTCATACGAGCGAGAGAAGCGGCTTCCACCGCAGTCTTTTGATAGCCGGCGTGCTGTCGGGCGCCGTGCTTGGCGCAAGCATGATCGCCACAGGCGCCTCGGCCGGCGAATGCCCGGCCGACCAGAAGCACGCCAATGCCCGCGAAGCGGTGGATGTCGGCCACGACGGCGTCACCGACACGGTCATCGCCATGATCGACGTCGACAAGGAGCAAGGCATCAAGGACCGCAAGTTCCGCATGCGCAAGCTTACCATCGAGCCCGGCGCGACCGTGCCGTGGCATAGCCATGGCGAGCGCCCGGCCATCATCTACATCATCGAAGGCACGATCGAGGAATATGCCAGCAACTGCGCGGTGCCGATCGTCCACAAGTCCGGCGACGTGGTCGCCGAGACGAAAGACGTGTCTCATTGGTGGAAAAATACCGGTGACACCACTGTCGTCTTGCTTTCCGCCGACCTGCTGAAAGACCCCAACGACAAGAATATGTGATGCTCTCCCCCCTGGATGTGACGCCCTCTGCCCCCCGGAGGCGTCACATCCCCTCTCCTTGCCGAGGAGCCTCGGGCCATGATCGAACAGCCGCACGCCGTTGAGGCCTTGCGCGGCGAAATGCAGAGCTCCGCCGCAGCACTCTTGCGCTTTATCATCATCGCCACCACGGCCTTCCTCACCGTCGTCGACCTGTTCGCCACCCAGGCGATCCTCCCCTCCCTCACCCGCCACTACGGCGTCACACCCGCCGCCATGGGCATTGCCGTCAACGCCAGCACGATCGGCATGGCGATTGCGGGTCTCGCGGTCGGCTATTTCAGTCGGAAGATCGACCGGCGCATCGGGATCCTCGTCAGCCTGGTGGTGCTCGCGGTGCCGACGACGCTCCTCGCCCACGCACCCGACCTCACCACGTTCACGATCCTGCGGGTGGCGCAGGGCTTGTGCATGGCCGCGGCCTTCACCCTCACGCTCGCTTATCTAGGCGAGCATTACAGCGCCGCCGACTCCGCGACGGCATTTGCCGCCTACATCACCGGCAACGTGGCGAGCAATCTCATCGGGCGGATCATCTCGGCAGGCGTCGCCGACCATTTCGGCCTCGCCGCGAACTTCTATTTCTTCGCCGGCCTCAACCTGCTCGGCGCAGTGCTCGTCTACTTCACCATCGAGAAGACGCCGTGCATGGAGTGCACCGGAGACACCGGCCGCTCGCCGCTCGCGGCTTGGGCCATGCATATGAAGAACCCCGCCTTGCGCGCGAGCTTCGCCATCGGCTTCTGCATCCTCTTCGCCTTCATCGGCACCTTTACGTATGTGAACTTCGTTCTCGTGCAGCCGCCCATCGGGGTCGGGGCCATGACCCTCGGCTTCGTCTACTTTGTTTTCCTCCCGTCCATCGCCACGACGTCTCTGGCCGGACGCTCCGTGAGGCGCTTCGGCACGAGACCCACCTTCTGGGCCTCTCTCCTCGTCGCCGGCGTTGGCTTGCCCCTCTTGATCGTGCCCAATCTCGGCGCGGTGCTTATCGGCATGGTGCTTGTCGGCGTCGGGACGTTCTTCGCGCAGGCCTGCGCCACGGGCTTTGTCGGCCGCGCGGCGACGTCCGACCGCGGGTCGGCAAGCGGCCTCTATCTGGCGAGCTATTTCTTCGGAGGGCTGATCGGCAGCGCGGTGCTCGGCGTGATCTTCGACATGTTCGGCTGGACGGCTTGCGTCGTCGGCATCGGCATCTCGCTGATTGTTGCGGCCCTGCTGGCCTTTTCGCTCAAGACGCCGCTTGCCCCGGAAGTTTGACCTTTCGCAGCCGATTCGGCGCGAGCGCAAGGGCTTCGTTGATTTATCGCAAAGCCCGCCGTGGCGGTGCGGCCTTAGCCTTTGGTCTGGGCGGAGGGATCGTCTCCTTCATCTGCATCGTCTCCCTCGGCCCCGGCGGTCCGGTCCGACCCGGCGAACGCAAGGACTGCGGACCGCCGCGTGGTTCCGTCGCGCCTACCCTTCAGCCAGGTGGGTCTTATCGCAGGAGAAGCCCGGCCCTCGCCGGGCTTCTTCTTGCGCGTCCGGGCGGCCAAGCCGTCCTAAAATGGCCCCGGCATTAACCTTTTTCTAAGCGGATCAGGGTGAAATGGGCACGTACCCGAGTGGAGTACCTAGTAGCGTAGAGGGAATCAGTCATGCGCATCATCATTGCTCTTGCGGTCATCGCCGCGACCTTCGCCTTGGGCGGTTGCTTCCATCACAACCAGGCGACCTACGTCACCGAGCTTCCGCCGGCGGCCGTACCCTACAAATAAGCCTTCCACAGAGCGGTCGCGGCCATCGACTCGAGCGCCCGAGAGGGCGTGAGATCCGCCGTATCGTCTGGGAGGACGAGAGTATTGCGTAGAAGAAGCCCGGCCTTTGGCCGGGCCTTTTTCTTAACGTCGATAAAGGTCTCCGGCGGAACCGTGGCCCCTCGGGAGCGTTTTTGAGGCAGGCGTCCAGGGATTGACTCAAAATCGGAATGGATGCGGACGACCGGACGTCTGTCGCGCCTCAAAAGCTACCGCGCGAGGATGATCATGCCTTTTGAACCCAAACCTTCGCAGGGGGACAGGTTGAAGCTTCCAGCCTCAAGCTGGTGGATCCCCACTTTGACGGCTTTGGTCGTGGCGCTGGCCCTCGTCACGGCTCTCGCCTAGGACTGGCTCTGGGATCAGAACGCACCGTGGGTGCATGAATTGACCCAGACGAGAAGCAGAACCGCGGCGCCGAACGCGCCAAAGGCGACGAACGCATTGAGCCAGCCCCGCCTACGCAGCACGGCAGCAATGTCATCCTGGTCGGAAACCGAGTGCACCCAGACGATGTCGAGCCATAGCACCGCGAGCAAGAAGCCGAAAGCCGCGGCGAGAAGCTGAATTGCCGACACGCTGGTGCAGGTCTCCACCTTCGCCTCCCCTATTCCGCCGCGAGCTTCCGCACATTCTTGCCGGCTGTCTCCGGCGCCTCGCCCGGCTCGAACGCGGTGGCCGGCTCGGCACCGGGCTCCGGCTCGTGCAGGACCACGCCTTCGAGCGGATCGAACGGCTCGAGCCACGCTTGCGCCTCGAGCGCCTTGACTGTGTCGGCGTAGCCCGCCTCCCACCGTCCCCGGATACCCGCGGGCGAGAAGTCGATGTCCTTGGCGTGACTTTCGTTGTCGAGGCGCGGCGCCAGCAGCCTGACCACGTGCATGTGCGTACGGCAGCCAAAGCCTGCGAGCTCCCGCACCATGGGATCCTTGCGCGACTCTTCCGGCACATATTTGAGGAGCTCGGTGATGACGTGGCGCAAGCGGTGCGCCTCGCGCTGGCGCACAATGTGATTGGCGATCCGGCTCGAATACTGAATGTCCTTGTGCCGGTGCAGCGTCTCCCAGATCGTCGTGGGCTCGGGCCCCGTCGGGTTCCACAGATGCACGGCAAAGATCAGGCTGTTGTGGCGCGGCCGGTCCTCGAAGATGCGCTCGGCCGGCGTGTTGGAGAGGATGCCGCCGTCCCAATAGAGCTCGCCGTCGATGCGCACCGCCGGAAACGCCGGCGGCAACGCGCCGGACGCCATGATGTGGTCCACGGTCAGCTGCATCTCGCTGCAATCGAAATAGTGCATCACGCTGGTCCGCACATGGGCAGCACCCACCGTGAGCCGCACCTTGGCCTTGCCGAGCAGGTTGAAGTTGACGAGCTCTTGGAGCGTGGCACGCAGCGGCGCGGTCGAGTAGTAGCCGGCATTGTCCGCCCCGAGCTGCACATGCGCGCCGAGAAAGGCGCGGGTTTGCGGCTCGAAGAATCCGGAGATGCCGTTCGTAAGTGTCATCCACGACGCCAGCGCATCGGCGGCGCCGCCCCAGGCGGGAAACGCGCCCCAGAAATCAGCGGCCTCGACGCGCTTCCAGAAATCTCTGAGCCGCGGCAGCCGATCCTCGGGCTCGTTGCCCGCGATGATGCTCGCGTTGATCGCGCCGATCGAGGTGCCGACGATCCAATCGGGCTCGATGCCCGCCTCGTGCAGCGCCTGGTAGACGCCGACTTGATAGGCGCCAAGCGCCCCACCGCCTTGCAGCACGAGCACCACTTGCCCGTTATTGTCGTTGCGGATCTCGTTGACCGCGTCGAGGGGCGACAAACGTTTTGCCGGTGCCATGGTCGCCTCCTAATGCGCGGTCCAGCCGCCGTCGGCGGTTATGGTGGTGCCGGTGATGGAGGCGGCAGCGTCGGAGGCGAGGAAAACGGCGATGCCGCCGAGCTCGTCGGTGGTGGCGAAGCGCTTGTTGGGCTGCTGTGCCAGCAGCACGTTGCGGATCACCTCCTCGCGCGGGATGCCGTGGACCTTGGCTTGGTCTGCGATCTGAGCCTCGACGAGCGGGGTGTACACATAGCCCGGGCAGATCGCGTTGCAGGTGATGCCCTGCTCGGCCACCTCGAGCGCCGTCACCTTGGTCAGGCCGAGCATACCGTGCTTGGCCGCCACGTAGGCGGACTTGAACGGCGAGCCCACGAGGCCATGCGCCGAGGCGACGTTGATGATGCGGCCCCAGCCTTTGTCGATCATGCCCGGCACGGCGAGCCGCGTGGTGTGGAAGGCCGAGCTGAGATTGATGGCGATGATGGCGTCCCACTTGGCGACCGGAAACTCCTGCAAAGGCGCCACGTATTGGATGCCGGCATTGTTGACCAGGATGTCGACGGTGCCGAACTTGCCGCCCACCGTCTCGAACATCTCCGCGATCGACTTCGGGTCGGACATGTCCGCCCCGGAATAGGCCACGGGGACGCCGAACTCGGACTCGATAGCGGCTTTTTCCGCCTCGATCTCTCCCGGCTTGCCGAAACCGTTTAGGACGACCCCTGAGCCTGCGTCTGCAAGCGCGCGGGCAATGCCGAGTCCGATGCCGCTGGTCGAACCCGTGACCAGGGAGACCTTTCCCTTGAGCGGCTTTGTCGCGATGGTGGCGCTCTTCGTCATGGTAAGGTTCATGGACGGCTTCCTTCCGGCTGCTGGGTATGAATGTCGATAGCACCCAAGCGTTGTTGAGAAGATGATGCCGCGCCTGACATTTAAGGGAAAATGCCCGTTAGCTAAGGAGTCCATAGGGGCGCGCTATGGGCACCTTCCCATTCCCAGCGTCAGGCAACCGGCCAAGTCTACCGCGACCACCCGATCACGTCCGCTCAATTGTTGGGGAGCCTACGCAAGGTTCTCGACGCGTCCCACTCTTCGAGCGTACAACTGTGGCCGGACACAATAGAACCGAGCGTTTCGCGACGATGGCGGCCTTTAGGGTGGAGCATTGTGGCGGCAAGCGCCGGGGCACGCGGGCTTCCACCCTATCTCCGTTTGCGACACCTATGTTCTGAGTGGCGGAGCAGCCCGAATGGAAATGCATCAAATCCGATATTTCCTTGCCGTGGCGCGCACGCTCAACTTCACGCGCGCCGCCGAGGAGTGCAACGTCGCCCAGCCATCGCTGACCCGCGCCATCCGCCAGCTCGAAGGCGAGCTCGGTGGCGATCTGTTCCGGCGCGAGCGTCCGCATGCCCAGCTGACCGAGCTCGGCAACCGCATGTTGCCTCTTCTAAGACAATGCTATGACAGCGCGCTCAGCGCCCGCGCCCTCGCCCAAGCCATCAAGAAGGGCGAGGTCGGCTCGCTCCGGCTCGCGATCTCGAGCTCCATCGACCCCGCCCTCGTCACACCCCACGTGGTGGAGCTCGGCAAGCTGTTCACCGGGCTCGACCTGAAGCTGTTGCGGGGCAACGGCAGCGAGGTGCTGGAGTATCTCAAGAAGGGCGAGGCCGAGCTCGGCCTTGCGGGCCCGGTCGGCGACGACTGGGATCGGCTCGACAGCTGGCCGTTGCTTACCGAATGCTTCCAGCTCGCCGTTGCCGCCACGCATTCTCTCGCCAAAGTCGCACCAATCGAGCTCGACGATCTCCGCCAGGAGCGCATGATGGTCCGCACCTATTGCGAGACGACCCAATCCTTGCTCGAGCTCTTGCGCGCCCGCGACTTCGACGTCACGCGGTTTCACGAGGTGAGTGCCGAGGCGGACCTCGTTTCGCTGCTCGAGGCGGGCTTCGGCGTCGCTTTCGTCCCGCCCAGCACGCAGAGCCCGCCGACCTTGGTCCGCACGGCCGTGAACGGAATCGAGATCGACCGCACGATCTACCTCTATGGCGTCGCGGGCCGTCAGCGCACGCCCGTGGCCTCGGCTTTGATGAAGATGTTGCGCGCGTACGACTGGGAGCGGCTCGCCGCCTAGCCCGCACTCTTGATGGCGGCCAGTAGATCCTCAATCGTCATGCGCTTGCGGTAATCGGGATCGACGAACCGCGCCTTGACCAGACCATCGGAACCAACGACGAAGGTTGCGGGGATGGGCAATAGCCACGTGTCGCTCCCTTGCGACGGGGCCACGTCCCAGCCGGCTTGCGTCATCATTTCCTGCATCTCGGCGCCCACCCAGAATGCGAGGTTCAGGGACAGCGCGTAGCCGTTCTCGAAATCGGTGAGGATGGGAAACGCCGCGCCAGATTGCGTCTTGAGGTCTGCCGTATAGCGCTGGCGGTCGGGAATGATCGCGGCGATCTGGCCGCCGGCAGCCAGAACCTGATCCTGCGCTTCGGCAAGCGCCTTGGTGTTGATGCGGCAGTAAGGACACCAATGACCCCGGTGGAAGGTGATGGCCACCGGCCCGTTCTTGATGAGGTTTTCGAGGGTAACGAGCCGACCGCTGTCGTCGGGCATCACGAAGTCCGGCATGGGCTCGCCGGGTTTCGGCGAATCCTCGCCGACCTCATGCTCCCTGAGCCGGGCGACCATCGTGTCGACGGACTCTTGGAAGATCTCACCCATCTCCCGCACGGCGTCGGCAAACGCCTGGAGCCGGTCGGCCAGGGGCGCATCCATGTCACGCGACCGGACATAGGCTTCCTCGAGCCTCTCTGACAGCGATTGTTCTGTCATGTCCAACTCCTGGCCCGGCCCCGGCAGGACCTGCCCCCGCGCAAATTCCGCATGGATTGCAATACCATTTGCCGGGAACTCTGGGTAGCCACTGCGCGTGCCGTCCGGACGTTCACGACGCCTATCCTTGCGCCTCGGCCTGCCGCAGCGCCGCCATGAGGTCTTCCTCGGCCATGCGCTTGCGGTAGTCGGGGTCGATAAACCGCGCCACGACGCGGCCGTCCCGCGCCACCACGAAGGTCGCCGGGATCGGCAGGATCCAGCTGTCATTGCCCTGGTAGCGCGGCAGGTCGCGTCCAGAAGCGCCCATCAAGGTCTGCAACTCGTCGCCCACGTAGATCGCAAGACTGATGGACAGCGCGTAGCCGTTGTCCATGTCGCAGAGAACGGGATAGCGTAAGCCGGCATCCGCTTTCAGAGCCGCGGCGAACTTCACCCGCTCCGGCACGATCGCGACGATGGAGGCGCCTTCCGCCACGATCCTCTCATGCAAGCCCCCGAGCACGCGCGTGTTGATGCGGCAATAGGGACACCAATGGCCGCGATGGAAGGTGATGACGACCGGCCCGTTGGCCAGCAGCGACTCGAGCGTAACGGTGTGTCCGGTGTCGTCGGGGAGCGCAAACGGCGGCATGACATCGCCCGGCCCCGGAGCCAGAGCGCCCGCCTGGTGTGCCTTCAGCCGCTCCACCATGCGGTCGACAGCCTCTTGCATCTCGGGCCGCAAGGCGCGCGAAACCCCGGCAAACGTTTCCAGCCGTTCGCCTAAGGAGGCATCCATGTCGCGGCAGTAGAGGAAGGCCTCCTCGACGGTGGCGAAGGTCGGATGTTCCATGCTCCGGCTTTCCTTGAGCCTCCGGACAAGCGCAACATCAGAAGCGCTTTTTCCGTTCTGGGACCGAGCCTATGGCGACCATGCCGCCCGCGCGGGCGCGGGGCCACTCAAGACCTTGTGAGGAGATATGAGCCGCAATTGAACGCCGCGTCCAATAGCGTGCGGCTATGGTTCCTGTCGGCCATCGGCAGTTCTGCTTGGGCCAAGTCAGGCTTTTCTACAGGCGCCCGCGGAAATGCGCCGCCAAGCGAGGCAATCTGGAAGGAAACGAGATGTCCACGCCCATCAAATGGCTTGAAGCAGGGAGGGAGCTTGCCGAGCGCATCCCCTACAGTCTCGTGGCGCTGGTGGCACGGCTCGCCGCAGCGAGCGTGTTCTGGCGCTCAGGCCAGACCAAGGTCGATGGCTTCCTCCATATCAAGGACTCCGCGTTTTTCTTGTTCCGCGAGGAGTACATGGTCCCTCTCCTGCCGCCGGACGTCGCCACTTATGTCACGACGATCGCGGAGCACGTCTTCTCGGTCTGCCTCATCATCGGCCTCGCCTCGCGGCTTTCCGCCCTCGGCCTGATCTTCATGACGGCCGTCATCCAGATCTTCGTCTATCCGGAAGGTTGGCCGGACCACATCCTCTGGTTCGCAGCACTGCTCCTGATCTTGGCGCGCGGACCCGGCGCGTTCTCGCTCGACAATCTCATATGGTCGCGCGCGCAAAGCATGCCGGCACCGGCGCGCTAGGCGCTCAGACGGAGCGAGGCTTATAGGGTTGGCCGCTAGCCGCCGCGTTGGAGACGCGCGAGCAGCGCGTGGCTGGGATAGCCGTCGGCGGGAAGCCCGTACTTGATCTGCATCTTGCGGATGGCATCACGGGTGGAGGCGCCGATCACGCCGTCGATCTTGCCCACGTCGAAACCTTGCCGGGCAAGCAGCGCCTGAACCTGTTTCGTCTCCGCCGCCGAGAACGGCTCGGGGTCGCCTTTGTTGAGCGGCGGCGCGCCCGCGAGCCGCGTGGCGTAGTACGCCGCCGTCGTCGAGTAGACGAGCGAGTTGTTCCAGTCGAGATAGACGTTGATGAAATTGGGATAGGCCAGGAATGCGGGACCGTTGCGTCCCATGGGCAGCAGCAGCGACGTCGGCACGTTGTCGGCGGGCACCGGCTTGCCGTTGCGGTATTTCACGCCGTAGCGCGACCAGAACAGGCGCGGCCGCTGAATGGTCACGTCGGCCTGCTCCCAGGGCAGATTGTCGGGCACGATGACTTCTTCGAGCCAGGGCTGACCCGCTTGCCAGCCTTTGGACGCAATATAGTTCGCGGCCGAAGCGAGGGAGTCCGGCGCACTGTGAACGAGATCCCGGTGCCCGTCCCCGTCGAAGTCCACGGCGTGCTCGTAGTACGTTTTCGGTTGGAACTGAAACTGACCGACCTCGCCATGCGCCGGACCGCGCATCTGCCCCGGCGAGAGGTCGCCGCGGTCGATGACCTTCAGGGCGTACATCAGCTGTTCCTGGAACTCTTCAGGCCGGCGGCAGTCGTAGCTCAAGGTGGCGAGCGATTGGATGCTCGGCAGATTGCCCATCACCTTGCCGAAATCGGTCTCGAGCCCCCAATAGGCGACCAGCACGGGGCCCGGCACGCCATATTGCTGCTCGATGCGCTTGAACACCGAGCCGTATTTGTTGAGCAGCGACTTGCCGACTGCCATGCGATTGTTCGACACCATCCGGCCGGAAAACGTAATGAAATCCTGGGCAAAGACGCCCTGGCGGCGGTCGTGGGCGATGGCCGTGGGGTAGTAAGTGACCCCGTCGAGGGCCGCATGGACGGTGCGGGGGGAGATCCCCTGGGCGATCGCCTGCTGCTTAAAGCCTTCTAGCCATTGGTTGAAACCGGCAGCGCTTGAACCACAGGCGGCAAACGCGCTGGCAGCCGAACTGAACAGCACCGCCGCACAGAGGCCAGCGCGCGCTGTCATGAGAGTGACGCGGGTCAGGGGGTGTCTAGCCATGCGCGCCACTGAACCCAGTCGAGGCGCGTCCGTCAAGCCAAGAGGCCGTCACACGGCCGGCTTATGGATCCCCTTTTTGGTAGGTGGCCACCAACTCGGCTTTCGCCAGGACATGGCCTTTCATGGCCGCTTCGAGCTCAGCCTTGGTCATCGGTTTTGCGGGAAGCTTGGTATCGAGCGCGTAGAGCGTATGGAAATAGCGGTGCCGGCCGACGGGCGGACAAGGACCGCCATAGCCGGTCCGCTTCCAGTCATTGATTCCGTCGGTGGCGCCGGCGGGCAGACTGCTATTGGCGCCCTCGGGTAGCGCGGCCGTACCGGGAGAAAGATTGTAGACGACCCAATGCACCCAGACGCGCTTCGGCGCGCTCGGATCCGGCGCGTCGGGATCGTCCAGGACGAGCGCCAAGCTCTTGGCCCCGTCAGGGACGCCGCCGATCGTGAGCGGCGGCGAGATGTCCTCGCCTTCGCACGTATATTCGGCGGGAATTTTTCCGCCCGGCTCGAACGCGGAAGATTTCAGCGTGAGAGACATGGCCGCTTGGGCATCAGCAACGAGAACGACATGAGCGGCGACCACGCCGGCCATGAGCCGCAAGATACATCCTGCGCGGGCGCCAAACATCACCAAGCCTCAACGCGACAGCAACGAAATCGTTGCTAGTCCGTGTGAGGTGGCAGCGCCCCAAGCCTCACCTTCTCCATCAGCGCATTGATGCGCCGTGAAGCCTCGCGCCGGCTCAGCCCGTGCTGATATGCACTTGGCTCCTGCACCTCGTCAGCCAACGATTTGAGGTAGGAGGCCTGCGCCCCGGTCATCGGTTCCGCGCCGGGAGATTCACCGGGCGCCAATTGCTGGCTCTCCTGATAGGCAGGAGCCCTCTTTTTCTGTTGCATTGCGGTATAGTCCTGAACCGTCCTTGGTGTTTCCCTTTGGGCGTCTTTTATAGACTCAAGTCTTACAGTAAGTTTTCAAAAGGGCAAGGATAAGGCTTCATTCGGCAAAGGTTTAGGCAGGTAAACAAGGCGCCCAGAGATGAGGCGGCGATCACAAGCCGTCGGCCTTGATAGCGCGGGGCGCGTGGCCTGAGATTGATTCAGCGCAAAGGCCCGCCAATGTTGCGGATGCGAAGGCGCAACGCCCGCACCTTGGCCCCCCGCGACCCGGTGAAGCAGGGTGCCATTTAAATCGTTAACTTATTGTAACCCCTAATAAAAAGGGCACAAGACGCCTCTAAATGGCCTCTTGATGACCGCTTGCCAGCCGATCTTTTGCCCAGTTGTTCCGTAGTTTACCGCACTGCACCAACGCGTGCGGGCCGGCTTGATTCGTCGCCGGCCTCCCAAAAAACCTCCCAAACAAACCTGGAAGTAAGGAGCACAACGCATGGTCAAAGTGCGAGCCAAGATGATTACGGTGGGGCTTCTGGGCGCCGCTCTAATGTTGCCTCTCAACGCCGCGGTAGCGGACCAGGTCGGTCACGCCTCCTGGTATGCCCTCTCATCCAAGACCGCGAGCGGCGAGCGGATGAACCCGAACGCCCTGACGGCGGCGCACCGCTCGCTGCCCTTCGGCACGAAGGTTCTGGTCGAGAATCTCAACAACGGCCGTTCCGTGGTCGTGCGAATCAACGACCGCGGCCCGTTCGTCGGCGGCCGCATTATCGACGTGTCGAAAGCGGCAGCCGCCCAGATCGGCATGCTTCAGTCCGGGACCGCCACAGTGCGGATTACCCCGGTTGGCGGCGGCGCTCTCGGCGCCCTCGGCAAGAGGTAGACTGTCACCACGAGGCCTTGTGGAGGGACCGCCAAGCTGCGCCCCTAACGCACAAGCCTCTGAGGTAATTTGGTTTTGCACCCTCGTGGGTGCCGACCCGAAGACCGCGAGACGCCGGGCCGAGAGCCCGGCGTTTTGCGTTTCCCCCACTTCCGCGCAAGACAAGCCGGCCAGTCAAAAAGCCGTCGAGCCCTAGATCGTCGGCGACCGTTGCACGGATGCGCTAGGCAGCGACGCCGAAAGGCTCCATAGTCTTGTTATTGGTGGCTTGAGGCGCCAAATCCACAAGCGGACGTGGTGACACATTAGTAACCAATAAAGTTCAAGATTCGCAGGGGCTTAGAAAGCCCCACCCCAACGGAGTCGACCCAAAATGTCTTCCCGCCCCGCTCGCAAAGCCCTTCCGCTCGCGGCAGTCTGTGTGGCCGCGTCCTTGGCGCTGGTCGCCTTCGAAAGTGCCGTCGCGCAGCAGGCTGACGGGACCGTCCAGACCGGCCCCAACGGCCCTCATCGTGGCCCGGCGATTGGCGGCACCTCGTTGACCCTGAGCGATATCTGGGGCCCGGCAAAAATGCCGCCAGCCCCGAGAGATTTCGGGCCGCATTACGACTTTCAGCCCCAGGACACGCTGAACGGCGTCCCGAACCACGCGCCCTACCCCAATTAGGGCGCATCTATACCCGGAACGATTCGGTCCCGCGTGCGCGCGCACGAGGGGACATGGGTCTTGCGCAAAACAGCCTCGCGCCCCTAGAGTGAGGCGCTTTGCGGGCAGACTGCGAACCCGGGTGGAGACTGGCCGCGTACGCTCCTTGGGAAGCGGCGTGGTTTCTTTCCCGTTTCCTAGACTTGCCTGATTTTCCGCGCGTGTTGCGCGGACCATTTGGAGGGGGAAAGGAGCTTCCCATGCGTCAGACCGGGACGGTCAAATTCTTCAATCATTCGCGCGGGTTCGGCTTTATCACGCCGGACGATGGCGGCAAGGATGTGTTTCTTCACATCTCCGCGTTGCAGCGTTCGGGTCTTCCGGCGTTGGACGAAGGAGCGCGTGTCTCGTTCGAGACCGAACCAGACCGTCGGGGCAAAGGCCCCCAAGCAATCAACGTGCAGCTCGGCGAATAGATCATCCACACAATCGAAGATTTTCCCCCGCTGCGATAGTGGCGTCGTTTGACCTGCTATCGTCAGCGGGATTTTTTTATTGGCGGCGGTAAAGGGCGAGACCCAAGACATTAGGCTGTGACCGTGGAGGCATCGCATAGCTCGGAAGGCGCGCTCGAAAGCGTGCTTGATCGTCTTGCGGAGGGACGCGCGGCCGCCCTCGAGAGGCTGTTCCAGTTCCTCGCCATCCCCAGCATCTCGACCGATCCCGCCTATCACGAGCCCTGCCTCGAGGCTGCGGACTGGTGCGCCGAAGCCTTGCGCGAAATCGGCTTCACTGCACGCGTCGAGCCGACCGGCGGCAAGCCGATGGTGGTCGCTCATTGGCGCGGCACCGATTCCCGATCGCGCCCCCACGTTCTGTTCTACGGTCACTATGACGTGCAGCCGCCCGACCCGCTCGAGGCATGGGCCGCGCCCCCCTTCGAGGCGCAGCGCGTCGAGGATCCAAAACACGGTCAGGTCATCGTCGCGCGCGGCGCCTCCGACGACAAAGGCCAGGTGATGACCTTCTTCGAGGCGTGCCGCGCGTGGCACACCGCCCACGGCGCCCTCCCCGTCGACGTCAGCGTCCTGCTCGAAGGCGAAGAGGAATCCGGCAGCCCGAGCCTTGCGCCGTTTCTTGCCGCGCACGGCGACGACGTGAAGGCGGACATCGCGCTCGTTTGCGATACGGGTCAATGGGATCCGGAAACCCCGGCCATTACCGCCTTCTTGCGCGGTCTCGCCTTCTCGGAGATCACCGTCACCGGCCCGTCGCGCGATCTCCATTCCGGCATCTATGGTGGACCCGCGCAAAACCCGATCCGCGTTCTCGCCGAGATCATCGCCGCTCTGCACGACGCGAAGGGTCGCGTCACGATCCCTGGCTTCTACGATGACGTCCGCGAGCCGTCGTCCGAGCAGCGTACGGCGTGGCGTGAGCTCGGCTTTGCCGCGTCGAACTTTCTCGGCGACGTGGGCCTGCGCGAGCCTGCCGGCGAAAAGGACCGAAGCGTGCTCGAGCAGCTATGGTCGCGCCCGACCGTCGAGGTGAACGGCATCTTCGGCGGCTACACGGGACCGGGCACCAAGACGGTGATTCCGTCGCAAGCAAGCGCCAAGCTCTCCTTCCGCCTCGTCTCCGATCAGGACCCGCAAAAGATTCTCGACGGCCTCCATCGCTTCATCGCCGAACGCCTCCCGGCGGATGCAAGCGTGACATACACCGGCGAAGGCGGATCGCCCGCGGTCGGCTTCGACACCGAGGCACCCGCGTTTCGCGCCGCCGCCCGCGCGCTCGCCACGGAATGGGGCAAAGCGCCCGTGATCGCCGGCTGCGGCGCCTCCATTCCCATCGTGGAATCGTTCCGCACTCAGCTCGGCATGGACGCGTTGCTCATCGGATTCGCGCTCGACGACGACCGCATTCATTCGCCGAACGAGAAGTACAACCTCACGAGCTTCGAGAAGGGCGCACGCAGCTGGGCGCGCATTCTCGGTGCACTCGGAGTGAACGATGCCGCCAGCTAGGTTAGGCGCCGGAGCTCTTCCGGTTATCGCGGCGCTGTTTTGCGCGACATGCGCGTTGGCCTACGACGACGCGAGACCCCACGCGTTTCGGCACGCCGATCCCGGCAATGTCGATTACTACGCGCTGGTGTTGAGCTGGGCGCCCACGCACTGCCTCGCTGAGAAAGACGATACCGACGACATTCAATGCGCTACGGACAATCCGGACGACTTCGTGCTGCACGGCTTCTGGCCGCAATACGAAAAGGGCTGGCCGGAGGATTGCTACAAGGGCAAATGGCCCTGGGTACCGTCGCGTTTGATCGGCGAGATGCGCGACATCATGCCGAGCAAGGAAATCGTCATTCACGAATATAGGACCCACGGAACCTGCACCGGCATGGCGCCAAGCCCCTATTTCGCCATGGTGCGCAAAGCCTACGAGCAGGTGACCATCCCAACCGTGTTCGTCGCGCCGAAAACCCAACGCTTCCTGTCCCCCGACGAGGTCAAGAGCGCGTTCATCGCCGCCAATGACGGGCTCAAGGCGGATATGATCGCCGTACAATGCCGGCGCGGTAACCTGTTCGACGTGAGGATCTGCTTCAGCGACGATATTCGACCGCAAGCATGCGGCGCGAATTTCGTTCAGAAGGAGCTGTGTCCCCTTCAGCGGATCACCGTGACGGTGCCTTAGAAGCGGTAGATCACGGAGCCGCGGAACGTGTTGGCGTCGGGATCGTAGGTCACCTTCCCGCCCGGATAGGACAGCGTCTCCGAACCGAAATCGGTGAACTGGTAGTCCAGCCGCGCGCTCCAATTCTGATCGAATGCATACTCGGCGCCGCCGCCCGCGCTCCAGCCGAAGAACGTGTTCTCGCGGAACGCTCCGCCAGGGCCGCTGATCGGCAGGTCCGCATCCGCCCACGCACCGCCGAACGTTCCGAACAGAAGCAGGTTCGGCAGGATGGTGTAGCCGGCGCGCAGGCGCACATCCGCCATCGTGTCAAAGCCGGGGCTCACCTTGTTGAGGCCACCGTTGATGTTTTCGTCGCCGCTGATATCGGAGGCCATGAAGTCGCCTTCGACGCCGATCACGAATGGGCCATGCTGCCAGCTGTAGCCGCCGATGACGCCGCCGAGCACGCCGCTCGAATCGACCGAGCCTGGCGACACCGGCGCGAGATCGTAGCTCACCCAGGACCCGCCGACCGTGCCGCCGAGATACCAGCCTTCGAACACGTCTTGGGGCGGCACAGGCGTCGCGTCGTAATAGGGCGCGGGCCCGTAGAGATCGGCGCTGAACGCCGGGCTTGAGACCGTGGCGCCGGCCGCTAGCACGGCGCCAATAACCACAGCCTGGAACCATCGCGTACGCATACAGATTCCCTCACGATTGGCGGGCCCGGTCCGTTCGCCGCGCAGCAAGAAGAACACGGACGAGCGCCACGGCCCCAGGGTAGTGCCCTACCCTTACCGAGCGTTAACAACGAAGCAGGGCGAAACCGGGCAGGGTAAGCGGCGGGTTAATGACCATCCCAAGGCGGGACTCGAGCTGGGGCTCAGTTGGCGCGAAACAGGGCGACGCAGCCTTCGCGCTCGATCTCCACGCTTCCAAAACGCTGCCGGAGACCTTCGGACAGAGTCTCGATATCGTCGGCGCGATTGTTGAACACGCCCTTCGCGTTATAGAGGTCGAGCAGAGCCCGCGCGGCGCCGTTCGCGGCCACGCCGCGGCCGAGAATCGTTGCGCCGAACAACACCGACCCCTCCGACATCAGCGGCTTCAAGTGGTCGAGCGCCACAAGCTTCTCACGCATGCTGCCGGGCAGGCAGTGCAGCACATAGGTCAGGCCAACCGAATCGAACGGCGGCAGACTCGGCGCGATCGGGGCGAGCAGATTTGCTTGGTGGACAGCGGGCCGGAACCGGGCGAGCCGCCGGCTGGCGCGGGCCAGGCAATGCTCATTGATGTCGAGCAGAACGAGCCGGTCGAATGCGGCGTGCCGCGCGCGATCGATGAAGAGGCCCGTCCCCGCCCCGGCCTCGAGATGATTGGCCGACAGATTGGCCTCATAGAGCCCGATCAGCCGAGACGTGGGACACCCCCAGGCGAAGCGGTTGGAGAGCCCGTGAACCACGATGTCGTAAACGGCGAGAGCTGAGGGCGTGTAGACCGCATGGGCGCGCGCGATTGCGGCCGCATCGAACCGGCTGCCTTCTATGTGTGGCGGTGTGTCGGCCATGGCGCCTGCATATGCCATTGCACCGGCAGCAAAAAAAGGGCGCCAAATTGGCGCCCTTTTAGGTGGGAAGTGCTTTTGGGGAAGTTATTAAGCTCTAGAACGATGCGGAGAGCGTTCCCACGACCCGCGCATCGCAATTGTCCCGGAACGTGGTGAAGTTGGCGCAGCGGGTGTTGCTCATATCCGTATCCCAGTAGCGGAGGTCCACCGACCAGTTGTCCATGAAGCCGAGAGTCAAACCGGCGTTCCAGTAAGTGTAGTCCGGAAGATCCTGAACCCACTGCCAGCCGATCAAGGCGCTGACGCTGGGCGTGAAGATCCACCACTTGTTGGCGAAGTCGTACGAACCGGTCAGCTCGAGCGCGTCCGCATCGCCGGTATCGCCCGAAAAGTTAGGCGACCAGTAGTTCCCGATGCCGAGAGTCACGGAATTGCCGAACTTATGCGAGGCGGCGGTCTTCAACTCGAAATAGTCCAGGTTGGCGCCAGGATCGTACGCCCCCGGATAGGTGTAGTAGAGGGCCGCGATATCGAAGTCGATGCCCTGCCACGACGGCGTGATGCCGGCGTACCAATCGATCTCGAGTGGAGCGACTTGCTGGCCATTATTCGCGCCGAAATCGAGGCTCGAGCTCCAGATACCTGCGTAGAAGATGCCGTAAGTCGCATCGAACTCGCCCTGAATCGCCGGATTTTCTTGGGTCTGCGAAATACCGCGGAACACGTAGTCCGTGGTCAGGGTCGCCGAACCCGAAAGTGCGAGCTTGTTGTCACCTGCGTATGCGGGAAGAGCGGTCCCTGCGATGAGAGCCGCGCTCAAAATTCCAAGTCCTATCGTCCCCACTTCCGTGCGCCGAGCCATTGTCCAGTCTCCTGCTTTTTTTCGCCTGTCCCTGCGATATGATTTCGCTATTTGGGAAGCAGCCCCCGATGCGTGCTCGCGGTGCAACGTCCCCCGTCGCATTGACAATAATCAGCACCCCCCTTGAAGCAACGAAAAAGCAGGGGTTTTTGAAAACAACTGGGTCAGTGTGACTATTCTGCAATGGTTCAAGCTCTTTGATGCCACATTGGGCTTGGCGCAATTTACGCGCCGCACAAATACTCAATCGAAGTGCACAGAAGACAGGCAAATTGCCTAAAGTCGGGGCGAAGGCCAATCTGCCCACAAAATTCATGGGGTTGGTAGCACCGCCTCTCACAGGCTGTGCGGTCCCCGCCCGCTGCGCCTTGTGGCGACTCGTGGCCTCCCATAGAGTGCGATTTCGCCGCCGCGAGACGCTTGACTTTTCGATTCGCCCCCCTCCCACAGGCCCAATATGGCTTCGAACGACACTCCCGCGACCGTGCTCGTGACCGGCGCAGGCCGCCGATTAGGCCGCGCCATCGCACTCGATCTGGGCCAAAGAGGTTGGCGAGTCGGGGTCCACTTTGGTGCTTCCGAGGCAGAGGCCCTAGCGGTCGTCGACGCGATCGAGGCCATAGGCGGCCAGGCGGTAGCGCTTGAGGCGGATCTTTCCCGGCTCGAGGACCTTGCGCCCTTGATCGAGGCGTGCGGCGAGCGTCTCGGGACCCCCACCTGCCTCATCAACAACGCTGCGTGTTTTGAGTGGGATTCGGCGGAATCCCTCAATGCCGAGACCTGGGCGATGCATCTCGACGTCAATTTGCGCGCGCCGGTTTTCCTGACCCAGGCGTTTGCCAGGGCCCTGCCCGACCACGTTTCGGGCAATGTGATCAACGTCATCGACCAGAAAGTGCGGCGCCTCAACCCGGACTACTTCTCCTACACGATCGCCAAATCGGCGCTGTGGACCGCGACCCAGACCCTCGCCCAGGCGCTCGCACCGCGAATCCGGGTCAATGCCATTGCCCCTGGGCCGGTGCTGGCGGCGCGGGGGCAGAGCGAGGCGGAATTCGCCGCAGAATGCCGGGCGACTCTCCTGGGGCACGTGGTTTCCATCGATGACGTGACCGCCGCCATCCGATTCCTGCTGGAGACCCCCTCGATCACTGGCCAGATGATCGCGCTTGATGGCGGCCAGCACCTGGCCTGGAACGGCGCTTGACCGCGGGCGACCCTTGAACGCCGCCGCCCTTAGACCTTACCTTCCTTCAAGGTGGCGCATGCTCTTCCGCAGCGCGCCAAAACCCATGATCCCATGCCCTTAGAGAACCCCGACAGCGCCCGTGACCCGCTCCTGTCGCGCATGAACAAGGCTTTGCGCGGAGAGGAAACCGGCGCGGCCGTGATCGCCCGCTACGCCAAGACGGCGCCGGCGGGCCCCGGCGTCTACCGCATGTTCGATGCCGACGGCGAAGTGCTCTATGTGGGCAAGGCGCGCCACCTCAAGAAACGCGTGCAGAGTTATGCGCGAGGTTCCGGGCACAACAACAGAATTGCGCGCATGATCGCGGACACCGCGAGCATGGAGTTCGTCACCACCAAGAGCGAGATGGAAGCGCTGCTGCTTGAGGCGAACCTCATCAAACGGCTCAAGCCCCGCTTCAACGTGGTGCTCCGGGACGACAAGTCCTTCCCCTTTATCCTCATCGCCCGCGACCATCCGATTCCGCAGATCTTGAAGCATCGCGGCGCGCGGAACCGGAAGGGCGACTATTTCGGTCCCTTCGCTTCCGCCGGCGCGGTCGGCCGCACCATCAACACGCTGCAACGCGCCTTCCTGCTGCGCTCGTGCTCCGACTCCTACTACGAGACCCGCGTGCGCCCCTGTCTGCTCTACCAGATCAAGCGGTGCAGCGCGCCCTGCACCGGCGAGATCTCGGTGGAGGAGTACGGCGCGCTGGTCGACGAGGCGCTGGCCTTCCTGCGCGGCGAGAGCGACGAGGTGAAGCATCGCTTGCATGCGCTGATGAACGAAGCGAGCGCGGCCCAAGACTACGAGCGCGCGGCGAGCTTCCGCGATCGCCTGACCGCGCTCTCACACATCCAGTCGCGCCAAGGCATCAACCCACACACGCTGAAGGAGGCGGACGTGTTCGCCGCCCACCAGGACGCGGGCCAGACTTGCATCCAGGTGTTCTTCTTCCGGAGCGGCAACAACTGGGGCAACCGCGCCTACTTCCCGCGCGCCGACAAGGCGCTTCCAGCCGAGGAGGTGCTGGAATCGTTCATCGCCCAGTTCTACGACGACAAGCCGCCGCCGAAGCTCATCCTGCTGTCCCATGAGATCGCGGGGCGCCGGCTTCTCTCCGAAGCGTTATCGCTGAAGGCCGGCCACAAGGTCACCGTGACCACGCCGCAGCGCGGCGAGAAGCGCGAGCTTGTGGACCATGCGCTGGTGAATGCCCGCGAGGCGTTGGCGCGCCGTCTCGCCGAGCATGCCTCTCAAGCCGCGATCTTCGCCCGCGTCGCCGAGGTGCTCGATCTCGACGAGGCGCCCGAGCGCATCGAGGTCTACGACAACAGCCACATTTCCGGCACGAACCCGGTGGGCGCCATGATCGTGGCCGGCCCCGAAGGTTTCATCAAAGCGCAGTATCGCAAGTTCAATATGAAGGCCGAGGATCTCGCGCCTGGCGACGATTACGCCATGATGCGCGAGATGCTCAACCGGCGCTTCAGCCGCCTGGTCAAGGAGCGGGACAAGGACCCCAGCGACGGGACGGGCTGGGCGGCGCCGGACCTGGTGCTGATCGACGGCGGCCCGGGGCAACTGTCGGCGGCCCAGGAGGTCCTGGACGAGCTCGGCCTGACGGACATCAGGATTGCCGCGGTGGCCAAGGGCCCCGACCGCAATGCGGGCCGCGAGCGCATCTATCTTAAGGGAAAGGAGCCTTTACTCTTGGAACCACGCGACCCTGTGCTTTACTGCATTCAGACGCTCCGGGACGAGGCCCATCGATTTGCCATCGGCGCCCACAGGGCGCGGCGCAAGAAGGGCATCACCGCCTCGCCGCTCGACGAGGTGCCGGGCATCGGGCCGGCGCGGAAGCGCGCGCTGCTCAAGCATTTCGGCTCGGCCAAGGCGGTGAGCCGCGCCGGCATCGCCGATCTGGAGAGCGTCGGCGGTATCAGCGCGCAAATGGCGAAGACGATTTATGATTACTTTCATGAGCGCGGATAGTTGGACGGACGCTCGAACATGACGCACCAAGGATACGCAGAGCGGCACGCCCCGAAGGGCCGGTTCGGCAGCCTGCCGAACATCCTCACCTATGGGCGCATCCTCGCCATCCCCGCGCTCGTCGCCTGCTTCTTCGTGTCGGCCGACTGGGGCCGCTGGCTCGCCATGTGGATCTTCATCGCCGCGGGCGTCAGCGACTTCCTCGACGGCTACCTCGCCCGCGCCTGGCAGCAGCAAAGCGCCATCGGCAAGATGCTGGACCCCATCGCCGACAAGCTGATCGTCGCCGCGGCGCTGCTCATGCTCGCCGCCGACGGCACGATTGCCGGTTGGTCGCTATGGGCCGGCGTCATCATCCTGTGCCGCGAGATTCTCGTCTCCGGCTTGCGCGAGTTCCTCGGGCAGCTCGCTGTCGGCGTGCCGGTGACGGCGCTCGCGAAATGGAAGACCGTGGTGCAGATGGTCGCCATCGGCTTCCTGCTGGCGGGCTCGGCCGGCGACAAGATCTGGTCCTACACGACGCTGTTCGGCCTGACCCTTCTGTGGATCGCCGCGATCCTCACCCTCTACACCGGCTACGACTATCTGAAGGCCACGTTCCGCCACGTGATGACCGAGGAGGAGTGATGCGTCTCCTCTATTTCGCCTGGGTCAAGGAGAAGACCGGCATCGCCGCCGAGGACGTGGACGTGCCCGGCCATGTCGCCACGGTCGCCGAGCTCATCGCGTGGCTGAAGACGCGCGGACCCGAGTTCGCGAACGCCTTCGAGCGCGCCGAGGTGATCCGCGCGGCCATCGACCAGAGCCACGCACGTCATGACGCGAAGATCGGCGGCGCGCACGAGATCGCCTTCTTCCCGCCGGTCACCGGAGGCTGATGTGATCCGCGTCCAGAAAGACGACTTCGACATCGGCGCCGAGATCGCGGCGCTGAAAGCGAAGCGCACGGATATCGGCGCCATCGTCACCTTCACCGGCACGGTGCGCGACCAGGACGGCACCATCGGTGAGATGACGCTCGAGCATTATCCCGGCATGACGGAAGCCGAGCTCGCGCGCATCGAGCAGGACGCGCACGCGCGCTGGCCCCTGCAAGCTTCGCTCATCGTACACCGCACCGGCACGTTGAAGCCCGGCGACAATATCGTTCTGGTCGTCACCGCATCGGCCCATCGCGACGCGGCGTTCGAGGCGGCAAAGTTCTTGATGGACTACCTCAAGACATCCGCGCCGTTCTGGAAACGCGAGACGGGCCCGCAAGGAAGCCGCTGGGTCGAGGCGAAAGCGGACGACGAAGCCGCGCGCACGCGCTGGTCGCCGCGCAAAGACGCCGCCGAGTAGCAGCGGCCGGCCGCACGCGGATGACGCGTTCATAGCGGCGCCACAAATCACGATGAACTATTATCCGCCACGCCCGTTCTAAGCGTGCCCCCCTCACAGCGCGCGCAGGTTTCTCAGTGCTAGGTCACCCAAAGCAAGGCGCGCGGATCACCGTCGGGATCCTGTCGATGCTCGGTGCCGCGGCTTTGGCCGTGCTGCTCGGCTGGCTGGCCATCCAGTTCACCACGGAACTCGTCAGCGCATTCGAAGTCATTGCCGACATTGTCGGCTGGATCCTCCTGCCGCTGCGTGTCTGACGGAACAGCTTTGGAACAGTCGGCGGATAGAATCGTTTAACCCGCGGCAGCTAAACTTTCATTCCCGCCACCTGGGAGGCGGGACGAGGAGTTCCGGATGATTAAGCATGCGATGCTGGCAATAGGCTTCTCGGTGGTCTTGGCCACGGCGGGGTCGGCCGCGTCCTTATCGCCCGCGCTCCTCAAGCAAGGCGCAACTTCCGACCTCATTCAGGTTAAGAGTCATGGTCATGGTCACGGGCACGGTCACGGGCATGGTCACGGCCACGGGCATGGGCATGGGCATGGTCACCACGGCCACGGCCACGGGCACGGTCATGGTCATCACCACTACAGCCACTACCGGCACTATGGGCATTACTACGGGCATCACCGGCACTACCGGGGCCATTATTGGTATGGAGGCCGGTACTGGGGCCGCCGCTATTATTATCGCCCCTACTACTGGCAAACGTGGGGCTGCATCCGCGTCGGTCCGATCTGGTACTGCCCGTAGAGGTTAGGGCAAAGCAGACCGCCCATCCCGCTCGAGCGCTAGCGAATTCTGATGATGCGTGCGCCGGGCGGAAGGACCTTCACGTAAGGTCCCCACACGCAGATGTCGCGCCACTCGCAAAGCCCGCGGCTGCAGACCTTCTGGTAGTTGCACGAGCGGCACTTGTAGACCGGGCGGCAGCCGGTGCAGAGCGCGATCTGCTGGCAGTCCTTGTAGATCTTGACCGGCGTGGTGATGGGCTCGGGCCGGACGAAGCCGTCGAACCCGTGCGGAGACCAGGCGCCCGCTTGGCCGTCCATCGTCGCGAGCGCGGCGAGGCTCAAGGCCGCGAGGCCCGCCAAGACCAGCATGAAGCGTGCGTACCGCAAGGTCGCCCCCTCTTTCGCGATGCCCCCATCGCGTGGGCTTGGAAAGCCCGTGGGCTCAAGAGTGCCCTTTGAGCGGCCCCGGCGCAAGCGCCACCACACCCCGAACAGCCAGTGGCGGAGCACGGCTTCCACCCTCTTCCCTTTGGGGAGAGGCGAACACACTGGCCGTAGGGGGACTCAGCGGCGGATCACGACCCCTTCGGGCGCGTGGCGATGCTCCCAGCCTTCCCGCTCCAGCACGGGCGTATCGTCCTCTTTCTGCGGATAACCCATGCAGAGATGGCCGATGAAGATCCAGCCCTGAGGGACATCGAGGATATCGCTCATGCGGGCCGGATCGAGGATCGACACCCAGCCGAGCCCGATCCCTTCGGCACGCGCGGCGAGCCACAGCGTATGGACGGCGGTGACCACGGAATAGTCGAGGGTCTGCGGCATGGTCAGCCGCCCGAGGCCTGCGCCTTGCGCCGTGCCCCGGTCGGCGAACACGGAGGCCTGCACCGGCGCGTCGTCGAGCCCGGCGAGCTTGAGCCGCGCATAGAGCGCGGCGCGGTCCGGCTCCTGCATCTCGAGCGCCTCTTTGTTGCAGGCCTCGAAGTTGGTGCGGATGGCTGCACGGCGCTGAGCGTCCTCCACCAGTACGAAGCGCCACGGCTCGCTCAAACCCACCGACGGGGACAGACAGGCAAGGCCGATCAGCCGCTCGATCGTGCCGTCGGGCAAAGCCACGCGCTGGAAGCGCCGCACGTCCCGCCGCCACCTGAGAAGATCGTAGAGCCGCGCGCGGAAATCGGCATCGAAGCGCGGCGGCATGTGCGCGGGCGCGCGCTCCTCGGCCCGCTCATCGGACCGCTGCTGAAACTGCTGGCTGAAAGGCTCCATGACGTCGGAACACTAGCACGGCTCGCCACGCATGCGCGCTCGTTCATGGTCACTATTGACCGTGAAATGTGCTTGAGCTGTGAGAGGATATTGCCTTCGGTGGGCCTCGAGCTTGGCAATCCCGAAGTGACCTTTATCGATCCGAAAGGGCGGGTTCAAGTGATGTGGGATGGCATCTGGATAAAGAGGCGATAGCGTGAAGAAGTTCACAAATTTCGAGCGTTCAAGCGTGACGGCTGGCCTGACCCTAAGGAATTGAAATCCTATTTTTTTGCGCCTCCAGGCCAGGAGTGGTTTCACACAGGTGGGAACGATACGGCAGGACTCTCTGCAGAAGGCCTTTATGGCACTGAGCAGGGAATCCCTGGCAAGACTCGCGTAGAGCTTCACTTAGAGCTCTACGGAATGCCGGGACTCGGTGTGCTTCTGTTCTACAATAAATTTGGAGGGGGGTATGAAGATGCATACGTGTCCAAGGGCGATATGAGCCGTTTGAAAGAATGGGTGCGCAATCTGCACAACGACCCCTTGCCAGTCGGACTCTTCATTCCCTTTCACAAGGCATATGAAGCCCTGACGGAATTCATCGAGACGGACGGACAATTGCCCAAATCCATCGAATGGATGGCGAGCAACGACCTACCGCCAGATACCTTCCCAGATCCCTAGATTGCGAGCTTACCCCGCAACCGCGACGGCCTTGGCAGGGCACACCAGCGCCGCGTAGTCGCGCATCAGCGTGCGCGTGATCTCGCCCACTTCGCCTATACTGTTGCCCGTTGGGCTGCACTCCTTATCGCGGAGCGAAATGCGCAAGTTTTCGTATTTTGATCAGATCGATGGTGAGGGCTGGCCAAACCCTGAGGAGATCAGCCATTACTTCTTCGCCGCTCCTGGACAAGAGTGGGCACAGAGCACGAGGACCATCTTGCAGGCCGTCGCGTCGACCTAGACTTCGACC
>CAZHCN010000013.1:0-27936 GCA_964530895.1 uncultured Methyloceanibacter sp. | reverse complement strand
TGATCGGCTGGTTCGGCACGGCCATGCTCTGCTACGTGACGCCGAAGGAGCATCTGGGTCTGCCCGACCGGGACGACGTGAAGCAGGGCGTGATCGCCTACAAGATCGCGGCCCACGCCGCCGATCTCGCCAAGGGGCATCCGATCGCGGTGGAGCGGGACAACGCGCTGTCAGAGGCGCGGTTCGGCTTCCGCTGGGAGGACCAGTTCAACCTGTCGCTCGATCCGGACACGGCGCGGTCCTACCACGACGCGACGCTGCCCAAGGAAGCGCACAAGCTCGCGCATTTCTGCTCCATGTGCGGCCCGAAATTCTGCTCCATGGAGATCACCCAACAGGTGCGCGACTACGCGGCCAAGCTCAACGAGAAGGAGCAAGGCATGGCGGAGATGAGCGCCAAATTCCGCGAGATGGGCTCAGAGGTCTACGTGGAGGAGGAGTAGGCGGGACCGGTGGAAGAGGGATCGAAGAGCAGAGGCAAGTTCGTCGGCTTTATAGAGCCCTACGACTACGGATGGCGCGCGTCCTTCCGCACGCTGAAGCCCGGGCAAGTCTTCTCGCAGGAAGGCGACTCCAAGGTCTTCAACAAGGAGCCCGAGGCCGTGAAATGGCTGCACACGCAAGCCGCCGATCTCGGTTTCTCGACCATCGACATCCGGCGCAAGTAGCCCTTGGTGAACTCTAGCAAGCCACCCATCCCCCACGCCTTGGGCTTCAGTCAACGTGGCCTTCATCGCCTTCGGACTCGACGATTCTGGCGCTGAGCACCGCAGGGGTCGAAGAGCCGCGTCGCCTGTTGCACCACTCCCACCACAGGCCCAGCAAGGTCAATCCTGCAAGGGATGCGGCGACGGCCAGGACTATTCAACCGGTTGCCTCTTATTCGTCACGCCACGCCGGATGTGTAGCTCGATCACAGGCACGTCCGGCCCGACGTTGACCTCTTTGCGAATTTCTCGAACCCTCTTAGGTTCCAGCCACGCTCTTCCGGTTTTGAGGTCCCAGATTGCAATGACCTTTGAGCCTTGATCGCGGAAGATCACGTCTGTCCTGATGGTACCATCCAATCCGTATTTTGCGGTGTCACCAGCTGAAACTTTGCTCGATCTCCACGGGGGCGCGATAAGTGTACCGGCCAAAGAGGCTGTTGCACTAGATTGGCCAACGCGCGTCTCTCTCTGAGTCACCTACCCCCGATACACGACGCGCTTCACGAGCGGCGGGGCAAGATTGAGAAGATAGAGCAGCATCGCGTTGTCCGGCGACCACAGGCTCGCGATCATGGACAGCGCGGCCGACAGAATCAAAATGCTAAGCTCAACACGTCCGCTCGATAGGAGGGGGCGGCCGCTATCGCGCTCGGCGACGTGCGAGATGAAAAGCGCCGTCACGGCCAGCAGGATCATGTTGGCGCCGTAGATCCACACGGCCCCGGCGACGCCGTAGCGGCTGACCGTCAGCATCGAGAAGGGCAGAAAGGTGACGCCCAGGAGATGCAGCAGCGTCGCCCAGGCGTAAGCCGGGCTCGCCATGTCCGGTTCCCCGGTCATCACCCTGGCGCGTCCGAACCAGAAGCTGACGAGGACGACGAAGGTGATGAGATAGGCCGTGAACGTATCGGAGAGGCCCCAAAGCGCGTGCAGGAACTCTTGATCGGTCTTCGGGTGGAAGTCTGCCGGCAGCTCGATATTGATGACCAGCAGGGTCATCGCGAAGGCGAAGACCGCGTCCGTCAAGGCCTCGAGCCGGCGCGTCGGGATGAACCCGGCTGCTTGCTCTTGAGAGTCTGACAAGGAGTCTGACAAGCGTGCCCCCGCTCGGCTGACGCGACTCGCGTAGCCCTTAGCCATCCTCGGACCGACGCCGCCTCCCGGTCAACTCCCCCCTTATCGCCGGCCCCATCACCTCGTCCGTTCGAGGGGCGCGCTCATGAGGCGTCTTGGCTTTTTGATTTGCGCTACCGACAGCGAGGTCTATGTGGAGGAGGAGTGATCAGTTCCGACAATGGCGGAGGACTCTCGGATAAGGCGAGCCGGAATACCCGCGACGACCGCCTTTCCGGCGACGTCGTGCGCAACGACCGCGCCGGCGCCCACCAGTGCTCCGGGTCCGATCGTTACGCCGCCCAAGATAATTGCGCCGGTTCCGATAGACGCGCCGTGCTTGACCAGAGTCGATACCATCTTCGACTTCGATGTCGGTCCGCCGGTTCCTCGGGGGTCGACCATCGCCCAGGGCTCGAGGTCGTTGATGAACATCACGCCGTGGCCGATGAAGACCTCGTCCTCGATCGTGACTCCGGTGCAGATATAGCTGTGGGAGCTAATCTTGCAGTGGTGGCCGATCCGCACGCCGCGTCCGATCTCAACGAAAGGGCCGACCGAGCTTTCGGTGCCGATCGAACAGCCATAGAGATTGACGAGCTCGGGATGATGAATGACGACCCCTGCGCCAAGCTCGACGTCCTCGGCTATCGGCATTGCATTCCGTCCTTGCTATTGTACCGGGTATTGATGTGTCGATCCGATGCCAAGCGGGGCATTTTCTAGCTCCTGGGCGATTCTACAGGATGTGATATGCGTATCGTAGCTATCCTCGCTGTCCACGAAGAACGGCCCTACCTCTACAACTGCCTTTCACATCTGATTGAGAACGGCATCGAGTTCGCCGTCGTCGACAACGGCTCGACCGACGGCTCGAAGGAACTCCTTCACGATCAAGCGTTCGCTCCGCATTTGGCCGGCTATCTGCATGTTCCCTTCACCGGCACATTCTATTGGGAGAAAATCCTGCGCGCGCAAGAGCAACTGCTTCGGACCATCGAGGCGGATTGGCACCTGCTGCTCGCTCCAGACGAGATCATGCATTCCTATGTTCCGGGTGAGACCCTGGCGGATGCGATCGCCCGGCTGGATGGGGAGGGCCACGACGTCATCAATTTCGACGAGTTTACCTTTCTGCCGGTGGACGGTGACTATGTCCCCGACATTGGCCGCATACCACCGCTCAGACACTATTATTTCTATGAACCCAAGAATCCAAACCAGATGCGGGCTTGGAAAAAGGCGACCGGGCTGACGAACATCCCGGAGGCCGGCCATATGATGTCGGGCGGGGAGTTTCGTCTTGCGCCCGAGACCTTCGCCCTCCGCCACTACATCTTCCGCAGTCAGGCTCACGCCCTCGAGAAATACGCGAAGCGCAACTTCGCTCAAGAAGAGTTGGCGCGCAAATGGCACTTGGTGCGGGCCCGGTCGGAGGCGGAGCATCTAAAGTTTCCACACGCCGACGAACTGCACTGCCTCCCTTCTGCGGAGGATCGCCATCTGGAGCGTCGTTATCCCTGGAAACGCCATTACTGGGAGCGCAAGGATTGATGGGCGCCGAGGTCTCTGCGGAGGAGGAGGGATAAGGTCCGCGTCTCACCCAAAGCGGGCGTTCACCGACCGAGGAAGCCCGGGGAGATGGGCTTAGCAGATGTGCCCGAATCGGCCTGGACGAGCTCGACACTGATGTCCCTCTGCTCGCCGTCGCCGGCTTTATAAACGAGGCCAAAGATGCTCGCGGCCGTGCGCAGCCATTTCGCCCGCTCATCGAGATTCCAGGTCCCGTTCCTCGGCAATCGGTCCACGAGCCCCTGAATGAGCGGATCGGCGGCCTTGTTGGCTTCCATCTCGGTGGTACGCGCTTGGGCTTGAAATTGCCTCGGCGGCAAGAAGCTCGGATTGGGCGCGGGCCTTGGCGCCGCGAAGAGCCTCGTCGCAAGGGGGCCGTTCCAGCCACGCTGTTGGTTGGGATCAGACATCGGGAACAATCCCTCTTTCAATCACCCGTCTTCATGCTTTGTTTACCATAAGTCGGCCGCGACCATGACGGTTGAGTAAAGGGATGGTTAACGGCAACGCATTGGCGCCGAGAATCGGCCCAAATTCTGCCACGTGGAGATCAGTGCAAGGCGTCGCCGACAGACGACATCATTGGGCAGCCGAGCGTCTTCTGGAACGCCTTCACCAGATCCTCCCGGTTCTGCGCCGTGATGTAGAGGCCGCCGGTTTCCTCGGCGAGGCATTCCACGTCGAGGATGCTCTGGGGGCCCGTCCAACTGTAACCCCTGAGCTGATAGCCGATGACATGAACTGTGAGATGCCGGCCGCTCGCTTTGATCTGTTCGCCGAGCTCGCAGGGCGCGCCGCCGCAGGTCTCCTCGCCGTCGGTCAGCAGCACGATGACGCCCGGCTTCGACTTTGAGTCGAGGGCCGCCGCGGCCAATTTCACCGCCGTCGTAAGCGGGGTCTTGCCGGACGGGTTCAGCGCGTTGACCGCGCTCATGATCGGCGCGGTCGCGTTCCAGATCGGCTCGAAGTCGAGCTGGACATTGCACTGGTTGTAGGGCCCGGGCCCGTAGGTGATGAGCCCGATCTTGCGGAACTTGGCGGCCTCCGGCAGCACTTGCGCCAAGGCGATGCGGACCTCGTCGATGCGCGTCTTGTCGCTGAAGAGGCCTTGGACCGTATTGCCGGACATGGATCCCGACGCATCGAAGACGATCATCGCGTCCTCGGTGCAGTGCTGGCGCGCTTCTTCCGGCTCCTGCGCCGGCTCCTGCGCCGCCGCCGATACGGCGATCAGCGCGATCAGCGCGAAGGCAGCGGGGCGCACGTAGCGTGGGAGCGGGCTCATGCCCCGACTTTAGCCCAGAATGCGACGTCTGAGGGGCTCTATCGCCTCAAAGCCTGGGCGTTGAGATGCGCCTAGCAGAAGTCGTCATTTCAGCGTGATCGCCAAGCCGCTCAAGTCGGCGTTTGCCATCAGGCCGACCTGGCGCCCTTCGAGCTCGAGAACCGCGCCTTTGGTATTGGTCAGCACAATGGCCCGCACGCCTGCGCCGACGGCGAGCCCCGCGCCGGCCGCCGCATAGACGCCTTGCACGTCGGAGGCGCGCGTGATGTGGCGCACGCGTCCGTGCAGCACCGTTCTCGATCCGCCGAAAATCAGGCCGTAGTCCAGGCCGCCGACCCCCAGACGGTAGGTGCGCCCGTGGAAGGTCAGCGTGCCGTGGCCGCCTGAGCCGCCGATGAACCAGCCGCCCTTGTAGACCACGAGCGTGATGCTGCCGTCGTCGGCGTGGGCGCTGTGAAGGCCCATGCCGAGAAGGCCAGCCAAGGCAAACACGGCAAGAAGCGCGTTTCTAAGCGGTTTCGGAATGTGCATGGCTCGTCTCTCCCTCGTTTCAGGGGCTCGCGACCGGAACATACGCCGGACCGACTCAGTGCCTCCCGATAAGGTATCGTCTCCGGCGGTACGGCGAAACGAGGGCGGTCGCGGCGCGCAGGTTGGTTCAAGCGTTGTGGCCAATGGCGTCCTTGACCCGCCCCGGCGGCGTCTTAACGTAGCCCGGGTTCGCTTGGGCTTCGCGCAGGTGGAAGAGGCATGTCGCTCTGGGAAAGATTGGCAGGCGCCGTGGCCGGTCTCGGCCCCGATGCGCACATGAAAGGCGGCGGCCCCATCGGGGCGCTGCTTGGCGGCCTCGCCGTCTTGGGCGGCGAGCACACCAATGACGGCATCCTCGACTGCGATGACTATGTTGCGTTGTTCACGCCGCAGCATCAGGTCGCCTTTACGGTCGGCGTGATCGCGCTGAGCGCCAAGATGGCCAAGGCCGACGGCGTGGTCACGCGCGACGAGGTGGAGGCGTTCAAGCAGGTGTTCAACGTGCCCCCTGGCGAGATGAGAAGCGTGTCGCGCATCTTCAATGCCGCCAAGCACGACGTCACCGGCTACGAATCCTACGCCGAGCAACTCGCCGCCCTCCTGGCGGAGAACCGCAGGCTCCTGGAGGATGTGCTGGAAGGGCTTTTTCACATTGCCCTCGCCAACGGGGTGCTTGATCCCGGGGAGGAGCAGTTTCTCGCGCACGTGGCCAGGTTGTTCGGATTTAGCGAGGCCGAGTTCCGGTGCATCAAGGCGCGGCACGCGAGCTCAGGCGAGCACGATCCCTATGAGGTGCTAGGCATCACGCCGGAGATCGAAGACGATGCGCTGGACGCGCGCTACCGCAGGCTCGTCGCCGACTATCAGCCCGACACCATGATCGCGCGTGGCGTTCCTCGAGAATTTGCCGCCGTGGCGCCCAGCAAGATCGCCGTCATCGACGCGGCCTATGCGGCAGTCGTGAAGCAGCGCGGCGCCCCCCGACCTTAGGGCCCGCCTGCCGAGGGCGCGCCGCAACCAAAGGCAGGATCGGGATTAGGAACGCGCCGGGGCAGGGACGAGATGAGCGCCTAGTTCTGGCTTCAAGTTCTTAGAAAAAAGCGCGATAATGAGTTTTGGGTAGACGAGGTCCGCGTAGCAGGGCCTACCTCCGTTTGGGCCCGCTTAGTGATGGAGGGTCCCGATGACGCCCAAACTTATCACTTTCGGAATTTCCCACTTTTGCGAGAAGGCTCGATGGGCGCTCGATTGGCACGGCATTGCCTACGAGGAGATCAGTTGGGCGCCAGGCCTTCATCAAGTTTTGGCCAAGCGGTACGGCGCAAAGGCAACGACGCTTCCCATTCTGCTAGACGGTGAGGATGTCATTCAGGGAAGTGGGGCGATTATCGACTGGGCAGAACAAAGAGCGGGGCATTCCGCTAGGAGCCTCGCTGCAGAAGGCGCACCGGATATCGAACGGCGCGCCGATGAGGTCCTTGGCGTTCACGTGCGTCGCCTGGCCTATGCGGAGATGCTTCCGCAGTCTCCATACCTGGCAACTGAACTCTTCCGCAATTTGTCAAGCTCACACCATGCCATCGGCAGCCTGATGTGGCCGGTCACGCGGCGAATCATAATGCGGATGTATGAAATCACGCCAACTGCCGCGTCAGAGAGCCGGTCAAAGCTGGAAGGCGAGTTGGACCGGCTCGAAAGCACGCTCGACGACGGACGCCGTTATCTTTCCGGAGATCGATTCAGCCGAGCGGACCTCACGGTTGCGAGCCTTTTGGCTCCATTCGCGCGGCCGCCGGAAATGCCAACCTTTCATCACATGTCGGTCCCCGATACCTATATGGCCGACGTGGAACGCTGGCACGATAGGCCTGCGATGTATTGGGTCAGGAAACAGTACCAAATGCACAGAGCCGGTTGAGACCTTTTCAGGAGGAACGGCCGGGATGGTGTCAGTGAGGGTGGGGGGCGCCTGACCAACAGCGCACATTCGTCCATAATTTGACCTCTGTATGGCGTAGTATGACTCCCGGCCTCGAACCGAGCGGGTGCATTATGCGGGCAGGGCAGATCGGGCTTTTGGCGGGCGTTTTGCTGCTGTTCTGCGGGGTATCCCATGCCGAGAAGGCAGCCCAACTCGCCGCAACGACGAGCAAACTCCAGGCGACTTACGATATGTCGCTGGGCCCCTTCGATCTCGGCGACTTCCAGCTCACCGCGAGTTTCGACGGCCCGCAATACGACATGCAGGCCAAGGCCAAGTTCGAGATCCTCAAAGGCTTGCTCTTTCGCGGGGGCGGAACGACGCGAAGCGCCGGTGTCCTGACGGAGGAAGGCCCAGAGCCGTCCGTCTTCGAGGTCAGCTACAAGGGCGGTGACAAGAAAGAGACGCGCGCCATGCGTTTTGCCGACGGCGCGGTCAGTGACTTCTCGATCGTGCCGGCGAAGAGGGCGAACCCGCATGACATCCCACTGAACGAGAAGCAGCTGGTGAATGTGCTCGATCCGCTGAGCGCGGCCTTCCTTTCCATCCGCTCCGACCTGCCGCCCGGCGATCCCGCACTCTGCCGTAAGACCGTGCGGGTGTTCGACGGCCAACAGCGGTTCGACATCGTTCTATCGCCGAAGCGGACCGACAAGCTCCTCAAGAATGCGCCGGAGGATCTTCCCGGGCCGGTCGCGGTTTGCCGCGTCAAATACGTACCGGTCAGCGGCTATCGGCCCGACAATGCCGGCGTCAAGTTCTTGACCAAGACGAACGATGTCGAAGTGTGGCTCGCCTCCGTGCCGGAGGAGAACCTGTATTTGCCCTACCGCATCGTGGTCCCGACAGCCCTCGGCTCCGGCTCGGCGACCCTCACCAAGGTCAAGATCCAGGCGCCTGAATGATTTTCAGCGGTACTCCCCGTAAACTGTACCTAAGGGGTCTGCGCTGATTGAGGGAGCGCCGTTTGTCGGACATCCAACCGGTCGCTTCGCCACCCAGCGCGCAAAGCCGGCTCTCGGCGCGCGTGTTGGGGGCCGGCATCGGCGGCAATCTGCTCGAATGGTACGATTTCGGTATCTACGGGTTGCTGGCGCCGGTTCTCGCCGGCGTGTTCTTCCCGGCCGAAGATCGCATTGCCGCTCTCATCGGCGCCTACGGGTTGTTCGCTGTCGGCTTTGCCATGCGCCCGATCGGCGGTGTCGTGCTGGGCCATCTCGGGGATCGGCTCGGCCGGCGGTTCGTCCTCGTCTACTCCGTCGTGATGATGGGGCTCGCCACCGGGGCGATCGCCTTCTTGCCGGGCTATGAGACGATCGGCGTGGCCGCGCCGGTTCTCCTCCTGCTTTTGCGGCTGCTTCAGGGCTTTTCCGTGGGCGGGGAGTTCACCGGCTCGGTCAGCTATCTCGTCGAGACAGCGCCGCAGCACCGACGCGGCTTTGCCGGAAGCTTCGCCAATTTCGGCTCGACCGCGGGCGTCTTGCTCGCTGCCGCCGTCTCCGCCGCCACGGTCAGCCTGGCGAATCCGGAGCAACTCGACAGCTGGGCGTGGCGCGTTCCCTTTGTGCTTGGCGGCGTGATCGCGGCGGCCGGCTATTTCCTACGGCGGCGCTTGCGCGAAACGGGCTTTACGCCGCCGCCCAAACGGGCGAGCGACCCCATACCGCTGAAGCAAGCCGTCACGCTTGCGCCCGGCGCCATGCTCTGCGCGGTGCTGTTCACCTCGGGTTACGGCATCGTCAATTACCTGACGATGGTGTTCCTACCCGTCTATGCGAGCGAGTTCGGCGGCATCACGGAAAGCCACGCCCTGCAGATCAACACGGCGGCGCAAGCCGTCGCGCTGGTGCTGGTGCCCCTTGCCGGCTGGCTGACCGACCACCTCGTGCGGCGGCGCACTCTGCTCATCGCCGTGTTCATCGCCGAAGCGGCATTGGCGTGGACCTTGTTCATGCTTGCCGGGTCAGGCGGGATCGCCGGCTATGCTGCGGCGCAGATCGCCTTCGGCGCCCTGCTTGCGATGATCATGGGCGCGGCGCCGGCGATGCTCGTCGAGCTGTTCCCAAGCGCGTACCGCATGAGCGGCTATTCGGTGTCCTTCAATATCGGCATCGGTCTTGCGGGCGGCACGGCCCCGGTCGTGGCGACCAGCCTGATCGGCGCGACGGGCAATTTGCTGGCGCCCGCCTGGTTTCTCATGATCGGCGCGGGTCTTGCCGCCTTCGCCGCCTTTCTGATGACGGACCGCAGCCGCGCTCCTCTGAGCTGATGCCGCCTTATTCCCGCACAAAGGTGCCGAGGCCGGTCCGGTCGTAATAGTCGAGCACGACCTTTGTCGCCTCGCCGTCCTCGCCGACAGTGAAGATTGCGCCGGCGAGGCCATTGGCGTTCTCGCCGATAGTCTCGAAGGAGAACGTGTCGCCGTCGAAATGGGTGAGGGCGAAGGTCGTGGGCGCACCTTGCGGGCCCATGCTCATCGAGAGATTGTCATCCTCGGCGGAGACGACAAGCGGGCCGTAATAAGAGTTGCCATAGTTGCCGATATAGGCCGCGAGATTGCGCGCAGGCTTCGGATTCTCCGGCGCCTTGGCGTAATCCACTTCGGGCGCCTCGGCCGCACGCATCTGCGCGAAGATGCCGCCCATGAAGCCGACCCAATCCACCGTCTGCTTGCCGTTCTGCGCCACGTCGAGGAAGGCCGCCCCGATGGCTTCGGCGACGCCGATCGGCATGCCGTTGGTCAAGGCGACGATGCCGAGATCCTCGCCCGGCATGAAGGTGACGTTGGTCGCAGCGCCGAGCTCGAAGGCGCCCGAGTGGCCGATCCGCGCGCGGCCCTCGTCGTCGTAAGCGACGTTCCAGCCGAAGCCGTAGAAGCCGGCGCGGGCGGCCGGCGAGCGCGGCGGCGACGAGATCATCTGTGGTTCGTGGGCGGCCGCGAGCGCGTCCGCGTTGACGATCTCCTTGCCGTCCAACGTGCCGTTGCCGAGTTGGAGGCGCACGAAGCGCAGCATGTCGTTGAGCGAGGCGCTGGCGCCGCCGGCCGGGGCCTCGGCGTCCGGGTCGCGGTCGTATTTCGCCACCCAGCTGCCGTCCGGGAGCCGCGCATGGATGTAGGCGCGGTCCTTGTCGGCAAGATAGTCGGCGTGACGGTAGCTCGCCGTCGTCATGCCAGCCGGCTTGAAGAGCGCGTCGTCGGCAAGGTCCTCCCAGCTCTTACCGGCCGCGACCGCCGCGGCGATGCCGCCGGCCGTGTAGCCGAAATTGCTGTAGTGATACGTAACGCGGAACGGGTCGAGGGGCTGCTGGTCGAGATGGGACAGGATGTACGTCCGGTCGAAGCCGAGGTCCTCGAGGAGATCGCCAGAGCCCGTTCGCAGGCCGCTCCGATGCGACATGAGGTCGGCGATCGTCGCGTGCTCGGTGACGTAAGGATCGCTCAGCGCGAAGGCGGGATTGAGGGTCTTGGCCGCATCGTCCCATTTGACGACGCCGTCGCCCACCAGTTTGGCGACGATGGTGGAGGCGATCGGCTTCGACACCGAGGCGAGCATGAACAGCGTGTCGGGATCGATGACGCCGGGCTTGCCCACCTCGCGCACCCCGAAGCCCTTGGCGTAGATCACCTTGTCCTTGTAGACGACGCCGACCGCGATACCGGGCACGCCGGTTCGCGTCATGGCGTTCTCGACGATGCCGTCGAGCGCGGCCGTGGCTCTGTCGATATCGGCTTGGCCGAAGAGCGGCGGAACCGGCACGACCGGCGCCTTGAGCAGCTTCGTCGCGTCCTCCGCGTGCGCCGGAGCGGCCCATAGCCCGGTGGCGAGGCTCGCGCCCCATAGCGCGGCGACAAGCATGCGGCACACGGTGCGCGACGCGGAACCGGCATTTGGCGCGGGCAGCGACATGGGGTTTCCTCCGGGGTGCTGGCGGCGGCGCACACTATTCCCCAAGACGCGATGCGGAGCAAACGCATCCCTCGTTGTTATCGAGCACGGCTCGCGAGAAAGCGCCGGTCAGCGCCTGAAACGGATATGCGGGAGGCGGAGGGGCAGGTGATGCGGCAGACGCACGCAAACGCCGCCAACCAAGTGGAAGCCGTGCGCGCAACCGTGGGTCACAGTGACTTGGCGCGCGTGATAGACGCAATGCTCGTTGTAGATCACGCCGCCCTTCTTGCAGACCGGAGCCTTGCGCCACGCCGTGGTGCTGCCGTCGCAATCGGGCATCGAGACCTTGCACTGCTGCATGGCGGAGCAGATCGCGGTCCGACTGCCGGTGAGCTGATAGGTCGCCGCGAAAGGCGCCGCCGAGATCGTCACCTTGGCGGCCGACATCAGCTCCTTGGCGATGGCCCCATCGGGCGCGACGCCGCCACCCTCCATACCGCTGCCCATCAGCAGGTCACCCGACATGTCTTCGACTCCGGCGTCGAGCGCAAAGGACTTGCCGTCGGAGAAACGGAGCTCGACGGTGGATTCATCCTTGTCGTCGAATGCGCCGCGGGACGCCTCAAGCCCTTGGGCCACGCGCTCGTCGAAATCGGGATAGACCTTGCTGCCGTCGGAAGAGACCGACAGGGCCACGCGGCCGCCCTCGCTGCAATAGGCGTAGAGCTTGGAGCCGTTGCCCTGCACCATCGCAGCGCCTTCGTAGGTATCGCCGAAACCGATCACGTAGTCTTCGTTTTCCCAGGGCGTGGTGCCAGGCCCGCGATCCACGGTCGCGAGTTTCGGGCCCTCCGGTTGCTCCGGCTCGCTGCCCGACACGCTGCCCTTTTCTACCGGGCTCGGGCCGGGGATTCCGCTGCCGGCGGATGGCGGGGGACCTGCTTGCGGCGCCGCACTCGTTGGCGGCGTCCCTGCTTCGGCGGCAGCGGGCTTCTCAGCATAGGCGGTGCAGGCGGTGACGAAGGAGTGGATGTCCTCCTCGCCGACCTTGAGCGCGAGCGTGTCCTTTGCACCTCGGGGGATTTCGTAGGTTATGACGTCCAAGCTCGCGAACTTCTGCCACAGCTGATCGGTAGGCGGCAGGTGCATGGCGATCGTTGCCCGACCCTCCGAGTTGCTGTCGTCGGTTGCTTTGCCGTCAACGCCTTCGAAGAAGCGACCCGTCGAGAAGTTGACCCTGACCCCGTCGCCCTGGGCAAGCTTTGGCTGGACCACGACGAGGGTGAACTCAATCTCACCCGGATTGCCCGACGGCGCCGCCGAACAGCGCGCGTCCATGGTCGGAGTTTTGTCGCCGCCGATCGTCAGCGTGAGGTTGGAGGTTTCGCCTCCCCCTTCCATCGAAGACTTGCTGAAGTGCCAGACGCTGGGAAGGGCGTCCAAGCGCTTGGCCGGGCCCGTGTCCCGCGCGTTTACGGTGGTTGATACCAGAAAGGAAGCGGTGAGGCCGACCAGGATGCCACACGCTACGACTACCAGCCGCACGCCCTTTGCCATCAGACGCCCTCCCGCCCGCAGCGCGAAGGACGCGCCTTTTGGCTAGCCGGCGCGATGTCAGAGATGCGCCGGCGGTTCGCAGAATAGCCGAACTGCCGAATCCCCGCGAGAGGGTCTTCTAGCACCATCGCGCTTCTGCTCATCGAGCAGCATGGGTAACGTGCGGCGTTGCCGCCCAGACTTGGCCTTGCGAAGGATGCGAAGCCCGGGTTAGTAGAACTTCCTTCGCGACTCTAATCCCAACACGCATCGAGATCATGAGAAAGTCGAAGTTCACTCCGGGCGGTTTTCGCCTTGCGGTCAAGCGCGCGAGTGCCGGGCGCGGTCTGTTTGCGATGGAGCCTATCCCGAAGGGCGCCTGCGTTATCGAGTATGTCGGCCGGACGCTCACCGAAGAGGAGGAATCCACCAGCCGCAGCCGCTATCTCTTCGAGGTGACGAAGAAGAAGACGATCGAGGGCTGGAATAAGAAGAATACGGCCCGCTATATCAATCACTCGTGCCGGCCCAATTGCGAGATCGAAATCCGCAAGAAGCGCGTATTCGTGATGGCCAAGCGCGCCATCAAGGAAGGCGAGGAGCTCGGTTACGACTACGGCAAAAACTATTTCGATTCGTTCATCAAGCCGCACGGCTGCCGCTGCATCAAGTGCGCGCCGAAGCTCCACGCCGCGCGGGGCAAGCCTCTCAAAAGGAAGTCTCTCAAAAAGAAGAAAAAGGCTTGAGGTCGGCGAGGATGGCGCGCGCCGCGTTGTGACCCGGTGCGCCGGTCACGCCGCCGCCCGGATGGGCGCCCGAGCCGCAATGATAAAGGCCGCGCAGCGGGCCCCGGTAATCCGCGAAGCCGAGCGTGGGCCGCGCCGAGAAGAGCTGATTGAGCGTGAGCGCCCCGTGGAAGATGTCGCCGCCGACCAGGCCGAACTCGCGCTCCAGATCGAGCGGGCTCAAGACTTGGCGGCCCACGACGCTCGCGGCAAAGCCGGGGGCGTAAGCGTCCACCGTCGCGATCATGAGATCGGCGACCTCTTCGCGGGCGTCGTCCCATGACCTGCCGCCGGGCAGCTCGGGCGCCACGTGCTGGCAGAAGAGGCTCGCCACGTGGGCGCCCGGCGGGGCGAGGCTGTCGTCGAATGTCGAGGGGATCAGCATCTCGATGATCGGCTCGCGGCTCCAGCCATGGGCCAATGCATCGCGATAGGCCCGGTCCATGTAAGCGAGGCTCGGGCCGATGATGATGCCGGCGCCGTGATGCGCGCCAGCGACTTTTCCGGGCAGGGCCGTGAAGCTCGGCGGCTCCGACAGCGCGACGTTCATGCGGAACGTGCCCGAGCCGCATTTGAACCTGCGCATTCTTTCGAGGAAATCGGAGGGTAGAGCGGCTTCCGGCAGCAGCCTTGTATAGAGCAGCTTCAGATTGACGTTGGCGGCGAGCGCTTTGGCTCTGACGACTTGGCCGTCCGTCAGGGCGACTCCCACCACGCGATCCTTCTCGAAGATGACCTCTGCGACCTCGGCGCCGGTCTCGATCTCCGCGCCATATTCGGCCGCCGCCTTCTCCATGGCTTGGGTAATGGCACCCATGCCGCCGATGGCGTGGCCCCAGGCGCCCTTCTTGCCGTTCACCTCGCCGAAAGCGTGGTGCAGCAGGACATAGGCGGTGCCGGGATCGTAGGGGCTCGCGTAGTTGCCGACGATCGAATCGAAGCCCAGCAGGGCCTTGATCGGCTCGCTCTCGAACCAGTCGGACAGGAAGTCCGCCGCCGACCGCGTGAAGAGGTCGAGGAGGAGACGCTGGTCCTCGAGGTCGAGACCGCGCAGCGTGTTGCCGAGCGCCGCTGCACGCGCAAGCTCTCGCAGCCCGCGCCAGCCGAAGCCGTCCACCACGTTCGGCGGCGCCTTCAAGGTCAGGTCTCGCAAAATATCGGCGATGGTCTCGAGCTTGGCGCAATACCGGTCGTAGCGCGCGGCGTCGGCGGTCGAGAATTTGGCGATCTCGGCCTTGGTACGGCCTTCGGCGGTCAGCAGATAACCGCCGTCCGGCAGCGGCAGGAAGTTCATCGCCGGCCGCTCGACGATGCGGAGCCCGTGCCGGTGCAAGTCCAGATCGGCGATGATCTTGGGGTTGAGCAGGCTGACCGTGTAGGAGGCGACGGAGTTGCGGAAGCCGGGGTAGAACTCTTCGGTGACGGCCGCGCCGCCGACCACGGTCCGCCGTTCGAGCACCTTCACCTTCAGGCCCGCGCGAGCGAGATAGGCGGCACAGACGAGACCGTTATGGCCGCCGCCGATAATCACGACGTCGAAGGACTTGGCGGCTCGATTTTCCGGGACGGCTGGCACAGCGCGGCTCGCATGTGACTTCAAAGTGACACCGACACGGCGCCGTCCCTTCTATAGGCTATGGGCCGCGGCGCCGTCAGCCCCAACTGGTGATAGACTTAAGGTCGCGAGCGACGGGTCAACAAGGGTTGAGCATGACATCGGACGAAGAGGCCATTCGCGCGCTGGTCGCGACCTGGATGGCAGCGAGCAAGGCGGGTGACCTCGAAACGTTGTCATGGCTCATGGCGGACGACGTCTTGTTCATGGTGCCCGGGCAGGCGCCGTTCGACAAAGAGGCCTTTCTTAAGGCGACGCGCAATATGAGGGACCTTCGTATCGAGGGGGCGAGCGAGATCGAGGAGCTGAAGATCCTCGGCGATTGGGCCTATATGCGCAACCGCCTCACGGTGACGGTTCTCACCGAGGACGGCGAGCCCACATTGCGCCGGTCGGGTTATACGCTTTCGATTCTGCGAAAAGAGCCGGACGGGAGATGGGTGCTCGCCCGCGATGCGAACCTATTGGGGAAGCAGTCGTGAGCCGGTGTCTCATCGGTCTCGTTGGCGTATTGATGGCCGCTTCCGGCGCCGCCTCGGCGGGCGCGCCGAGTGCGGCCGATATCGCGTGGATCGAGAAATGCATTTCCGACCGCGCCATCGAGAGGAACGACCCGGTCAAGCTGCGCAAATACTGCGTGTGCATGCAGGGGATCGTCGAGGATAACGAGCCCTTCACGGTGACCGAGCTCGAGCGCTCCTATCCTCCGGCGCATGCGATGTGTATGGAACAGTCCGGCTTGCTGCCATAGCGCTGCCCAGGAATGGCCACACGGACTGGCCATAGTCCGTCTCAATGGTGGCGTTTGAGAAAGTGGGGAGGGCGGTCGCGTATCTGCGGGCGGAAAATCCGACTGAGGACATCTCGGCAAACCCGGTTGTAAAGCATCCCCATAACACTGCCAGGACAATCCCCGAGCGGTTGCCGCCTGCGAAGATCAAGGAACTGTCTCGCCTTCAGCCTGCAAGAGCCGTCGCCGCAATCGCGGGCGAGTGGGCCATGATCGTTGGCGCGATCGCGTTATGCTCGTTCTTGTGGAATCCCGCGCTTTATGTACTCGCGGTCGTCTTCATCGGCGCGCGCCAGCATGCGCTGTTGGTCCTTGGACATGACGCGTCGCACTTCCGGACCTTGCCGACGCGCTGGCAGAACGATCTGTTCGCCAATCTCTTCCTGATGTGGCCGACCTTTGCTTCGGTCGAGGGCTTCCGCAAGTTTCACGGCACGCATCACCAATACATAAATCTGCCTGACGACGGCAATCGCCATATCTGGCGCACCCATGACGCGGCGGGCGAGCTTGCCCCGGACTGGCAGTTTCCGAAGACGCGGGCAGGCCTCGTGCTGGTGCTGCTGCGGCGCGCCGCGTTCTTGACCGGCATGCTGTGGATCGTCCGCGGGCTCGTGGGCATGTTCCTGATCGCATCACCGCGCTGGATGCTTGCCACTCAGCTCGCATTCTACGGAGCCGTCGTCGCGGCGCTCACCTATTTCGGCGGTTGGTATGCATTCCTCTTGTATTGGATCGTGCCCTATTGCACCTGGCACATCGCCGCGCAGTACACGCGGTTGATCTGTGAGCACAGCGCGGTCGAAAGCGACGAGGAAGAGTATTCGCTCACGCGCACGACGGTGCCGACCTTCCTCGAGTCGGTCTTCATCCTGCCGCGCAATATCGGCTATCACCTCGAGCATCACTGGTACCCGAGCGTGCCGTTCTATCGCCTGCCCGAGCTGCACCACGCGTTGATGGAGCGCGAGGGCTTCCGTCAACACGCGGTGGTCAAACGCTCGGTGATCGCGTCTCTCAGCGAGTGCGTGCGCGAGTCCGCCACTTTGCGCGCGAAGGAAGCGCGCGCGCGGGCCTAATCGCTATCGCGGAAGCGCCGGACGTGCGTTATGCCCACGCATAGCCTTTTTCACCGGCGCCATCGCCTTGCCACTCATAGGCTTCGCTAGTTGGCTCGAAGAGAAAATCTATTCCGGATTCGATCTTGACTCGCCGACCATCGGCATACTCCGGGTCTCTCGGCGCCTTGCGCCAATCCTTGATTGTCCCTTGGAGATAGGAACGTTGCGACTTCGACGTGTGGAGGGCGACATAGGCTCCATTCTTTGAGCCACGCTCAGCGTGGTTGCTGTCGACCACCCAAGTCCCCGTCCAGATCGTCCCGTCTGGGTTACGAGTCACGCCTCTTTCGTCCGGGCAGACGAAATGGAAACCGACCACAATGCCATCCACATGTTTAGATGGTGCCTGACGTGTCTTCCTCACGGCTGAGCTGCGTCCGGCTAGATCCGCAACACAAAGACTCGCTATGGCGCTTTCCCCGAGTCGAGTTGCATTGTCGTGGAGCGCCTTTACCTCGTCAGTCGACAAGGAGGCGATGCGCTCCGCTGTCCAGGGTCTCTTCATAGGTGACATAGTACTAGGAGAAGCGAGTCGTGACCACGCGACTGATAGGGAAGCGGGCGGCGAAGTCGTCCGTGGTGTTGACCTTGGGGTAGGGCGTGTCCGGCACGGGAATGCCAAGAAAGCCGCAGAGCGGCTCCCAACCTTGCCCGGACTCGTAGATCAGGAGTCTCTCGGCGGGGATCGTGCGGCGAACCTCTTCGTTGTGGGCGTTGAACACCTGGATCGCATGCTCGCGGTCGAGATTGCCGCCAAAGGCCTTGTCCACGACGACAGCGTTCACCATGCGCATATGGGCGCGGCGCGCCGGATCGATGGCACCTGCGTTGCCGGCGGCAAGGGCGGCCTCGAATTCGCGCATCCGGGCGAAGATCGTGTTCGACGCGCTTTCGTACCAGCGCTCCGGGTCGCGCACGGTGAGAATCACCTTGGCTTGCGGATGGGCAGCGGCCAGCTCTTTCCAGATCATGATGGCGGGCCAGTCGACGGTCGCGGCGTAGCCGTCGAGGATCGTGTGCCAGTCGTCCGACTTGCCTCTGGCGAGCGCAAGCCACAGGGCGTCGTGCGAGGCATGCTCGCGCGTCTCGATCATGTGATAGCAGGGCCCGAAGCCGAGCTGCTCCAGCGCATATTTCAGCGACAGCGTGCCGGTGCGCCCGAAGCCTGCGCCGATCACTTTGAGGGACATGCGTCTTAGCGTCCTTGCGCTCGCGCCTCGGGAACCATTGGTGACGAGGGCCGGTTGTGCGACAGTATAGGCGCGAGGAGGAAGAAGATGGCAAAGGTCGTGTACAAGATCGTCCGCCACGAGAACGGCTGGGCCTACATGGCGCGCGGCACGTTCTCGGAGACGTTTCCCACCCATGAGGCCGCGGTCGAGGCGGCGAAGCTCGCCGCCGGCGAGCAGAAAGTGCCGGGCGAGACCGTGGGCATCGAATACGAGACGGCGGATGGCGTGTGGCACGAGGAGCTCGACCCAGGCTCCGACCGGCCGGAGACCTCCGTCGAAGACTGAATCCGCCCAAAGCTTGACAGAGCGCGGCGATCACGGTCTCTGACATCTGACTCTTAAGAGCAGATGGACGGAGGGGGACCCGTGATCCAATCCTATGTTTTGTGGGCGCTGCTCGGCATGGCCGGCTACTCGCTCATGACACTGTTCGTGAAGTTGGCCGAACGCAGCGGCAACGTCTCGACCTATATGGTGCTCGCGGTTTCCACCACGATCGTCGCCATCTTCGCCATCGGTGTCGTCGCTTGGCGCGGCGAGCTGAAGACTTTGATCTTCGAGCTGGAGACGCCGCCGCTGCTATGGGCCATCGCCGGTGGCATTGCCCTCACCGTCGCGGTGAGCTCCCTGTTTCATGCGCTCGCGCTGGGGCCGGCCAATATCGTCGTTCCGGTCTACGGCATGTTCATTGTCGGCGGCGCCGTGCTCGGCGTCGTGGTGCTCGGCGAGGCGATGCCGTGGCACCGGGTCGTCGGGCTGATCGCCGCCGTCGTCGGGGTCGTGCTAATATCCGTGTAGGAAACCATGCGCCGGAGGATGCGCTTTGCGGGTGCTTGCGGCGACCTTATCGGCCTTGGCCATCCTTGCCGCATCGGACGGGGCTTTCGCCTGCGCGTGCTGCACGAATGCGGGTCAGCGCTATGTCGAGGTGGAGGCGCTCGACGCCGGACGGCTCGAGCAGATCGAAAGCCTGCGATTTGCAAACGAGGCCCGGCTCTTCGTCGGTGAGGGCGATCCCGAGGGAATCGCGGGGATCGCAAAGCCCGCGGCGCGCTACGACCTGACCGTGTCGTGGGACGAAGCCCGTCCAGGGAAGACAGGGATTATCTTTGCTTTGGGCAATAGCGGCGAAGGGGCCGGAACCCTGTCGCTCACCCTTCCCCAAAAGATCTCGATCTTCGAAGTCGATCCGCGCGACGGCAAAGACGAGGGCATGGGGCCTCCTCTCTACAAGGAGTGGAAGCTGACGGGGGAGGTCACCGGGTCCGGCGCGTTCAGCGGCAGCAGCGCACCGACGCAGCGGCTGACGTTGATCCTGCAGGGCGGCGGCAATTCCTGCACCAGCGCGGAGGATTTCACCCACTGGACGCTCGTGATGCAGGGGCCGAAGGCGAACTACACGCTGTTCGGCGATCTGGTCGGGGCCAAATGAGCGAAGGGCGGCACCTGGTGGGCGCCGCCCTTCTGGCTGGCCTTGCCGTTCTTCTCTATGCGGGCTCCGAAGGCCCCTTGGAACTGAGCTAAGGCGCGTCGACGAGAACGATCTCGGAGTCCTCGAGCGCTCTGACGGTCAGCGCCGTCTCGTTGTCGATGGCGACGCCGTCCCGCGGGCCGGCCTTGACGCCGTTGACCTCGATGTGGCCCGTGGCGGGCACGAGGTAAGCGTGCCGCGCGGTGCCGAGCCGGTATTCCGCCGTCTCGCCCACCTTCAGGGTGGCGCCGAGAACGCGGGCATTGGCCCGGATCGGCAGCGCATCGTCATCGCCGGCAAAGCCGCTCGCGAGCGCCACGAACTGGCCCGAGCGCTCCGCCTTGGGAAACGGCTTCGCGCCCCAGGACGGTTCTCCGCCCTTCACGCCGGGCTCGATCCAGATCTGGAAGAGCGTGGTCGTCTCGTCCTCGCGATTGTACTCGGCGTGGCGGATGCCGGATCCGGCGCTCATCACCTGGACGTCGCCTGCCTCGGTGCGGCCTTTGTTGCCGAGGCTGTCCTCGTGGGTGATGGCGCCCTGACGGACATAGGTGATGATCTCCATCTCCGCATGCGGATGCGGCGGGAACCCCTTGTTGGGGGCGATCTCGTCGTCGTTCCACACGCGCAAAGATCCGTGGCCCATGCGCTTGGGGTCGTGATAGCGGGCAAAGGAGAAGTGATGCTTCGCCTTGAGCCAGCCGTGGTTGGCAGCTCCAAGCGTATCGAAAGGTCTGACCTCAATCATCGCAAACCTCCTGCTCCTGCATATGAATGGTCTACGCGTTGAACCCGCCATCCACCGTCAACGTCGTGCCGGTGATATAGCTGGCGTTCGGGCCGGCGAGGAACGCTACCGCAGCAGCGACCTCGTCGGCAGTGCCGTAACGGCCAAGCGCCGTGAGGCCCTTCTGTGTGTCGGAGAAGTCGCCGTTCGTCGCCGGGTTCATGTCCGTGTCGATCGGGCCCGGCTGCACCGTGTTGACGGTGATGCCCTTGGGACCGAGGTCGCGCGCCCAGCCGCGAGTGTAACCGAGCAGCGCGGCCTTCGTTGCGCTGTAGTCGGCGGCGCCGGCGAACGGTGTGCTCTCGCCCACCACCGAGCCGATGGAGATGATGCGGCCGCCGTCGCCCATGAGCGGCGCGGCAGCCCGCACCGCGGTGGCGACTCCACCCACATTGACCGCAAACATCCGGTCGAGGTCGGCGAGGTTGTTGGCGCGATCATGCACCTGGCCCAAGGCGAACACGCCTGCATTGTTCACCAGTATATCGAGGCGCCCGAAATCGCGGACCACCGCTTGAACCAGACCACTTACCTCGGCGGCATCGGCCTGGTCGGCCTTGAAGGCCTGGGCGCGGACGCCTTTTTGCCGGAGTGCATCGACCACGGCCTTGGCCTTGTCCTCTGAGGCCGCGTAGCTGATGGCGACATCCGCCCCGTCCTCGGCCAGAGCGCGGGCGATGGCGGCCCCGATGCCGCGTGAGCCGCCGGTGACCAAGGCCACTTTTCCACTGAGTTTCTTCGACATGGGTCCATACTCCTGTTCAAGAGTTATTTAGTGTTCGCTACATATGTAGCTGGACCCGGATCGTCAAGATCATTATATAGCGACCACTACAAAGATGGGAGGTGGTAGGGATCGAAAAGCTGGCAGGAGATTGCGCCGTGGCAATTGGCCGCCCCCGAACATTCGATACCAATCAAGCCCTTGACCGGGCACTCGACGTGTTCTGGCGCCAGGGCTACGAGGGCACGAGCATCTGCGACCTGACGGCGGCCATGGGCATCAACCCGCCGAGCCTCTACGCCGCCTTCGGCAACAAGGAGGCCTTGTTCCGACAGGCGCTCGACCGGTATGCCGAGACGAAGGGCGCCTTCGTCCGCGAGGCTCTCGCAGCACCCAAGGCCCGGGATGGGATTGCCGCGCTCTTGCACGGCACGGCCCGGCACCTGACTGACAAGTGCAACCCGCCCGGCTGCCTCCTCGTCCAAGGCATCGCGGGGGCCGGAGATCATGCCCAATGCATCCGCGACGAGCTCAACGCCCGGCGCGCGGCGGCGCAGAAGGCGATGCGCGACCGTCTCAAACAGGCAAAGGACGAAGGCGAACTCCCCGAGGATGCCGATCCCGCGGCGCTGGCACGTTATTTCTCCACGGTCACGCAAGGCATGGCGATCCAGGCGGCGGAAGGCGCAAGCCGCAAGGAGCTCGAGCGGGTCGCCGAGATGGCGCTCCGCGCCTGGCCCGAATGAGCTATGCTGCCGGTCGGATTCGGCTTCGGAGTATCGCCCATGAGGACATTTGCCTTCGCCTTCCTCGCTCTGCTGCTTGCGCCATGGCCGGCGCTGGCGGAGCCGATGGAAGCCGCCGATCCGCTCTTGCCTTGTCTCAACGGCGCGGCGCCGCCCGCAGACGCAGATCAGACCGATAAGCCGTGGGGTATTGAGATCGCTTCGGCCTTCTCGAAAGCGGACGCCCTCGATGCGTTTTCTCAGGCAAAGAAGGACTATTCCGACATCCTCGGCGACTACAGTCCGACAGTCCTCGTCGTGTGCAATCTCAGCATGGGTCCGGACCTGCGATACTCCGCCCGCATCGCGCTCGATGATCGCGACACCGCGGACAAGCTCTGCGACAAGCTGCAGGAGGCGGGCGGCTCCTGTATCGTCTTGAAGAACTAATCCCATGCGCCGGGCTGCTGTCGGACGGATGGGGCTCGCGGTCGTTCTCTCCGCAGGCCTTCTCTTCGGCGCCAGCATCAGCCAGGCCGCGGACGCTTTCAAAACGCTCGGGGTGTCGGCAGGCATCAAAGCAGCCGGCCTTGCCGCCGCAGGCCCTCTGCCGTTCGTGGATACGGTGTGTCCGTTGATGCAGCAGCAGGCCGAGTCGCGGGGCTTGCCGCCAATGCCGTTCGTGCGGCTCATCTGGCGGGAAAGCCGCTTCAACCCCAACGCCATCAGCCCCAAGGGGGCGCAAGGCATCGCCCAGTTCATGCCTGGCACTGCGGCGGATCGCGGGCTCGACGATCCGTTCGAGCCGAAATCGGCCATTGTCCATTCGGCGAGCCTATTGGCCGACCTCAGCAAAGAGTTCGGCAATTTCGGTCTGGCGGCCGCCGCCTACAACGCGGGCGAGGAGCGCGTGCGCGGATGGCTCGCGGGCGACCGGACGTTGCCGTCGGAGACGCTGGCTTACGTGATTTTCGTCACGGGCCGGGCCGCTGAGGAGTGGAAACTGCCGGAGACCGAGCTGCCGGAGACTCTCAAGACGCAAGGCGATGCGGTTCAGGAGTCCTGCAAGAAGCTCGCGCCGCTCGTGGTGCGCGCGGTGTACGAGACCGAGCCGCTCACCGCTAGCGGGGCGTGGCGGCCATGGGGCGCGCATGTGTCGAGTGCGTTCTCCAAGGCCAAGGCGCTTTCCATGTTCGCCCGGCTGAGGCGGGAACACGTCTCGGTGTTGGCCGACCGTGAGCCCTTCGTGACGCCGGTGCGGAATCTGAGCCGCGGCCGGCGCGCGCTCTATCAGGTGCAGATCGGCGCGGACAGCCGCGCGGATGCCGACAAGATCTGCGCTGCGCTCCGCAAAGACGGCGGCGCGTGCATCGTGGAGAAGAACTAGGCGGCCGCCCCTCTTCGCAAGAGGCGGCCGCGTTGCCGTCCTAGAACGCCATGCTGACATTGGCCCAGAGCGTTCCGTCACGCTCGAGCTGATAGCCGTTCGGGTCGTCGTAAACGGGCTGGAGCCATTCGGCGCTGAGCCGCAGGCCTTTCAGCGCGCCGCTCGGTACCACGGTGTTGATGCCGAAGCCGATGTCCCAGAACTGACCGCCGTAGTTGAACTGCAAGTCCGGCGGGCTCGAATGATTGTGCGGCCCGTTATAGTGACCTTCGATCTTGCCTTCGTCGGTATAGAGGCCGCGGATCGAGGCGGAGATCCAGTTGGCGAAGCGATAGCTACCCCAGCCTGTCGCCTGAAACACGTTGCCGAGGCGATAGCCGCTGTCGTTCTCGTCTTCCATGCGCACGATGCCGAGGGCCTGCGCTCCCCAGGTGAGGCGATCGGCGCGGCCCGTATAGGTGAGGCTCGGCCAGAAGTCCCACGTGCCGGAGCCCGGCTGCATCATGTAGTGGGTGAAGACGCCGTTCATCTTCTTGTCCACGGAGCCCGTGGGCGCGCTGAACATCGGCGAGAACTGGACGTGATAGCCGGGGCCGTCGGCGATCCTGAGCTCGGGGCCGAAGATCGTGTCGCCCCAGCCTTCGGTGCCATGGGAGTGACTCCCCATGTGCATGCTGTGGTCGTCCATAGCCATGTCCATGCCGCCCATCGTGCCCATGTGGTCCATGTGGTCCATGTGGCTCATGCCGCCCATGGACTTCAGCGGGTTCATGGTCATGTCGTGAGTCATGTACATGGGCATGACCATCAGGGTCATCCAATCGGTCGGCGCGTACATGATGTCGAGCATGTACATGTTCATGCTCATGTCGGTCGCCTTCATCGAGCACGTGTACGGCGCGCAACCGTTCGCCATGATCTCGGCATCGCTCGCCTTGTCCGTGCCGTGAAGCGTGTCGCCCCCGGCGCTCGTATAGGCGTAGCGGAAGCCGAGCATGAACTCGCCGGCCTTGTGCATGTGGTCGAACATGACGCCGGCCGGCGCGTGGCTGTCGGCAAGCGGGCCTGTGCCGGAATCGGCGTGCGAGACGCTTGGAGCGCCGGCAAGCGCCAAGCAAAGTGTGAGCGCCGCCGGCATTCCGGCGCGCGGAAACAAACGTTGCATTGCTATACCCCCCGGGCTCCCCGCACGGATCGGCAGGGGCCGCCCTTTCCTTGGTTTTGACTTGAACGTGTCGCGCAAGCCCGTGGACGCGCTTCGGTGACGAAGACGCGTCGAGACGTCCGGATTGCGCTATTTGAGGGCTAAACGAGGGGAGGGGCGCGGGGCTGGGCTGAACGATGCCGTGCCGATCTCAGCGCGGGCGCGTCGACGCGCGGCGCCGCGACGGCAATAATCGTCGAGGACGGTAAGGGCACCCGCGCCAAGGTCGGCAGGATGCCCCCGTGGGTGCTGCCGCAGGCATTGCGGCAGGACATGTGGCAGCACGAGCAGTCGGGCTTTCTATGGTTCGGTCCCGGCAGCTCCCGGGCGGCGCCGACGCCTTTGGACGAGCAGAAGACCGTCGGTTCCGTTCCGGAGAGGAGGGCCGCCGCGTGAAGGCCGGAGGAGAACGGGAGGACAATGGACTGGAGCAGAATCGTCCAGACGGCGATGAGGCCGATCAGGTCTCTTTCTTTGCGCAGCCACCCCATGAGAAACAGGGTTAGCCGTCTGCCCCAACCCTGTCAAAGCAGACGTGCGGTCCACAATGTCTCACCCTGGACATTGGGGCCGCGGTATAGAAGGGTTCTCCGGCACGAGAGGAAGAATGCTCACCATCTACGAATACCGCGATGGCGCGTTGAAGGCCCAGACCGGCCTGCCCAGGATCACCGAGGCGGCGGTCTGGATAGACCTCCTCAATCCGACGCAGGACGAGGAGGAGAAGATCGAGAAGGCGCTCAAGATCGACGTGCCGACCCGCGAGGAACAGCAGGAGATCGAGGTCTCGAGCCGGCTTTATCAGGAGGCCGGCGCCTATTTCATGACGGCGACACTGCTCTTTCTCAGCGAGGGCACCGAGGCCAAGACCACGCCGGTCAGCTTCATCCTCGCCGGGACCAGGCTTGTCACCGTGCGCTACGCCGAGCCACGCGCCTTCGCCATCTTTGCCGCGCGTTGCAACCGGCAAGAGACCAATCTCGGGAACAGCGCGTCGGTGCTGATCGGCCTTCTCGACATCGTCGTCGACCGGCTTGCGGACTTCATCGAGCGCATCCAGGGCGAAGTCGAGGCGCTGTCCCATTCGGTGTTCGAAAACAAGGGCGGCGTCGCCATGCGGCAACGCCGCTTCGACGTGCTGCTGCAGTCGATCGGGCGCGAGGGGGAAATCTCTTCGAAGGCGCGGGAGAGCTGCCACTCGCTGGGGCGCCTGCTGACCTTTCTCGCTTTCGTCGTCAACGAGCGGAAGGAAGGCAAGCCGCTCCAGTCACGCGTGCGCGCGGCGGCGCGCGACGTGAACTCGCTGACCGATCACGCCACGTTTTTGTCCGGCAAAATCATCTTCCTGCTCGATGCGACGCTCGGCATGATCCAGATTCAGCAGAACGACATCATCAAGATTTTCTCGGTGGCGGCGGTGGTTTTCCTGCCACCAACCTTGATTGCGTCGGTTTACGGCATGAATTTCCACACCATGCCGGAGCTTGATTGGATTTTCGGCTATCCGTTTGCACTTGGGCTCATGGTGATCTGCGCAGTGTTGCCCTATATTTATTTCAAACACAAAGGTTGGCTCTAGGTTTGGGGTTGCGCACCGCGCACCATGTCGCCACATTGACCGCATACCTTGAGAGCAGCTGATCACCGTCAAACCCCCGAACCCCCAATAAGGAGGAAGGATGACCCGCTTTATCGTTTCCGGTTTCGTCGCGGCGTTTTTCGCGGCGGCCATGTTCCTGCCCGCGCCGGCCTCGGCAGGCCCCGCCGGCATCACGAAGCCTGCGGCCGAGACGGCTCTGGTCGAAAAGACTGGCTGGCGGCGTGGCCGCTGGTGGCGCAGCAACGGCTACACCACTGACGTCGACGCCCCGACCACGTCCGTACACACGAACGATGCCTATACGGACGTCGATGCGCCGTTCACCACGGTGCGCAAAACCCCGCGTGGCACGTATATCCGCGCGCCGTTCGTGAACTTGTGGGTGCCCCGCGACTAGCCTTCGGGGAATCGCCGAATCGATTTCAAAGCGCGGGCGTTTGCCCGCGCTTTTTCTTTGGGCCGCGCTTAGTGAATGTAAGACTCCGGTCCCGCGAGAGTGCTCCCAGGGTGCGCTGGCTGCTTGCCGAATCGCGTGATAACCCAGGTCTGGGGGTATAAGCGACCATGACCACGGCGCAGCTCATTCAGGTGGCGGTGTTTTTGGGCGCCGCTGCTATTGCTGCCCCGTTCGGCCGTTTTCTCCGCATCGGCGCGGTGCTCGGCTATCTCGCCGCCGGCGTGGTCATCGGACCCTACGTGTTGGGTCCCCTCTACGCCCTCGACAATGTCGAGACGGTTCTTCAGTTCGGCGAGCTCGGCGTCGTGCTGCTCCTGTTCGTGATCGGGCTCGAGCTCCGTCCGGTACGACTATGGGCTTTGCGCTCGGCCATTTTCGGCCTCGGCACGGCGCAGCTCGTCGCCACCTCCTTCGTGCTCGCGACGATCGGCGTGGTGTTCGGGCTCGCGACCGGGAAGGCGCTGTTCATCGGGCTGGCGCTGTCGCTGTCGTCCACTGCCTTCGCGCTCCAGGTGCTGGAGGAGAAGGGCGAGCTCACCACGCGGCACGGACGGCTCGCCTTCTCGGTGCTGCTGTTCCAAGACCTCGCCGCCATTCCCCTGATCGCATTGGTGCCCTTGTTCGCGCTCGGCGGCAACGAGCCGAGCATGGATTTCAAGAGCGCCGGCATCGCCATCCTCACCATCGTCGGGGTGATTGTCGTCGGCCGCTTCTTGTTGAGCCGGCTCTACCGCTTCGTTGCCGCCACGGGCGTGCGCGAGGCGATGACCGCGAGCGCGCTGCTCACGGTGGTGGGCGTGGCACTGATCATGGAGGCGGTGGGGCTGTCGGCGGCGCTCGGGTCGTTCATCGCCGGCGCGCTGCTCGCCGACTCCGAATATCGCCATCAGATCGAGGCGGACATCGCGCCGTTCGAAGGGCTCCTGCTCGCGGTGTTCTTCATCGCCGTTGGCATGTCCATGGATCTTTCCGTGCTGGTCGCGCGTCCGGCGGCGCTGGCGGCCATCGTCGCCGGGCTGGTCGTCATCAAGGCGGCAATCCTCTACGGACTCGGGCGCTGGTGGGGGATCGGCAACAGCTCGGCGCGGCGCCTCGGGCTGGTGCTGAGCCAAGGCGGCGAGTTCGCCTTCGTCTTGTTCTCGGTCGGGGTGTTCGAAGGGGTCATCGGCCGCGATCTGGCGAGCCTGCTGACGCTCGCGGTGACCTTGTCGATGGCGATGACGCCGCTTCTTCTGCTCATCGACGACAGGGTGTCGCGTGCGCTTCAGCCGGCGCCGCCCGAATACGAGATACCCCCGGAGGGGGAGGATGGACACGTGATCGTCGCCGGCTTCGGGCGGTTCGGCCAGATCGTTGCTCGCGTGTTGCGCGCGCGCCACATCCCGTTCACCGCGCTCGACTCGAACGTCGCACAGGTCGA
>CAZHCN010000012.1:0-29544 GCA_964530895.1 uncultured Methyloceanibacter sp. | reverse complement strand
GCCGGCAGGATCGACGGCGTGGTGCCGTGGTGGCTCGCCAGGATCGAGAGGCCGAGGCTCGTCGCGAAGAAGCAGGCCGCGAGAATCGCCGTCGTCTTGGTCAGCGCATTGCCGGCGCCGCGGCCGGTCATGAACCCGCCGCCGCCGCCGCCTCCGATCCCAAGCGCGCCGCCTTCGGAGCGCTGGAGCAGCACGACCCCCACGAGGGCCACGGCCACCATGACGTGAATCAGCAGAATAACAGTAATCATTGTGTCGCCTTGGTCTTGACTGGCGCTGTCTTATCCGAATCCGCCACCGTTTGGCTAGGCCCTGGATCGGCCTCCGCCGAGGACGCGCTTTCCGTCCCTTGCGTATCGCCTATCTCTTCGGACTCCTCGGCGTCGCCGATACCCTCCTCCGGCGACGACGCACCTGGTTTGCGAAGCGGCAGGATCGAGGTGGATGCGGCACCGGCCAGGATCGGGGTCTGCTCCTGTTTCTCGTCGGCGACCTCCGTCGGCGGCAGTTTAGGCTTGCGGTCGGGCAGCGAAATCGGCTCGGGCTTCGGGGGGACCACCCCATCGGTTCTACAGCGGAACTCGACCTTTTCCTCGATCGAGAGATACTGCCGGACCTTTTCAATATCTCCGGCGTCGTGGAGGTGGTCCTTCACCCAATCGGGCCCCTGCGCCAACGCGGCCCTGACCTCCTTGGTTAGAAGGGCGGTCTGCTCGGCCTTGAGGGTCTTGCATTCATCGCGGTCAAGCGGCACCGCGCGTGCGCCGAGGCTAAAGAACCCAGCTCCGCATAGTACAAGCAACGCGGCGGCGATGAGGCGCAGCGATGGCATTACATCCCCGGGAAAGTTCCCCCTGCCCTGACCATTAGGCAGAATGACGAACCTTAACTGATTTGCAACCCCGCACCCAAGGATTTCCCGTGGTCTCACGTGGCGTTGGGGCCACAGTAAGTCGAGAGAATTTGGTAGAAATCCGAGGCCTTCAGGCTCGCACCGCCGACCAGCGCGCCATTCACGTTGGCGACAAAGAGGAGCTCCGCGGCATTGGCGGGCTTCACCGAGCCGCCGTAAAGGATGCGCATGGCGCGACCTTCGGTCTCGCCCAGCAAATGGTTCAGGTTCTCGCGAATGGCGGTGTGAAGCCTTTCGACGTCCGCAGGCGTGGGCGTGAGCCCTGAGCCGATGGCCCAGACGGGCTCGTAGGCGATCACGGTATCAGCGGCGCGGGCTTCTCCCGGCACCGATCCTTGAATCTGGCGCTTGAGCACGTCGAGGGTTGCGCCGTCGCGGTGCTGGGCTTCCGTCTCGCCAATGCAAATGATGGCGGTAAGGCCGGCGCGATAGGCGGCCAAGGCCTTCGCCTGGACGAGCGCGTCGGATTCACCATGATCGATGCGCCGCTCGGAATGGCCGACAATGACCGCTGTCGCGCCCGCATCGGCCAGCATTTCCGCGGAAATATCCCCTGTATGGGCCCCTGACGGTAGCGGATGACAGTCTTGTGCGCCGAGCGCGATTTTGGATCCTGCGAGGATCTCTGCCGCCCGGCTGAGGAGCGTCGCGGGCGGGCAGACCATGACATCGGCCTCCGGAACCGGCTTTTCCGCCAGCATCTGCCGCAAAGAGACTAGCTCGGACAAGGCGCTGCCCAGGCCGTTCATTTTCCAATTTCCGGCGACAAGCGGCTTGATCGCAGTCACGTCCCCTCCGTTCCACGCTTCCGAGCGCTCTCGCGCTGAGCTGTTTTTCCGGTATTTCTGCGTGTTGCCGCGCTGGCCCTTGCTACCTATGATGCGCCCGCCGCGCTGGACCGTCCTAACATCGGACGCCAGCGCGGATTTGGCAAATAGTGATACGGAAGGTTTCGAGGCGTGGCACTCGACGCAATGCGCAGAGGCGCAGCACGGACATTAGGCCTGATCCTGGTCGGTCTCCTGGTGGTGAGTTTCGCGATCTGGGGTATCGCCGACATTTTTCGGGGCTACGGTCAACAGACCCTGATCCGTGTCGCCGACACTGAAATCAACACGCAGGATTATTTGCGCGCGCAGCAAGAGGTGCTGCGGACCATGAGCCAGCAGGCTGGCCGGGCCCTGAGCCTTCAGGAGGCGCGCGCTGCCGGTCTCGATGCACGCGTGCTCGAGCGCCTTATCGGCGGCGCGGCCGTCGATACGCATGCCAAGGATTTGGGTCTCGGCATCAGCGACGAGGCACTGCGAGCGCAGATCATGGAGGACCCCAACTTCCAGGGTCCGGATGGGAAGTTTAACCCGCTCGCATTGCAGGCGGCCTTGCACAACATCGGCATGAGCGAGGCCGGTTATCTCTACTCAATGCGGGAGCAGAATCTACGCCGTCAGTTGCTCTCCACGATCGGCAAGGTCGCAACCAGCCCCAAGGTGCTGGTCGACGCTCTCAACCGCTTCAACGAGGAACGCCGTGTCCTGAATTACGTGCTTGTGCCAGCGTCGGCCGCGGGCGAAGTCCCCGCGCCGACCGAGGACCAGTTGAAGCAGTACTACGAAAACAACAAGGCCAAGTTCACACAGCCGGAGTATCGCAAGATCGGTGTGCTTGCGGTGACGCCTGAGACGGTTAAGGACCAAGTCAATATCACCGAGGCCGACCTCAAGGCGGCCTATGAGGCACAGAAGGATAAGCTCGGCACGCCGGAACGCAGGCATCTACAACAGATCGCCCTGCCCGACCTGGCGGCGGCCCAGGCCGCTTACGATAAGATCAAGTCGGGTACCGACTTCGTCGACGAGGCCAAGGCGTTGGGTCTCAGTGAGACCGACATCGATCTCGGCAAGGTCACGCGCGACGAACTCGCCGATCCGGTGATCGCCGAGGAAGCGTTCAAACTCGACAAGGACGTCGTCAGCGAGCCGATCAAAGGCAATCTCGGCAGCTACGCCATCATCCGGGTGACCGAGATCGATCCCGGTAAGACCCCGACGTTCGAGGAAGCCAAAGGCGACATCGAGAAGCAGATGCTCAAGGACCGCGCGTCCGGTGCCATCTTCGACATGCACGATCGCATCGAGGACGAGCTTGCCGCGGGCTCGACGCTTTCCGAGACCGCTGACAAGCTCAAGCTCAACTACCAGGTCATCGACCAGGTGGATCGCGATGGCCGCAAGCCCGACGGATCAACTGTCACGTTGCCGGCGCAAAAGGATTTGCTGAACGCCGTCTTTGCCACCGATGTCGGCGTTGAGAACGACCCTCTCGATGCGCGGGACGAAGGCGCCATTTGGTACGAGGTGTTGGGCGTGACCCCTTCCCAACTCAAGCCGTTCGATCAGGTGCGCGATGAGGTCGAGAAGGATTGGCGGACCGAGGAAACCCGGAAAAAAGTCACCGCATACACGCAAGACCTGGTGAACCAATTGAGCAGCGGGAGCAAGACGCTGGAAGGCGTGGCGAAGGAACTCAATACGAACGTGGTGCCCACCTCGCCCTTGAAGCGCGGCGACGTCACCGTGAACGTGTTGTCGCCGGCGGTGGAGCAAGCCTTCGCGCTGCCGAAGGGCGGGTTCGGTTCGGCGGCCTCGGGTGTCGAAGACGGACGCATCGTGTTCCAGGTGAACGACATCGTGGCCCCGCCCAAGATCGATGAGCGCATCCTCGCGCGGCTCGAGGACCGGATCGGGCGCATCTTGAGCGAGGACATGGTCACCGAATATTTCGGCGCGCTCGAAAATCGTTACGGCGTGAGCGTCAATCGGCCGGCGCTCGCCAAGCTGGTGGGCACCAGCGAGGAGCCATGAGCTCAGCGGCCGCATCGGTGACGCCATTGCCGCAGGAGGGTGGGTCCGCGCCGATTGCGCCTGACTTCTCTACGTTCGCGCGCCTTTACGACGAAGGCGTGCCTCAAGTGGTGTGGACGCGACTCGTGGCCGATCTAGAGACGCCGGTCTCCACCATGCTCAAGGTGGCCCACGAGCGGCCGAACAGCTTTCTTCTGGAGTCCGTCGAGGGTGGGGCCGCACGCGGCCGCTACTCCATCATCGGCTGCGAGCCGGACCTGATCTGGCGCGCCGAGGGGGATAAGGCGGAGATCAACCGGGCACCCCAATCCGATCCGGAGGCCTTCGCGCCGTCGTCGCTGCCGGCGCTTGAATCGCTTCGCGCGCTTCTGGCGGAGTCGGCGATCACCCTGCCCCATGAGTTGCCGCCGATGGCGGCGGGTATCTTCGGCTATATGGGCTACGACACCGTGCGCCTGATCGAGGACTTGCCCGGCGGCAAAGCCGATCCGCTCGATCTGCCGGACAGCATCTTGGTACGGCCGATGCTGATCGTGATCTTCGACAGCGTCAGGGACGAGATGACCGTGGTGACGCCCGTGCGGCCCACAGCCGGGCTCAGCGCGAAGGCGGCCTATGCGCGTGCCGCGGACCGGCTCAACATCGTGCTGGAGCGGCTAGACCAACCTCTCCCGCATATCGGCGAGCTCGGCGTGGATGCGCCTCACCCCGCTCCGAAGGCGACCACAGCGCCGGAGGCCTATATGGCCAAGGTCGCGCGCGCGAAGGAATACATCGCGGCTGGTGACATCTTTCAGGTGGTGCTCAGCCAGCGCTTCGAAGCGCCTTTCGAGCTTCCTTCGTTCGCGCTCTATCGGGCGCTTCGCCGCGTCAACCCCTCGCCCTTTCTCTACTACCTCAACTTCGGCGATTTTGCGGTGGTGGGGTCGAGCCCGGAGATCCTGGTGCGGGTGCGCAAGGGCGAGGTCACCATCAGGCCGATCGCGGGCACGCGGCCGCGCGGCGCCACGCCGGAAGAGGACAAGGCGCTGGCCAAGGAACTCCTCGCCGACACGAAAGAGCGCGCGGAGCATCTGATGCTGCTCGATCTCGGCCGCAACGATGTCGGGCGTGTGGCGGAGGTGGGCAGCGTGCGCGTCACCGACAGCTTCTTCCTCGAATATTACAGCCAGGTCATGCATATCGTGTCGAATGTCGAGGGCAGGCTCGACCCGAAGTTCGATGCGGTCGATGCCCTGATGGCGGGGTTCCCGGCGGGCACCGTGTCGGGCGCGCCGAAGGTGCGCGCCATGGAGATCATCGATGAGCTCGAGGACGAGGCGCGCGGCATCTACGCAGGCTGCGTGGGGTATTTCTCTGCGGACGGCGAGATGGACAGCTGCATCGTGCTGCGAACCTCGGTGGTGAAGGACGGCGTCATGTATGTGCAGGCTGGTGCCGGCCTCGTCGCCGATTCCGTACCGGAGCGCGAGCAGGCAGAGTGCGTCAGCAAGGCCGGCGCGCTGTTCAAGGCGGCCGACGAGGCCGTGCGCTTCGCCGCGCGTGCCAAACGCGGCCAATAGACAGGCGCAAGGGCGCGAACGATGCTTACACTCAGCCTCCTGCGCCACGCCAAATCGAGCTGGAAGAATCCGACGCTGCCGGACCGCGAGCGGCCGCTCGCCACGCGCGGCACTGCCGATGCGCCCTTGGTGGGGCGGGCCATGGCCGAACGGGGCATCGATCCCGAGCTCGTCCTCTGCTCCTCGGCGCGCCGCGCGGTGGACACTCTGGCGCTGGTCCTGCCCGAGCTGAAGGTAGAGCCGAAGGTCGTTTACGAGGACGCGCTTTACCACCCGAGCCCGGCGGAGATGCTGGACATCCTGCGTGCGATCCCGCCCGGCGCGAGCCGCGTCATGATCGTGGGCCACAATCCCGAGATGCAGGCCTTCGCGCTCGACCTGGTCGGCTCGGGGCCAAAGCACTTGCGGGATCGCCTGGAGGAGAAGTTCCCGACAGCGGGACTCGTGGTGATCACCTTCACGGCAGGCCTATGGTCTAGCGTTGAGGTAAGTAGCGGCAGTCTGAGCCTGTTCCTCGCGCCCAAGGAGCTCCGGGTGAGCTGATGGCTGAGCTTGACGGCCTATCGGCCCGGGGCGTAACACCAACCCATGCTGACCCTGATCGATAACTACGACAGCTTCACCTACAACCTCGTTCATTTCCTTGGGGAATTGGGCGCGAGCACGCAGGTCTACCGCAACGACAAGATCTCGGTGGACGACGTGCTGGCTGAGGGGCCTGAGGCCATCGTGCTGTCGCCGGGACCGTGCGATCCGGATCGCGCCGGCATTTGCCTGGAGCTGATCCAACGCGCCGCGCCCGTGGTGCCGATCCTCGGCGTCTGCCTCGGCCATCAGGCGATCGGTCAGGTCTATGGCGGCAAAGTGGTGCGTGCGCCGGTCCTGATGCACGGCAAACTGTCAAAGGTGCACCACACGGGAAAGGGCGTGTTTGCCGGCCTGCCCCAGGACTTCTCGGCCACGCGGTACCACTCGCTCATGATCGATCGCGCCACGCTTCCCGACGTGCTCGAGATCACGGCCGAGACGAGCGACGGCATCATCATGGGCGTGCAGCACAAGCAGTACCCCGTCCACGGCGTACAGTTCCATCCCGAGAGCATCGCCTCGGAGCACGGCCATCAGCTGCTCGCCAACTTCCTCGATCTCGCCCGCGTCGAGCGCCGCGCGCGCGGAAGCTCGCAAAGAGAAGCGGTCGGTGCCCTCTAGCCCAGCGCCTGCCGCGGAGGCCGCGTCTCAAGACCTGCGTGCAGCCATCCACAAGGTGGCGGCGGGCGAAACCCTGCACCAACGCGAAGCCGCCGAAGCTTTCGAGCTGATCATGTCCGGCGGCGCCACCGACGCGCAGATCGGCGCGCTCCTCGTGGGCATGCATGTGCGCGGCGAGACGGTCGATGAGATCGCGGGCGCTGCGCGGGTGATGCGCGCCAAGGCCGTTCCCGTGCGCGCGCCGGACGGCGCCATCGATACCTGCGGCACGGGTGGCGACGCCAAAGGCACGCACAACATCTCGACCTGCACCGCCTTCGTCGTGGCCGGCGCGGGCGTGCCGGTCGCCAAGCACGGCAACCGGTCGATCTCCTCGCGCTCGGGCTCTGCGGACGTGCTCACCGCGCTCGGGGTCAATATCGAGTGCGGACCCAAGACCATCGAGCGCTGCCTCTCGGAATGCGGTCTCGGCTTCATGTTCGCGCCGGCGCATCACGCTGCCATGCGTCATGTCGCCAAGGTCCGCGGCGAACTCGGCACGCGCACCATCTTCAATCTGCTCGGGCCGCTCGCAAACCCGGCCGCCACCAAATATCAAGTGGTCGGCGTGTTCGATCAGAAATGGGTCGAGCCGATTGCCAACGTGCTTGGCGTGCTCGGCGTGGAGCGGGCCTGGGTGGTGCACGGCGACGACGGGCTCGATGAACTCACCACGACGACTGTGAGCCATGTGGCGGTGCTCGATCACGGCAAGGTCTCGACCTTCAGGGTCTCGCCACGGAACGCCGGGCTCGCGGAGGCGAGGCCCGAGGATTTGCTTGGCGGCGACGCAACCGAGAACGCGGCCCACATCCGCGCCGTGCTGCAGGGGAACCAAGGGCCGTTGCGTGACATCGTGCTTCTCAACGCGGCCGCGGCACTGCTGGTGACCGGCAAGGCCAAGACCTTGCGCGACGGTGTGGCGCTCGCTGCGGCGTCCATCGACAGCGGCAAGGCGATGGGTGTGCTCGAGGCCCTCGTTAAGCTCAGCCATGATAAGGTCTGAGACGATGGCCCAGGTGCTCGACAAGATCCTCAGCTACAAGCGCGAAGAGGTTGCAGCGGCTAAGAAAGCGGTGCCGCTCGCAGACATGCAGGCGCGGGCCGAAGACGCGAGCCCCGTGCGGCCCTTCTTCAAGGCCTTGCGGTCATGCGTCGCCAAGGGCGATTTCGCCTTGATCGCCGAGGTCAAAAAAGCAAGTCCGTCCAAAGGCTTGATCCGGGCGGATTTCGATCCACCGACCCTTGCCGTGGCCTATGAGGCGGGCGGCGCCACCTGTCTTTCCGTCCTGACCGACGGGCCGTCGTTCCAGGGAAGTCCGGAATACCTGACCCTGGCGCGTGCCGCGTGCAGCCTGCCGTGCTTGCGCAAGGATTTCATGATCGACCCGTATCAGGTGTTCGAGGCGCGCTCGCTCGGCGCCGACTGCATCCTTGTCATCATGGCCGCCGTGGATGACGCACTCGCGCGCGACCTCGAATCTGCGGCGCGGGCGCTCGGTATAGACCTGCTGGCTGAAGTGCATGACGAGGCTGAGCTTGAACGCGCGCTTCGTCTCGGTACCAAGCTGATCGGCATCAACAATCGCGACCTCAAGACCTTCGACACTACGCTCGCCACGACGGAGCGGCTCGCGCCCCGTGTGCCGTCCGAGCGGATGCTGGTTGCGGAGAGCGGCATCTTCACCCATTCGGACCTGACCCGGCTTGCGCAGTCAGGGGTGCACGCTTTCCTCGTGGGAGAGAGCCTGATGCGGCAAGAGGACGTGGCTGCCGCCACGCGTGCACTTCTGACGGGGGCACCCGCATCGGCGGAGGCCGCTCAATGAGCGCGCGGCTCTCTCACCTCAACGAGAAGGGGGAGGCGCGCATGGTCGACGTGTCCGAGAAGGACGTCACGGCGCGCACTGCGGTGGCGGAAGGCTTTGTGTCGATGATGCCGGAGACGCTCGATCTCATTCTTGCCGGCAATGCGCCCAAAGGCGATGTGCTGGCGACGGCACGCATCGCCGGGATCATGGCAGCCAAGAGAACCGCCGAGCTGATTCCGCTCTGTCATCCTCTTCCCCTCACCCAAGTCACGCTCGACTTCACGCCGTCGCGCGATCCGTCCGGCCTCAAGGTTGAGGCGACGGCCAAGGTCGAAGGTAAGACGGGCGTGGAGATGGAGGCGCTGACGGCAGTGTCGATCGCATGCCTGACGATCTACGACATGTGCAAGGCGGTGGATCGCGCCATGACCTTCTCCGGTATCCGCCTCGTCGAGAAGACCGGCGGCCGCTCGGGTCATTTCCGCGCGCCCTGATCACAATGGCGCTCCTTTCCGTCGAAGATGCCCTCGCGCTTGTTTTGAAGGGCCTTGCGCCGCTCGAGGCCGAGCACGTCCTCATTGCCGAGGCGCATGGCAGGGTGCTGGCCGCCGACCTTGCCGCGACGCTGACTCAGCCGCCCTTCGATGCCTCGGCCATGGACGGCTATGCGGTGCGTGCGGCCGACGTGGCCGCGCTTCCGGCAACGCTGAAGCTGGTCGGCGAATCCGCCGCCGGTGCCGGCTTCAAAGGCCGCGTCGGGCCTGGAGAGACGGTGCGCATCTTCACCGGCGCGCCGGTGCCCGAGGGTGCGGACACCATCGCCATCCAGGAAGACGCCCAAGAGAAAGATGGGACCGTCGTGGTGAAAGACGCCGGCGCCTACCGACATATCCGTCCGCGCGGTCAGGATTTCGCCGAAGGAGAAATCTGCTTGCGCCGCGGCACGCGGCTCGGCGCCCGCGCGCTCATGCTGGCGGCCTCCATGAACCACGCGGAACTGCCCGTGCGCCGCAAGCCGAAGGTCGCCATTCTCGCTACGGGCGATGAGGTGGTTCGGCCCGGTTCGGCGGTCGGCCCCGACCAGATCGTCTCGTCGGTGCCGTATGGGATCGCCGGGTTGATCGAGGCGCATGGGGGCGAGGCGGTCCTGCTCGGCATTGCCAAGGATGATGCAAAAACCATCGCCACGCTGGCGCGGACCGGCGCCGGCGCCGACATTCTCCTCACCGTTGGCGGGGCGTCGGTGGGCGAGCGTGATCTCGTGGCAACGGCGCTCAAGGGTGAAGGTCTCGCGCTCGATTTCGCCAAGGTCGCCATGCGGCCGGGCAAGCCGGTGCTCTATGGCCGGCTGGGCCACCAACGCCTGCTCGGCGTGCCGGGGAACCCGGTCTCGGCGCTCGTCTGCGGTTACGTGTTCCTGGTGCCTATGCTGCATGCCTTGCTCGGGCTTGCCGAGGACAAGCGCCCTCAGCCCGAGGCCGTGCTCGGCGCGGCCGTTCCCGGTAACGGCCCAAGGCGGAACTATATGCGGGCCAGTTCGACCTGGCGCGAGGACGGGATGCGCGTGGTCCGGCCCCTGCCCTCACAAGACTCCTCTCTGGTTGCCGCCTTCACGCGCGCGGACTGTCTCATCGTGCGGATGCCGGGGGCGCATGCGCTCCCCGAAGGTGCGCGGGTCAGAATTCTCCCGCTCTCCAGCTAATTAAGGCGGCGGAAACCCGAATCACGCGAGCAACCGGCGTGGAGGCCACATCATTTTGTGGCCGGACAGCTTGCGGAACACAACTAGAACATATACACTGTTCATGGTTTGTACAGGCGGGGCGAGAATCGTTTTCCAAGTACGGAAAGCCCGATTCCTGATCGCTCAAAGGGGACCCGATGCTGACACCGAAGCAGAAAGAGCTTCTCATGTTCATCCACGAGCGGTTGAAGGAGTCCGGCGTGCCACCTTCTTTCGATGAGATGAAGGAGGCGCTCGATCTCAAGTCGAAATCTGGCATCCACCGGCTCATTACGGCGCTCGAGGAGCGCGGCTTCGTGCGCCGTCTGCCCCACCGGGCCCGCGCCATGGAGATCATCAGGCTGCCGGAGTCGGTTCCTCAGGCCCTTGCCGCGCGGTCGCGCGGATTCTCGCCGAGCGTGATCGAGGGGAGCCTGGGCCGCGTGCCGCAGCTCGCAGAGGGCGAGACTGCCCCCCAAACGGTTGCCGTGCCCGTCATGGGGCGCATCGCCGCGGGCGTTCCCATCGAGGCGATTCAGACGCGGCTTGCGACCATCGAAGTGCCCCCCGAATTGCTCGCCAAGGGCGAGCACTATGCGCTGGAGGTCAAAGGCGACTCCATGATCGAGGCCGGCATCCTCGAAGGCGACACGATCATCGTGCGGAAGTGCGAGGACGCCACCAACGGCGACATCGTCGTGGCGTTGGTGGACCAGGAGGAAGCGACCCTGAAGCGCTTGCGCCGCCGGGGCGACTCCATCGCGCTCGAAGCCGCCAACCCCGCCTACGAGACCCGCATCTTCGGGCCTGACCGCGTGCGGGTGCAGGGACGGCTCGTCGGTCTCATCCGCCGGTACTAGAGCGCTCCTTCCCTATTCGGCTGGTGTGCTGTTGCTGTGGCGCGCCCATGGCCGCGCGCCTCGAGCGCCTGCCACCGTCTCGGTGCGGATCGACAGTCCCTCGATATAGAGCGCGTGCGCCCCGTCCTCCTTCAGCACGCGGCGGTCGACGATCACCCGCGCGGCGCGGCACCCGTTGCCGATGGTGAAGGGCGCGATGACGATGTCGGCCGTGCGGCAATCCTCTTCGAGCGCGCCGGGATGGCGGATAAGCGCCACGATCTTACCTTTCACCCGGCCGATGCAGCCAAGGGGATCGCAGTGGAAGGCCCGGTCGCCTGATACGGTCTCGGCGTCGCGGTCGTCGCCGTCGGCGAGGAGCCAGTTCTCCACGCTGTAGGTGGCGGCGGTCGCCGGCGGGAAGACGAGGTTGCCACTCTTCGCGCGCAGCGCGGCGGTCGCCCCGTCCCGCTCGATGAGCACGTCCGGCCGGTTGCCGACGGGCGCCAGTGCGAGACCGACTGCCGCGATCACGAGGCCCAGCGCGCGCATGCGCGTCTGCCACAGGCAGAGCCACAAACCGCCCAGCACGATGAGCGCGAGCGCAGTGCCCGACATTCGCGGGAGGATAGAGACCGCGTTCGGCCAAGAGGCCACCCATTTGGCGGCGTCAACCATGAGGTCGATGCCGAGCCCCATGGCGTAAAGCGGCCAGGCTTCGAGGCCGAACGGCATGGCGATGAGGGCAATCACGGCCATGGGCATGATCAGGAGGCTGATGAGCGGTGCCGCGATCATATTGGCCATGAGGCCGAAATGGCTCATGCGGTGGAAGTGGTAGACGGCGAAGGGCGCCACCGCCGTGCCGGCGACGATCGTCGTCATGGCGGCGCCGAACACCAGACCTCCGCCGAAGCGTAAGCCCCGCCACACCGGACTCACGTCGCGCAAGCGGGCGCGGTCGCGCCGCGACAGCCACTCATAAAGGGCAACGAGACCTATGACCGCGGCGAACGACATCTCGAAGCTCGGATCGAACAGCGATTCCGGCTCGACGATGAGGATGGCGAGTGCGGCGAGCGCCACGTTGCGCATGGTGAGGGCCGGACGATCGAGCATCACGGCGATGAGAAAGATGCTCATCATGATCCACGCCCGCACCGTGGGCACGGCGGCGCCGGAGAGCGCGAGGTAGAAGGCGGCGGCGAGAAGCGCTATCGCGGCGGCCCATTTCTTGATCGGGAAGCGGAGCGCGAGGCTTGGGCTCAGCGCGAGCAGCGCGCGCACGAGCCAGAACACCGTGCCCGCCATGATCACCATATGCAGGCCCGAAATTGCCAGCACGTGGGCGAGGCCTGAATCGCGCATGGCGTTGGTGACGTCCTGAGGGATGCCGCCGCGGTCGCCGGTCATGAGTGCGGCAGCAATGGCACCGGTCTCTCCGGGCAGTGCGGCGCGCACGCGGGCGTCGACGTGCGCGCGGAGCGCGTCAATGTCGCCCCAGATGCGAAGATCGAGGGGCGTTGGCGGCGGGTCGGCAAGCGGCACGATTGCGCTCGTCGTATAGCCTGTGGCGCCGAGTCTCGCGAACCAGGCCTGGCGCCCGAAATCGAAGCCGCCGGGCTCCACGGGCTCCGGTGGCGGCCTCAAGGTCGCGCGGAGGGTGACCGCATCCCCCGTCCGCGGCAGGAGACCCTTGGCGGCGGTACTGACGCGGACCCGATAGGGGCGCGTGTCCGCCGGGAGCGTGCCGAGCGAGATCACCTGCAAGGTAAGCCGGTCGCGCCTGCCGGCGCGGCGTTCGAAGTCCTCCACGAAACCTGCGACCGGGACGTAGCGAAGCTCCTCGGCGAGCACCGGCGCCCGCACCATCTCGGTGCGGAGCTTGGCGTCGGCGAAGCCCAGAGCGAAGGCGAGACAGGCGCCGCCGAGCGCGAGACCGAGGGGAATGTGACGGACGGTGAGGAGGAGCCCGAGCGCGCCGAGGACGAGTGCTATGGCGACGCGCGGATCGGGCTCGGTGGAAAGCGCGAAATAGGTGAGGATGCCGGTGGCAAAGAGCACCGGAAGCCACAGGACCCAACGCTCCGCCTCAGCCTCCAGCGCACGCGCTACGACCGCGCCCACCGTGGCCACGAGCCCGGCCTGGCTTGGCCTAACGGGACTCTCGCCGCCGCCCCACACGCCCTCGTCCCGGTCCGGCATTGCTCCGCACCCAGACCCCTCGCAGGGAAGCCTCGCCCTGCCCTTACCCCGCACCTGGGCCTATGTTACACCACGGCCACCGTTTGCCCCTACCCACCGCAAAAAGAGCTCCCAAGCATCGATCGATGAGTGAGACCGTCATCACGCGCTTTGCGCCTTCGCCCACCGGCTACCTTCACATTGGAGGCGCCCGCACCGCCCTGTTCAACTGGCTCTACGCCAAGGCCAAAGGCGGCGAGATGCTGCTCCGCATCGAGGACACCGATCAGGCGCGCTCCACGGAAGGCGCGATCCTCGCCATTCTCGACGGCTTGCGCTGGCTCGGCCTCGATTGGGACGGCGAGCCCGTCTATCAGCTGTCGCGTGCGGAACGTCATCGTGAGATCGCAGAGCAGCTACTCGGCGAGGGTAAGGCCTATCGCTGTTACGCGACGCCCGAGGAGCTTCAGACGATGCGCGAGAAGGCGCGGGCCGAGGGCCGAGCGCCTGGCTATGACGGCACCTGGCGTGACCGCGATCACGGCGAGGCGCCCGACGGTGTCGCGCCGGCGATACGCTTCAAGGCGCCGCGCGAAGGCGAGACGGTGATCGAGGACCGCGTTCAGGGCCGGGTCGTCTTCCAGAACAAGGATCTCGACGATCTCATCATCCTGCGCAGCGACGGGTCTCCTACATACAATCTGTCCGTGGTGGTCGACGATCACGACATGGGCATCACCCATGTCATCCGTGGCGACGATCATCTCACCAATGCGGCGCGGCAGACGCAAATCTTCAGGGCCCTCGGCTGGGAGACGCCGATCTACGCCCATGTGCCGCTGATCCACGGCCCCGATGGGGCCAAGCTCTCGAAGCGGCACGGCGCGCTTGGTGTCGAGGCCTATCGCGAGATGGGCTATCTACCGGCGGCCTTACGCAACTATCTTGTGCGGCTGGGCTGGAGTCATGGCGATGCCGAGATCATCTCGACGGAAGAGATGATCTCCTGGTTCGATCTCGACGCCATCGGCCGCTCGGCCGCGCGGTTCGACTTCGTGAAGCTGGAGAATCTCAACGGCCACTATCTGCGGGCAATGGCGGATACAGAAATCATCGATCACCTCAAGGCGCTGATCCCCGACCTTCCCGATGGTGGGACCCTGGCCGCGCGCATCGGCGCCGACGGCTGGCGCAAGCTCGAGCGTGCCATGCCGGGCCTGAAAGAGCGGGCCAAGACGCTCATCGAGCTTATCGACAGCGCAGGCTACCTGTTCGCGGAGCGCCCGATCGCCTTGGACGACCAGGCCAAGAAGCAGCTCGACGAAGCCGGGCGTGAGACGCTGGGGGCCCTCCTGCCGAAGCTCAAGGACGTGGAGCCATGGACGCCCGAGGCGCTCGAGGCGTGCGTGCGCGCGTTCTGTGAGGCAACCGGCCGCAAGCTTGGTAAGGTTGCTCAGCCGTTGCGCGCGGCCTTGACGGGCCGAGCGACATCTCCTGGTATCTTTGATGTGCTTGAGGTTCTTGGGCGCGAGGAATCGCTGAAACGTATCGCCGACCAAACCCAATGAGTCTTGCGTTGCTTAACATTTAAGCAGGCATCTGTGTTGCGCTGCGGCAAATTCAACGCGATTATGTGGCAGTGCAAAAAACCGTTTACGAGGACCTGAACCGCTCGTTGTACTGATGGTATGTCGGAGCCGCGTTCGGTCCGATCGCCCTTAAGAAGGGCCAGGAGGATTATGAGATGAGTGTCGCAGAGGATTATCGACCCACTGAAACCGACGAGGCCTCCCTCACGCTTCGTGGTGCGCGGCATGATCTACCCGTGCGCCGGGGCACGCTCGGCCCCGAGGTGATCGACATCACGTCGCTGTATCAGGACACCGGCTGCTTTACCTACGATCCCGGTTTCACGTCGACTGCGAGCTGTGAATCGAAAATCACCTTCATCGACGGCGACAAGGGGGTGCTGCTCTATCGCGGCTATCCCATCGACCAACTGGCCGAGCACTGCACCTTCCTCGAAACGGCCTATCTCTTGCTCTATGGCGAGCTGCCGACGGAAGAGCAGTACACGTCTTTCAAGCATCGCATCACCATGCACACGATGGTGCATGAGCAGATGAACCGGTTCTACACTGGATTCCGCCGCGACGCACATCCCATGGCCGTCATGGTGGGCGTGGTCGGTGCGCTCTCGGCCTTCTATCACGACTCCATCGACATCAGAGATCCACTGCAGCGTGAAATGGCGAGCGTGCGGATGATCGCCAAGATGCCGACCATCGCCGCCATGGCCTACAAGTACTCTGTCGGCCAGCCCTTCATTTATCCAAAGAACGATCTCGATTACTCGGGGAACTTCCTGAGGATGTGCTTCGCCGTCCCTTGCGAGGAGTACGTCGTCGATCGCGTGCTTTCGCGGGCCATGCGGCGCATCTTCATCCTTCACGCGGATCACGAGCAGAATGCCTCGACCTCGACGGTGCGGCTTGCCGGATCGTCGGGGGCGAACCCCTTCGCATGCATCTCCGCAGGCATCGCCTGTCTGTGGGGGCCGGCTCATGGCGGCGCCAACGAGGCGGCGCTCATGATGTTGGAGGAGATCGGCACGGTCGACCGCATTCCCGAGTACATCAAGCGCGCCAAAGATAAGAACGACCCCTTCCGACTCATGGGCTTTGGCCATCGCGTCTACAAGAACTACGATCCGCGGGCCAAGATCATGCAGAAGACCTGCCACGAGGTGCTCGAGGCCGTCGGTCATCGTGACGATCCGATTCTGAAAGTGGCGCTCGAGCTGGAGCGTATCGCCCTCTCGGACGACTACTTTGTTCAGAAGAAGCTCTATCCGAACATCGACTTCTACTCGGGCATCACCCTAAAGGCGCTCGGCTTCCCCACCGACATGTTCACGGTGTTGTTCGCCATCGCCCGGACCGTGGGGTGGATCGCCCAGTGGATGGAGATGATCGAGGATCCGTCGCAGCGCATTGGCCGACCGCGCCAGCTCTATACGGGTCCGGCCGAGCGGGCCTACGTTCCAATGGAGAATCGCTGAGGGAGGGATGCCTTCCGGCTGGCCCTCGCTTCTAGAGGTCCCACTTCTGGCCGAGCAGAAAGAGCCCGTTTCGGTTCGCGGCATCGATTGTGGCCTCGCGGTCGGCCATGAGCACGCGGTCAGCGGCGATAGCAATGCCGGCGAGCCCTGCCGCGGCGGCCCTTTGGACCGTCGCCGGGCCAATCGTCGGCATATCGATCCGCTCTTCCTGACCTGGCTTTGGCGCCTTGACGAGGACGCCCGTGCGCCCGCGCGCGCGGCCGGACTTTCGAAGCTCAGCGCAGCGTTCGAGCATGGCGTCGGTGCCTTCTGCGGCCTCGACAGCCAGCACGTAGCTCTTGGCAACGACGGCGGCTTGGCCGACGTCTAGGCGTCCCAGCTCGCGAACCACGTTTAGGCCGATCTCGATATCGGCCAGTTCTTCCGGGGTCGGCGTCCTCTTGCCGAGATTTCCCTCACCCACCAAGAGCTCTGGGGCCATGTCGCCCGCTCCGTGCACGCGAAATCCTTTGCTTTCGAAAAAGCGCACGATGTTCGACAGCACATGATCGTCGCCGCCTTTGCTGAGGCTGATGATGAACGGCAGGTTCTTGATGGCGCCGAAATCAAACTTGACGTTGGCCAGATCGGGCCGCGACACTCCGCCGATGATCACGAGGTCACGACAGCCAATCTTGTCGCAGGTGGTGAACAGCTTGCCCAACTCGCCCCATTTGACCCAGGTGTTCGGGAAGCGCTCTATGGCCTCGCTCGCTTCACCGCGAATGCCGAAGATATGTATGGGGACCCCGCGTGAGGAAACCGACTCCGCTATGACACAAGGAAGCTGCCCCCCACCGGCGATGATGGCCAGCGGGCCTTCCAGCTTTTGTGCCTCGTGTGGTTTCCGTACGGGCTCAGCGGGTTGGCGTTGCGACATTGTTCGGCACGCAGAAAGAACGGTCTGAATCACTTCTCATGAAATCGATGACCTGCTTGACGAGCGGGTTCTTTGAAAACAAGGCGTCTACGTCATCGAGCCGCTCCATCAAGGTGCCCTCGGTCGCAAACAGCATACGATAGGCCTGGCGCAGCTCATGAATCTGCTCGCGGGGGAAGCCCTTGCGCTTCAGCCCCACAATATTGAGTCCGCTGAGATTGGCACGGTTGCCGATCGCCATGCCGAATGGAATGAGGTCGGCAGGGATTCCGCTCATACCGCCGACAAATGCGTACGCGCCTATGCGCACATATTGGTGGATCGCCGAGAGCCCGCCAATGATGGCGCCATCGCCGATCGAGACGTGCCCAGCCAAAGTCGCGCCGTTCACGAGGGTTACATCGTTGCCGATCTGGCAATCATGGGCGATATGGGCGCCGATCATCAAGAAACAGTTGGCCCCAACCGTGGTCGCCATCTTTCCACGTTCGGTGCCGGGGCTAATCGTGACATGCTCGCGAATGAGTGTGTTGGGGCCGATAGTGATCGTGCTGGGCTCATCGTGATATTTGATGTCTTGCGGTGCGTGACCGAGTGAGGCGAAAGGAAACACCTTACTGCCCTGGCCGATCGTGGTCCGGCCCGCGATCGCGGCATGTGAATGAACGATGACGCCGTCACCAATCTCGACCTGGGGCCCGATGACAGAGAACGGGCCGATCTCGACGTTCGCCCCAAGTTTCGCGCTTGGATCGACCAGAGCGGTCGCATGAATCTTTGTCATTTGAGCCCGGCTAATTCTCGACGATCACGGCGCTGACCTCTGCCTCGGCGACGACGTTGCCGTCGACCAAGGCGTGGCCGCGAAAGCGCCATACCCGGCCGCGGTTGCGCATCTTCTGGACGTGATAGTGGACTGTGTCGCCGGGAACCACCGGACGGCGGAAGCGGGCCTTGTCGATCGCCATGAAGTAGACAAGCGGCGGCTCCTTGAACTCCTCGAGGAAGCGCATGCACAGCGCACCGGCCGTTTGTGCCAGCCCCTCAATAAGGAGCACGCCGGGCATGACTGGGTTGCCGGGAAAATGCCCCTGGAAGTAGGGCTCGTTGGCGGTGACGTTCTTGATCCCGGTCGCAGAGCGATCCCCGTCCATGTCAATGATGCGGTCGACCAGAAGGAAGGGATAGCGATGCGGTAGAAGCTTTAGAATATCGGCGGTTTCCGCCGTATTCGGCTTCGGTTGTACCCCGCTCTCATTCATGGGGACCGGCTCCTCAGATGCGGAGTCATGGCTACTCGCCTTCCCCGCCTTCACCTTGATCAAGTTTCAAATCCTTACGTTCGGCAAGCTGCCGCAACAATGTCAGTTCCCTGAACCAGAGCCTGTAGGGCTTGGCCGGGGTGCCTCCCCAGCGGGCACCCGCCGGCACATCGCCCCGCACATTACTGCTCCCGGCGATCTGGGCGCCAGCGCCGATCTTGAGGTGGCCGACGACGCCGACCTGGCCGCCAAGGGCTACGAAGTCACCGAGTTCGGAACTGCCTGAAATACCGGTTTGGGACACAATAATGCAATGCCTTCCAATCACTACGTTGTGCCCGATTTGCACGAGATTATCAATTTTCGTGCCCTCCCCGACAATCGTGTCCCGGAGCGCGCCGCGGTCAATGGTCGAGTTGGCACCGATTTCCACGTCGTCCTGAATGACGACCCGGCCAATCTGGGGCACCTTGGCGTGGCCTTGCTTGCCCATGGCAAAGCCGAACCCATCCTGGCCGATGGCGACGCCAGCATGGATCATCACCCGGTTGCCAATCAGGGCATGGGTGACCGAGGCGTTCGGCCCGACATAGCAGTCGCGGCCGATATGCACGCGATAGCCGATGACGCAGCCCGCGGCGATGGTCGTCCCCTGCCCGATGCGAGCCTCCGGTCCGATGACCGCCCCCGGCTCCACGATCACATCGGTCTCGAGCACTGCGCTCGGATGAACACGGTTCGAGGCGCTCGCAGCCCCCTCACCGGCTGTCCTCGGTCGGAGCGATCCGGGGTAAAACAAGGCGAGCGCCTTGGCGAAGCTGCGGTAGGGCTCCGGCGTCACGAGCCGGGCGCTCCCCACCGGCACCTTGGCCGTGAATTTTGGTGCGACGAGGCAGGCGCCGGCGCCGGTCTTGAGGAGGAGCGGCACGTATTTCGGATTGTCCACGAAGGACAAGTCGCCCTTCATTGCGCCGTCCAGCGGGCGGACATCCTTGATCTCGAGATCTGGGTCGGCGCCGTTTGCCAGTTGGGAGCCGGTGACCTCGGCGATGGTGCGCAAGGAGAACGGACCGGCCCGCTCAAAAAAACCCGGGTGTTCCATCGAATCTCCTGCGGTCTGCTACGCGACGCCAACCATGGCGCGTAGCAATAAACCGAAGTGGCTCTTTTAGAAAGCTGTCGAGGCGCCGAAGCGGAAGAGTTCGGTCCGGTCGAAATCGGCCTTGAGAAGCGCATCGGCGATATCGGCGCGGAGGGGGCCGAGAGGAGACTGCCAGATGATGCTGAAGCCGGTGGACAACCGGACTAGACTGCTGTCGTTGATAAAGCTCCCCTCGCCGCAAGTCTTGCCAAGGTTCTTGCTGGTGCACCCGCCCGGCAGTCTAGGCAAACCTACCGCGTTCAGGGCGTCTTGACTTGGATCCCAGAGAGAGCCGGCGTCAACGAAGACAGCACCTTGCATGCCGAGGCTATCCGGAATGAAGGGGAATGGGAAACGCACTTCCGCCGTCGTTGCCCAGAAGAGCTCGCCGCCCAGCGCGTCCTTTGAGCAGTCGGCCACATGCTTTCCCGTCGTGGGGTTTTGGCATGCGTCGCGTGGACCATAGCCGGCGCGCTCGAAGCCGCGGATTGTCTCGCCGCCCTTGAAGAATAGGTCCGTCAAGCGAACGTCCTGGCCGCCCCAGCCCGTAACATTGCCGCCCTGGACGCGGCCCACAAGGGTGATCTTGTTGGTGATCGGATAATAGCCGCGCGCGTCGCCCGTCGTGCGGATGTAGTTCACGTCGCCGCCAACGCCGGCGAGGTCTTGGGACAAGGAGAGGAAAACGCCAGTGGTCGGCGCTTGGGGTACGTTGCGGGTGTCGTATGCGACCGTATAACCAACTGACGAGACGTTGGCCGTCCCTTCGGCCTGTTTGACGGCCAGCGAGGCATCGTTCGCCACGTCGAAGATGTCCTCGCGCTCGAACCGATACCGGAGACCCATTTGCGTGTTGTCGGCGATCGGGAAGCCGAGGCGGAGATTGCCGCCGGCCGTGCTCTGACTGAACGACGCCACGCTTTGCAGATCGACCGTCTTGTAGAAGGCGTCGAAGCCTGCCGCCAGGTTGCGGTCGAGGAAGTTGGGCTCGGTAAAGCTGAAGTCCACCTGGGCGCGCTCAAGACTGCCTGAGAAGCCGAGTCGGACATACTGCCCCTTACCCATCAGGTTGCGCTCGGTGACGCTAATGTCGCCGATCACGCCCTCAGTCGTGGAGTAGCCGGCGCCGAAGGAGAATTCGCCGGTCGGCTGCTCGACCACCGTGACGGTGAGGATGACGCGATCCGGGGCGCTGCCGGGAGACGTGTCGATGTCCACAGACTTGAAGAACCCAAGTGCCCGCAATCGCTTACGCGCGGCTTCGACGAGAAGCCGGTTATAGGCGTCGCCTTCGGCGAGACGGAACTGCCGCCGTATTACCCGGTCCTCAGTGCGGAAGTTGCCAACGATATTGATTCGCTCGATGTAGACGCGTGGCCCCTCATTGATCACGTAGACGATGTTCATCGTGTGGGTAGCCTGGTCGCGCTCGAAGCGTGGCCGGACCTGTCCAAACGCGTAGCCCTGCTCGGCCACCTTGATGGTCAAGGCCTCGACCGTCTTCTCGACCTTCTCGGCGTTGTAGCGTCGGCCCGGTTTGGTCAGGATCACCCCACGTAAGGCGTTCACATCCAGCGAAGGCAACGCACTTTCGATGTCGATATTGCCGAATTGGTACCGTTCGCCCTCTTCGATGGTGAAGGTGATGAAGAAGCCGCGTCCGTCGCGATCGAGATCAGCGGTTGCCGACACCACGCGGGCGTCGGCATAGCCGTTCTTCATGTAGAACTGACGCAACAACTCCCGGTCGAGGTTGAGCCGGTCGGGGTCATAGATGTTTGTGCTCTTGAGGAAGCTGAGCCAATTCGTCCGCGTGGTGGTGATCACGAAGCGGAGCTGCGAATCGCTGAAGGCCTCATTGCCGATGAAGTTGATGGCGCGGACCTTCGTGGTTGGTCCCTCGGTAATCTCGAAGACGACGTCGATGCGGTTGTTGTCGAGATTGATGATCTTGGGGTTCACTTGGGCGGAATAGAGACCTTGGCGCCGGTAGAGATTCAGAATGCGCTGAACATCCGCCTGCACACGGGCGCGCGTATAGACGGCGCGGGGCTTGAGCTGAACCTCGGACGCCAGCGTGTCATCCTCGATCTCCTTGTTCCCTTCAAAGGCCACGCGGTTCACGATGGGGTTTTCCACCACGATGACGATGATGGTCGACCCCTGGCGCCGGATGCGGACGTCCTGGAACAGGCCGGTGGCGAATAGGGTCTTGAGGGATTGGTTGACTTCGGCGGGGTCGTAGGTGTCGCCGGAGGAGAACGTCAGGTAGGAGCGCACAGTTTCCGGCTCTACGCGGCGATTCCCCTCGACCACGATGGATGAAATGGCGGCGCCTTGGGCATAGGCCGACAAATCCCCAAAACCTGCGCTGAGACCCAGCGAAAGCGGGACGCTACACAAGACTGCGAGGGCCGCGAGCAGCCCTCTTACCAACGTCCACCGCACCATTGCTGGTGTTTTCCCCTCAAGCCGACCCCGTGGGCAAAGTGCCCTAGGTCGCAACTGGCCACTCGTTTGTGGCCGATTTTTGGTAGTCTTTTGTTAAGAACTATTAACAGCGCCGCGGACCTCGCGACTCCCGCTAATTCCCCCGTCCTGCAACCCCGGCTCACAGAAACTTCAAGTGAATCAGGTCATTCCAGGTCGCGAAGATCATTAGCATGAGTACGAAAGCGAGGCCAATGCGGAAACCGATCTCTTGAGTGGATTCGCTGAGCGGCCGCCCTCTTACTGCCTCAATCCCGTAAAACAGAAGATGACCGCCATCGAGCATTGGTATTGGGAAGAGATTTATTAGCCCGATACTTACCGAGATGATGGCGGCGAGGTTGAGAAGAGCCACAAAGCCTGCCGTGGCGACTTGACCAGATACTTGAGCAATACGGAGTGGTCCGCCAAGCTGGTCGGCAGCCTCTCGACCGGTCGCCACGTCGTAGAGATAGCCAAGCGAGCGCGAAACGACGAAATAGCTCTCCTTGACGGCCATAGCGAAGGCGGTCGCGGGGTCGTGGCGCTCCAACTTCCAGTCCTCCGGCGCGGCGCTGCGCTGAATGCCCAGTAGGCCGATCCGCATAGTGTTGCCGAAGCGATCGGTGATTTCCTTGAGCTCTGGTGTTGCCGTGATGTCGACATGGGCTCCGCCCCGGTCGACCACGAAATGCAGGTGCTCGCCGGGGCTCATGGCTACGATTCGCTGCATCTCCGCGAAATTGTCGATGGCCGAGCCGTCTATGCTGAGGACGCGGTCGCCGGGCTCGAATCCGGCCTGCGCAGCGGCACTGCCAGGGGTCACCGCATCCACCTTGGCCGCGGTGATCCGCTCGCCGAACACGCTGAAGATCGCCGTGAAGATCACGATGGCGAGGACGAAATTGGCGATCGGTCCCGCCGCCACGATGACCGCGCGCTGGCCGAGCGACTTGCCTTGGAAGCTACGCTTGCGGTCTTCCTCAGGAAGCGCCTCGAAGGCCTTGCGGCCAGAGGCGCTCGCGACATTATCGTCGTCGATGAATCTCACATAGCCGCCGAGAGGGATCCAGGACAGGCGCCAGCGAGTGCCTTTGCGGTCGTAGAAGCCGAAGATTTCGGGGCCAAAGCCGATGGAGAAGACCTTGACGGCAACGCCGCACCACCGAGCCACCAGGAAGTGCCCGAGCTCGTGGACGAAGACCACGATGGTGAGCACGAACAGGAATGGAAGAAGGTAGTGGAGGATAGTGTCGCCGAGGCTGGATAGCTGAATTATCGTGTCCATGCGCCTGGTTACCTACAGAATTTGACCCTTCTTAGCCCGCCCAAGGGGCTTATGCAAACCGGGCGAGCCAGCCGCGGGCCCGGACCCGGGCCTCTTCATCGATCTCGAGCACATCATCCGCCGTTTGCGGCACGATTCCGATGAGGTCTGCGCTTGCGGCAAGCGTTGCCTCCACCAGGCCAGCAATGGCGAGGAAGCCAACGCGCTTCTCAAGAAAGGCCGCCACGGCGACCTCGTTGGCGGCGTTGAGCACGGTGCCGGCGCTGCCGCCGGCGGCGAGGACGTCCTTGGCCAGACGCAAAGCGGGGAAGCGCTCCAGATCTGGGGCCTCGAAGGTGAGCGCGCCGATCTCCGCAAGATCGAGGCGCTTGTTGGGAACATGCATGCGTTCGGGCCAAGCCAGACTGTAGGCGATGGGCGTCCTCATGTCGGGACAGCTGAGCTGCGCGAGCACGGCGCCGTCGCTCATATAGACGAGGCAGTGCACGATCGACTGAGGATGGACCAGGACGCCAAGTCTATCGGGCGAAAGCGCAAAGAGATGATGCGCCTCGATCAGTTCCAGACCCTTGTTCATGAGAGTCGCGGAATCGATCGTCACCTTGGCGCCCATGGACCAGTTCGGATGTTTCAGCGCTTGCTCGGGCCCCGCGTCGGCCATCTGCGTGAGGCTCCAAGTGCGGAACGGCCCGCCCGAGGCGGTGAGGCAGACGCGCTCGATGCGCTCCGACTTCGTACCCGTCATGACCTGGAGCGCGGCAGAGTGCTCGGAATCCACCGGCAGCAACGTCGTGCCGTGTCGCGCCACCTCGGCCATGAAGATACCGCCGGCCGAGACGAGGCACTCTTTGTTGGCGAGCGCGGTCGCGGTGCCTTGGCGGACGGCGCGGAGCGTCGGCTTGAGTCCCGCGGCGCCGACGATCGCCGCCATCACCCAGTCGGCCGGGCGGCTTGCCGCCTCGAGCAGAGCCCGCTCGCCCGCAGCGGCCTCGATGCCGGTGCCGGCGAGCGCGTCATTGAGTTCGGCGTGACGGGCAGGATCGGCGATCACCGCAAGCTCGGCGCGATGGAGAACGGCAAGCTCGGCGAGACGGGCGACGTTCTTGCAGCCGGTCAGCGCTACGACCTCGTAGGTCTCAGGATCGCGGCCGACGAGATCGAGCGTGCTTTCGCCGATGGAGCCGGTAGCGCCGAGAACCGAGATCCGCCGCGGCGCCCTGGTCTTGGCGCGTGGGTCGCTGTGCGGAGCTGTCTGGGAGGTCAACACGGGAACAGCCTCTACCAGATAAGGAGGCCAGCGCCGGGCGCGGCCGGATTGCGTAAGGCAATGAGAGCAGCTACGACCGCGGCCAGCAAGAGGCTGTCGATACGGTCGAACAGCCCGCCGTGACCTGGGATGAGCTGGCTCATATCCTTGGCCCCAAACTGACGCTTTACCGCGCTCTCAAGCAAGTCTCCCATCTGGCAGGCAAGAGCGAGCACGACGCTCACCAAGGCAAGGGTCCAAGGGGACGTGCCGCCGAGCAGAAGCGCGACAGCATAGCCAACAAAGGCAGGAGTCAGGGTTCCGACGATGAATCCGCTCCAGGTCTTCTTCGGCGAAATCTGGGGTGCGAGCTTGGCGCCGCCAAGGGTGCGGCCGCCGACATAGGAAGCCGTATCCGTGGTCCAGGCGACCGCGAGCAGGTAGAGCACCGCAGATACGCCGAGATCGGGGTCGCTGCGGAGCCACACCAGTGCCCAGGCCGGGAACGCCGTATAGGCAAGCCCCCCTAGAGCCCAGGCGGCGCGGTCCCGCGAGATGCCAGAGAAGGCGATGGTGATGGCAGTCGCGCCGAGAATGAAGAGAATGAGCTGGGGCTTGCCGAGGGTGGCGAGGACCGCAAGCGCGGCTACGCTGACCGTCTGGATGAGTGATGTGGCGTCGAACCCGTTGCCGCGGGTAAGCCCGCCCCACTCCCACGTCAGCAGACCGGCAGCGACCACTACGAGTAGAAGAAAAGACCAGGGGCTCGCGATGACGGCGCCGATCGCGACGGCGGCGAGAACGAAGGCCGATGCGAGCCGGCGCACGATTTCCGGCGTCGTGCCTGACCGTGCCTGCTGCTGATTGTTGTCGAGCGGCGCTCCGGACGGCGTCACGCGGTGGATCTCGCCGAGGTTCCGCCGAAGCGGCGGTTTCGCCTTTGATATTCGGCGATGGCGGCCTCGAATAGCTCCTTGGTGAAATCGGGCCAGTAGACGTCCACGAAGACGAACTCGGCATAAGCCAGTTGCCAGAGCAGGAAATTGGAAAGACGCAGTTCGCCGCTGGTGCGGATCAAAAGGTCGGGGTCGGGAAGGCCAACCGTATCGAGATAGGCGGCGAAGCGTTCGGGCGTCACGTCAGAGGGGTCGACGATCCCCGCCTTGGCGTCCTCGGCGATCCTTTGCGCTGCGCGGGCAATCTCGTCGCGCGCGCCGTAATTGAAGGCGATCGTAAGGTTGAGCGCGGTGTTGTCCTTGGTCAGCTCCACGGCGTCGTCGAGCATCCTCAGAATGTCATCATCAAGCCCGTTGCGCGCGCCGATCACGCGGATCTTGACACCGTTCTTGTGCAGCTCAGCGAGATCGCGCCGCACGAAACGCCGAAGCAGACCGAACAGGTCGTTGATCTCCTGCCGGGGGCGCGACCAGTTCTCCGAGGAGAAACTGAACAGCGTGAGGTGTGTGATGCCGAGCTCCATGGCGGCCTCCACGGTCCGCCTGACGCTCTCCACGCCTTGGCGATGGCCTTCGACACGCGGAAGGCCGCGCTCGGCGGCCCAGCGGCCGTTTCCGTCCATGATGATGGCGACGTGGCGCGCGATCGGCCTCGGGGCGTCACCCCATTCCGGCTTATCCATGGCAAGCGTCACGTTCGTTTTCTCCAATGCAAGGCTAAAGACAAGGTCCAGAGCAGGTCCGGTCAGACCTGCATGACTTCGGCTTCCTTGGTGGCAAGGGCCTCGTCGATCTCCTTGATGATCTTATCGGTCAACTCTTGCACCTTGGTTGAAAGCGAATGGTGCTCGTCCTTCCCCATCTCGCCGTCCTTCTCGGCCCGCTTCAGGTGCTCCATGCCGTCGCGGCGGACATTACGCACCGCGACGCGGGCTTGCTCGGCATATTTATGCGCGACCTTGGCGATCTCATGCCGCCGCTCCTCGTTGAGTTCGGGGATCGGCAGGCGCAAGAGCTGCCCTTCGACCACGGGATTGAGGCCAAGATCCGACTCGCGGATTGCCTTGTCTACGGCGTTCACTTGGCTCTTGTCCCACACCTGCACCGTGATCATGCGCGGCTCGGGCACATTCACGGTCGCCACCTGGTTAAGGGGCATGGGATTGCCGTAGGCCATTACCATGATCGGATCGAGCAAGCTCGCACTGGCACGGCCGGTTCGCAAGCCGCTGAACTCCTGCTTGAGCACGCCGAGCGCGCCACGCATGCGCCGTTCGATCTCGCTTAGGTCGAAGCTAGACATATCATTTCCTGCTCGCCTTTCCGCCTTTGCTCGCGACCAAGCGCGGCTTGGCATGCGCCTTATTGGCGTTTTCGGGCGTCATTATGCCCCTCACCACCGTCTATGGTGGTCGAGGAGCCCTCCCCTTGCAACTCAAGAGCCAAGCTGCCTTGGCTCTTGATGGAAAACACAATTATCGGAATACGATTGTCCCGGGCAAGGGCGATCGCGGCGCCGTCCATGATCTTGAGATCCTTGCTTAGCACTTCGTCGTAGCTCAGGCGCTCAAAGCGCTTGGCGTCCGGGACCTTGACCGGGTCGGCGCTATAAACGCCGTCGACCTGTGTTGCCTTGTAGAGGGCCTGACACTCCATTTCGGCGGCGCGGAGGGCGGCCGCGGTGTCGGTCGTGAAGAACGGATTGCCGGTGCCGCCGGCGAAGATCACCACCCGCCCCTTCTCCAAGTGATCGAGCGCCTTGTCACGGATATAGGGCTCGCACACGGTGGGCATCGGAATGGCCGACAGAACGCGCGCCGTGGGCCCTGCCCGCTCGATCGCGGTCTGCAGGGCAAGCGCGTTCATGACCGTGGCCAGCATGCCCATATAGTCGGCGCGCGCGCGGTCCATGCCGCTTTCCGCCGCCATGAGGCCGCGATAGATATTGCCGCCGCCGACCACGAGGCAGATCTGCACGCCCATATCGGCGGTCTTGGCGATGTCCTTGGCGATCGGCTCGATGACACCCAGATCGATGCCGTAGCCTTTGGCGCCGGCAAGCGCCTCGCCCGACAGCTTCACTAGGACGCGTTCAAAGCGAAGCTTCGTCGCGAGAGCCTTGGCCATCAGCGCAAACTCCGGTGGCGATGGGGAGACCTTGAGGCGGGCGGCAGGTCCATCGAGCCGCGCCGACCTTAGGAGCCGGAAGCCGCCGCCGCAACCTCCGCGGCGAAGTCGCTTTCGGCCTTCTCGATCCCTTCGCCGAGAGCAAACCGGTAGAAGCCGGTGATCTTGACCGGCGCGCCGGCCTCCTTGCCCGCGGCTTCCATGGCCTTCGCCACCGTGTTGTCCGGGTCGTGGACGAAGGGCTGCTGCAGCAGAACGACCTCCTCGTAGAACTTCCGCAAGCGGCCCTCGACCATCTTGGCGATCACCTCGTCGGGTTTCCCGGACTCCTTAGCTTGCTCGGTCAGGACGGTGCGCTCGCGCTCGATGAGCTCCTGGTCCAGGCTTGCCGTGTCGATCGCTTGCGGGTTGGCCGCGGCGATGTGCATGGCGACCTGCTTGCCGAAATTCTTCAGCGCCTCCGCATCGCCGGTGGATTCGAGAGCGACGATGACCCCAATCTTGCCGAGGCCGTGCGCAGACTGGTTGTGCATATAGCTCGCGACGACGCCCTTGCCGGTGGCGAGGTGGGCCGTGCGCCTGAGCGTCATGTTCTCACCGATGGAACCGATCATCTCCTTCAGCGTGTCGCCCACGCTCGTCTTGCCCTTGCCATAGCTCGCGTCGCCGAGCTTATTCAGATCACCTTTGGCCTTGAGGGCCGCGCTCGCGATCTCGCCGACCATCTCCTGGAAGCTCGGATTGCGGGCGACGAAGTCGGTCTCGGAATTTACCTCAACCAGGGCGGCTTCATGGTCGTCGCCGGCAAGTCCGATCAGGCCTTCGGCCGCGACGCGGCCTGCCTTCTTGGCGGCCTTGGCAAGGCCCTTCGCCCGCAGCCAATCGACCGCGGCTTCCATGTCGCCAGCATTCTCGTTGAGCGCCGCCTTGCAGTCCATCATGCCCGCGCCGGTCTTGTCGCGCAGCTCCTTGACCATGGATGCGGTTATCGTCGCCATGCATTCCTCTTCCGTGTGGCCTCGCCAAGCGTGCGAGGCGTCTCGCTGCTAGTCTGCTTGCGCTGCAGTTTCGGTTGCTTCGGTCTCGGCCTCGGCCTTCTTAGCGGATCTTGCCGGCTTACCCCTGCCCGGCTTCTTCTTTGCCGAGGCTGCCTCCCCTTCGGAGGTTTCCCCGTCATCAAGGCCAGGCTCCGAGATCGGCTGTTCGGCGGCGCCGATATCGACACCGAGAGCGCCTTGCGCCCGCTCGATTCCGTCGATGGCCGCGCGCGCGATCAGATCGGTGTAAAGGGTGATAGCGCGACCCGCGTCGTCATTGCCCGGGATGGGATAGGTGATCCCGTCCGGATCGCTGTTGGAATCGACGATGGCCACGACGGGCATGCCGAGCTTGCGCGCCTCGGCGATGGCGATCGCCTCCTTATTGGTGTCGATGACGAACATGAGATCCGGCGGCGCGCCCATGTCCTTGATGCCGCCCAAAGAACGCTCGAGCTTGTCCTTCTCGCGCGTGAGCTGGAGCAGCTCCTTCTTGGTGAGACCGCGATGGTCGCCTTCGAGAAGCTCTTCCAGCGACTTCAGCCGCTTGATGGAGTGGGAGATGGTCCGCCAGTTGGTTAGGGTACCCCCGAGCCAGCGGTGGTTGATGAAATACTGTGCGCACGACCGGGCCGCCTCTGCCACGGCCTCGGAGGCCTGGCGTTTGGTGCCGACGAACAGCACACGGCCGCCTTTGGCCACGACGTCGGACACCGTGACGAGCGCCTGATGAAGCAATGGCACCGTCTGGGTGAGATCGATGATGTGGATGTTGTTGCGGGAGCCGTAGATATACGGCGCCATTTTCGGGTTCCAGCGATGGGTCTGGTGACCAAAGTGCACGCCAGACTCGAGGAGCTGGCGCATAGTGATATCGGGCAGTGCCATGGGACTGCT
>CAZHCN010000011.1:0-29879 GCA_964530895.1 uncultured Methyloceanibacter sp. | reverse complement strand
TTAGAAGTCTTGGCGTCAAGACAAAATTGTTCGGAATTTGTGTGCAGCGCACCGCCGAGTTGATGCAGCATCTCAACTGACGTGTGCCGGACGAAAACGCGAACACCAGATTCCAGAATCACAGTTCGACGGCCTCGTCGCGCTGGCGTGGCCGCCGGTATCACGCCCGTCGCGGGGCGCGAGTTCTCACCCTGTTCTAGTCCCCTGTCGGGACCCCGATATGAACTGTACAGACTGTCCTCGGCCGCTAGCGCGTCCTGCTCATGGCGGACGGAAGATGCTGGATGGCAATGCGCATCAATTCGGGCAGCGTGCGGACCCCGAGCTTGGCCTTTAGCTGCGTGCAGGTGTTGGCGACGGTCTTGTAGCTCACATTCAGGTGCTCGGCGATGACGCCATAAGGCTTGCCCTCGGCCACGAGCGCTAGCGTCTGCAGTTCCCGCACCGTCATGCGTCGCAAGGGATTGGTGGTGCCGCGCGCCTCCATGAAGGCCACCTCCGACGCCAGGTCGTGGCTGAGATAGGGCCGGTTCTCGCGGACTTTTTGGAAGGCCTTCAGCATCTCGTCGGGCGCGGTGTCCTTCAGCACGTAACCGGTCGCGCCCATTTCGAGCGCGCGGCTCACGATGACGGGATCGGAGTGCATGGTGAAAACCAGAATCGGCGTCTCTTGATCGTGCAAGCGAAGCCGCCGGATGAAAGACAAGCCGCCAAGCGCGCCCGTGCGCATGGCAAGGTCGACGATAATCACGTCAGGCTTCCGGGTGCGGTAGATACGGAATCCATCGGCCAAGCTCTGTGCCTGAACGATCTTCTCGACGCCGGCGTCCTCGAGCAACTGCCGACAGCCTTGTAGGACGATCGGATGATCGTCGATGACGAGAACCTGGGTCATGATAGCTCCCCGACCAATTCTGGCGCTCTTGCGCGTTGTTTGCTTTCGTTTACCGGAATCTCGATGCGGATCGAGGTGCCCTTGGAAGGCGCGCTGTCGATCACGCACGACCCGCCGAGCGAACGCACGCGCTCGGTCATGGCCGAGAGTCCGAATCCTTTCGGCGTCGACGGGCTAATCCCTCGCCCGTCATCGGCAATGATCAGTTGCAACCATGCGGCATGCTCACGGCTATTGGAGAGTCGCTCAGCGAGATCGACGGTGAGCGTGCTTGCCGCGCCGTGACGCATCGCATTGGTCATCCCCTCCTGGATGCACCGGTAGACGGTGAGGTCGATCTGCTCGCCATAAGACTTCGCCAGTCGGCCGAGATTGAGGACGACGTGCGTGTCGGGATGGCGGCGCTGGAAGACTGCGGTGAGCTCGTCGATCAGGTCGGCTAGCTTGACCCTGCCGAGGGGGCCCGGCCGCAGCTTCTTGAGCAGAGCACGATTCATCGCCTTGAGCCGGTCGGCGATGGACAGGATCTCTTCCACCCTCCGCGAGATCTCACGCGAACGCGTTTTGGGAAGCTGGCCAGCGATCGTGCGAATAGAGGACGCGTTGGCGGTGATGCCGAACAGGCAGGCGCCTGCCTCGTCGTGAAGATCGTTGGCGATCTCGCGCCGCTCCTCCTCCTGCAAAGTGATGAGCTGGCGGTAGAGCCTGCTGTTCTCGTCACGTGCCGTGCCGAGCACGCTCGCCAAGGTGTTGAAGCGGTTGGTGATGACGGCGAGCTCTTTCACCTTGGGCGGCTCAAGCCGCGCGGCATAGTCCCCGTCCTCGAGATCGAGCAGGCCTTTGGAGAGGCTGGCAAGCGGATCGAGCACACGGCCGAGCACGACATATAGAATGGCAAGAACCACCACGTTGAGGCCGAGCCAAACGATGGCGAGGGAGGAGAAGTCCTGCCACGCTTCGGCGATCTCATCGGCCGGGTCGCCGACGAGGACAATCGGCGTCGAACGTTCAACCGTCACGACGCGGACCATGCGACCGCCGACCCTCGGCCGGACAAGGGCGACGAACCAGCTGGGCACGTAGGGCCTGGCGCCGTCCTCGACGATCCTGTGGGGCGAGGCGATGGTGAGGCGGCCGGTTTCGTCCATGAACATGATGCGAACGTGGCGAAGATGCTTGAGCTCATCCGGCAATTCCCGCTTGGTCTCCTCGATCCGGTCTGGGCGTTTGACACCGCTCATCGTGGCTTCGACCAGACGATCTGCGACCTCGAGCGAGGCTTGCATCTCGACCTTCGTGGCGGTGCGCGTGTTCACAATCGAAAGAACGCCAGCCACGATCGCGGCAAGAAAGTTGATCGCCGCGATGGCGACTAGAACTTGCGTTCGGAGGGGGCGGTCATACCAGAGCTTTTGCAGCACGCCGTGAAAGTCTCCACCAAGCCAGACGCGTCACACCATCGAACAGGCGCCAACGGCAAGGGCTAAAGGCATTAAGTTTTAATGTCATAAGCCATTCGGCGCGCTCTCTACTCTATTCTTCGCAGCGCCCCGGCGAAATGTGCCCGCCTTCCCTCGCCACTGCAGGCCGGACGGGAGGAAATAGCAATGGCAAGTCTGGCAATCTCATTGCCAAATGTTCCCGATTTCCGGGCCCAGAAATTCCCGGGTCCTCTCTCGGTGCGACCGGCCTCGCGCCATGTCCTTGGCGCGTAAGCACAAAATGTCTCCTGGCGGATGAGCGTGCTTAAATAATGGTTATCCGAGAAGCAAAAGCTCTCAAGAGACCAGTTAGCCGTCGTTAGCTGAGTAATAAGTATCGTTAAGCCGCTTAAGCCCTCTTTACCCCAAGCCAGAGCAAGACTTGCCACCTTGCTGAGACGCACGCGGCGGAAATCCCGTGGCCCCGCGGCTCGGCCTTTAAATATTCAAACGGTCCAGAGGGCCATCTAGAGGAGGAGTGAAACGATGAAGCTGGTAACCCTGACATGTCTCGCGGGTGTGGTTGCGCTTGGGCTCGGCGGTACCGCGTATGCGGCCGGTCAGTCCCTCGACCCCTCGCAGTGCAACAAGGCCTGGAGCATGGCCTCGCCGAACGGCGAAACGCTAGACCAGGGTAAGGCCGTCGACTACGTGATCAACTTCACGATGGTGGATTCCAATCAGGATGGCCAGATCTCCAAGGACGAGTTCAACGCTGCTTGTGACAAAGGCCTGGTCAAGGCCGATGCCGCGACCACCAAGGACATGGAGTAAGCGGGCGCCTAGCAGCCCGCTTCGCTGCTAAAGGGGGGTGTGCGATGCCGAATGGCGCGCACACCCCTTTTTATGGCCGGAGGTGGAGCCAGCCACTACGGAACGATTGCCACGCCCCACGGCAGCCGGCCCACCTTTACCGACTTCTCTGCCTTGAGTGTGTCCACGTCGATCACCGTCATGTCGTTGGTGAGTCCATTGGCCACGTAGAGTTTCTTGTGGTCGGGCGAGAGTTCCAAATGCCACGGCCGTTGCCCGACGAGAATGTAGTCGGTGACCTCATAGGTCTCGGGGTCAATCACGGCGACCCGGTTCCCCGGTCCCAGCGCCACGAAGAGATGCTTCCCGTCCTTAGTGAATTCCATGCCGACGGGCTGAAGCAGCTCGGGGCGCACGCCGGGCACCTTGAAGCCGATCTTCTTCTTCACCGTCCAGTTGCTGGTGTCGATCACCGAGATGGTGCCGCCAACCTCGGACGAGACCCACACCTCGCTACCATCGGCTTTGAACTTCGCCTCGCGCGGTCTGGTGTCGACGAGGACATTCTTGATCAGGTCGAGCGTGGCGTTGTCGATCACATGCGCCATGCTGGTGCTCTCTGAGGTGACGACCGTGTATTTCGAGTCCGGGCTCACGCCGACGCCCTCAGGCTCCACACCGACAGGCACCTCGCCGACTACTTCACCGGTCTCCGTATTCATCACCGTCGCCATGGAGTCGTCCTCGTTGGCGATGTAGAGCATGCCACCTTTGGGATCGACGGCCATGAGCTCCGGGTCAGGTCCGGAATCGAGGGTGCGCGCCACTTCGAGCGTCTTGGTGTCGATCACGTCAATGATGTCGCCGTCGCCGCAGGCGACATAGACCTCCTTGCCGTCGGGGCTGGCGATGATGCCGCGCGGACGCCTCGCGGTCTTGATGGTCTTAGTGACTTCGAGCGTGTCGCCGTCGACGACCGTGACCGTGTTGTCCTTCTCGTTCGAAACGAAGATCTGCATGGCGAATGCAGGCGGCGCGGCGATCGCCAAGAACGCGGCGGCGGCCGCAAACAGCATCGAGCGTTTCATCTCCGGGTACCTTCTTGATTGATGGTCATTTGGGGAACTTGCAGGCGGTCTCAGGCTCGTCGAAGCCGAGCGTGTCGGTGAGATTCTTCGGGTGCAGGAAGCCGTCCTGCGGCGACATCGATACGAGGGAACGGGCGCCAGTGATCAGCATCGGCTGGCGGAGCTGATGGTCCCACGTTCGGAAGGAGAGCCCCTCCCCCTTGAAGCCCGCCACGGTGAACGCCTGCGACAGAATATAGGCGCGCAAATCGGGAACCGCGGTCTTGTTCGAGCGGAGCGTGGCCTCGCCGATGGTGCGCGCGGCGAGCCAGGCTGAGAAGTCGCGCTCGGTCATGATGCGCTTGGCGAAGCGCTCGAAGCGGTGCTGCATCTGCATGCCCGCGTATTGCTCGTATGAGCGATGCCAGGCGACGGCGCTCAAGCCTTGCGTGCCGACCACGGGCCTCGGCTCGTAGACTCGATAGGGCACGTACTCGCCGAAGCGCTCGATCGTGTCCACGACCCAGACCACGTCGTGGTCCGCCGCCCCTTGGGTCGCCAACGGCATCTGAGTTTGAATTTGCTGATGGCCGGAGTCGGTGCGCGGGTTCGCGGCGTCGAACTCATAGACGCGCTCGTCGACGACCTTGCCGCCGAAGCGCTGCGCCGCGCGCTTCACCATGGCGGCATAGTCCTCGTCCGACGGCGCGGTGCCGCGGAGCAGGAACCATTTGGGCCACTTCTTCCACACCAGATACTGGGCGAGCGCATCGGCTCGCATGGCGTAGCTCGGAGCCACGTGAAAGATGTTCGCTCGGCACTTCTCGCCGCGGAGCGTGTCGTCACTCAAGCGGACATTGAAGATGATGGCGTCCCTCGCCTCAGGAAGATCGGCGACGGCAAGCAGGTCGTCCGCCTCCAAGTCGGCGATGATCGACGCAGGGCCGTTGCTCAGAATTTCCTTGGCCTTGGCGACAACATCGCCGTCGGCCGGGAGGATGTCCTCAATGAGCTCATAGTCCTGATTGACGAAGCGCCCGCTCCTGTTGTCGTCGGCAACGCCGAGCCGCGCCCCTTGGAGCCCGTTGTCGGTCAGGATGTTGTCCACGAGCGAGAGCGGGACGGGCTCCTCGTATTCCTTGGTGAGATAGTGGATGGGAATCTTCTCGACCGGCGCCGCATCCTTTGCGGACGCGTCTGGTTCGGCGTGGGCATCGAAGACAACGAGCGCGGCGAGAAGTGCGGCGCAGGCGAACGACAAGCTTGAGAAGATGGGGGAGGTTCGCAAGGGGACTGACTCTGAGCAAGTGATGGACACAGCCATCCGAACTCAGGACGTCAGCGCATGCGGACTTCACGCGCTTATCCTTCCGCCTCGATGGCAGGACCGAGGCTAGCGAAAGAGAGCGGCAAAGGATTTCCAAGGATGTTTGCGGGTGAGCGCGAACGCCAGCGCCACTATTCTGCTGGGCGTTGCCAAAGGTTCCACGGCGAAGGTGCAGCCACACCTTCGCCGTGCACCTAATGTTAGACGTTAGACGGCAATTGCAGGCGCTTCGGACCGTGACAGCTCCGCGGCCCGCACCAAGGAATGGTAGACCGCAAGGTAGTCTTGCGCCATGCGCCGCGAGGTGAACCGTTCCTCGAAGCGGTGCCTGATTTGCTTGCGCGACAAGGTCGGCACGCGATCGACCGCGGCCACTCCATCCGCAACATCCTCGACAACGAAGCCGGTCACGCCGTTCTCGACGATCTCGGGCACCGAGCCACGGTTATAGGCAATGACCGGCGTGCCGCAGGCCATGGCCTCGATCATCACCAGACCGAACGGCTCGTTCCACGCCATCGGCACCAGCAAGGCCATGGCGCCGCTCAGGAAGGCCGACTTCTGGTCGTCGCCGATCTCGCCGATGAACTCGACGCCGCGGCGGCTGAGAAGCGGCTCGATCTTCTCTTCGAAATAATTGCGGTCGACCGGATCGACTTTTGCGGCGATCTTCAGCGGCAGTCCGCACCGCCCGGCAATCTCGATCGCTTGATCCACCGCCTTTTCCGGCGCGATCCGACCCATGAAGGCGAGATACTCGGGTTTCATCGGCTGGGGCATCAACAAACCTTGCGGCAGCCCATGATAGATCGTGCCCAACCAGGGCGCGTCCGCGATGGGACTTCGCTGGTCGTTCGAGATCGAGATCAGAGGCGCCTGTGGAAAACTCTTGAACACGACCTGATGCTCCGGAAGATCAAGCCGGCCGTGCAACGTTGTCACGAACGGCGTGTCCTGCCGCGAGAACAGCGAGAACGGATAGTAGTCCAGGTGGAAGTGGAGAACGTCGAATTCCCCTGCCCGGCGATAGATGTTCTCGAGCATCGCCATGTGCAACGCGTTGGCGTCGCGAACCGTGCCGTCGAGGCGTAGCGCGCGCGGCCACACCGGCTCCAACTTCGCCGACGTGCGAGAGTCACCACTCGCAAACAGCGTGACATCTTGACCCATGGCGACCAACTCCTCGGTCAACCACGAGATGACACGCTCAGTACCGCCATACAGTTTCGGTGGGACCGCTTCGGTGAGTGGTCCAATCTGCGCAATTCTCATTCGTTAATCTCCCTGCCAACTGGCCTAAAGCTGCATAGCAACGGCAGACGCGACCAAACGTTCCAGCGAGTCTAAAACGTCGCAGGCGAACCGGAGTCGTGTTCACGCGTTGATGCGCAGAAGCGGACGACGAGTCGTGGCGATGCCGTGACGGCCGTGACGAAACCATGTTCTCGATGAGGTGAAGACGTGACGCAGGAGCTCTGTTGCTACGCGAACCGGCCGTTCGCATTCATCGGCCGCTATGTTCGGCGCCGTTGGATTGCACATCTTGTAATCTTGTCGGCCGTGATCGGCGCCGTTGCCTGTTCCGTCGGCACTCAATACGGTTTGAAATATCTTATCGATACCTTGTCGGCGGGCCCGCGCTCTGCCTACGTCATGAGCGCGTTCATCGTGCTTGCGGCGCTTATTTCAGCAGACATGTTGCTATGGCGCTTCGCCGGCTGGGTCGGCAGCTTCACCTTCGTCGGCGTCACCGGCGACTTGCGGCGCGAGCTGTTCCGCCATCTGACCGGACACGCGCCGACATATTTCCTGGAGCGGCCGCCCGGCGTGCTGACGAGCCGGATCACGGCAACGTCCAACGCCGTCTTCATGATCGAGCAGATGGCCGCAAGCAACGTGCTTCCCCCCTGCATCGCCACGGTCGGCGCGATCATCGCCATCATGACAGTCAGTCTTCCCATGGCCGCCGTGCTGATTGCGATCGCCGGCGTCGTGATCGTGGTGATGTTCCGCCTCGCCGCCGCAGGCAAGCCGCTGCACCACGCGTTCGCCAACAAAGCGGCCGCCGTCGACGGAGAGATGGTGGACGTCGTCGGCAACATGCCCCTCGTGCGCTCGTTCTGCGGGCTTGGCCGCGAGCTTGCCCGCTTCGACAGCACCGTGGATCGCGAGATGGGTGCCCGGCAGCGCAGCCTCATCTACCTGGAGAAGCTCCGGCTGTTTCATGCCGTGATCACCGTTGTCTTGACGATAGGCCTGCTCGGTTGGGCGATTGCGCTGTGGCAAAGCGGCAGCGCAACGACGGGTGACGTCGTGCTTATCTGTACGCTCGGGCTGACAGTGCTGCACGCCACACGGGACCTCGCCGTCGCGCTCGTCGACGTGACCCAACACGTGGCGCGCCTCGCAGAGGCTTTAGCCACGCTTCTCGTTCCACATGGCTTGCGCGATCATCCCAAGGCCGTTCCGCTCGAGAAACGCGGCGGCGACATCACATTCGTGAACGTCTCGTTCGCCTATCCTGACGGGCGACGCGTGTTCTCCGACTTCAGCCTCAATGTCGAGCCGGGCCAGCGTGTCGGCCTCCTCGGGCCTTCAGGGATCGGCAAGTCCACGCTGTTTGCCTTGCTGCAAAGGTTTTACGACCCGCAAGCCGGCCGCATCCTGATCGACGGGCAAGACATTTCTCGTCTCACGCAGGACAGCGTCCGTGCGGCCATGTCGGTCGTTCCACAAGACGTCTCGCTGTTTCACCGGTCGATCCTGGAGAACATCCGCTACGGGCGCCCCGACGCTTCCGAAGTCGACGTGGCCCGCGCGGCCGCGGCAGCGCATTGCGACGAGTTCATTGCCGCACTGCCCGAAGGCTACGACACGATCGTCGGCGACCGCGGGATCAAACTGTCGGGCGGCCAGCGGCAGCGGATCGCCATCGCGCGCGCCTTCCTGAAGGACGCCCCTATCCTCCTGCTCGACGAAGCCACCTCGGCGCTCGACATTGAGTCGGAGGACATGATCCGCGACGCCCTCGCCCACCTGATGCACGGTCGAACCGTCATCGCGATCGACCATAACTTGAGGGCTTTGCGGGATTTCGAGCGCATCGTCATGCTGCAGGACGGGCGGGTCGTGGAGGACGGGTCGCCGGAGCGTCTGATGAAGCGTGACGGCCCGTACCGCCGGTGGATGCTGGCTGCGTGAACGAAAGAGGCGCTGCCCGCGGCAGCAGGGCCCGATGAACGTTTTCCCGGCGAAGGCGTTTCTGAGAGACCGATTAGGCCCTCGTTTCCTGACGAGGAGCAGGATTGCAGCCTTGTCGCGAATCACGGTGAGGCATAGGTAACAGGCGTTCAGGCTGATTACCGGTGGGCCAAGACTTGCGGGGAGACAACCCCCCGGCCTGTGCTTCGCGTACATGCTTTTCAACCGGTCCTATGGGCCATCTAGAGGAGGAGTGCGGAAGATGAAACTGGTGAACCTGACGTGCCTTGCAGGACTGTTTGCGATCGGTTTCGGCAGCAGCCTTGCGCTGGCCGCAGACACGGCCGTTCCTGCCGACAAATGCGACAAGGCATGGTCCATGGCGTCGCCCGCCGGCGACGCCATCATGAAGGGCGACACGGTGCCGTTCGTGATGGACTTCACCATGGTCGACTCCGACAATGACGGAGACATCAAGAAGGACGAGTTCGACAAAGCTTGCTCGGCCGGCATGGTCAAAGCCGACGAGGCGACCGTTAAGGATATGCAGTAAGGCTTGAGCCACCTGCTGATGGAGTTGCTGAAGGGTGTGTCCGCCGCGCGGCGGGCGCACCCTTTTTCTTAGTGACGGCCAGGGAAACGGCGGCCATTTTACCGTTGCATTGAGGTTTCGGTGACGCCATTTGCCCTATTTGTGGGCATTAACGTCTTCCACGGCTGCGGCAAATCGCTTCTGTCTTCGTTCGGTCACGAAATCACAGCGTTTGCTCCCTAACTCGGCGTGGAGGAATCAATGAGCCTTTGTAGAATTCACCTCAAGAGGTCCGCGCGCGCTGCATGACGATTCGTAATCTGGAACATTGTTTACGCCCCCGCTCGGTCGCGGTGATCGGCGCGAGCGGAGAGCCGGGGTCCGTGGGACATACGCTGACCCAGAACATCCTGACCAGCGAGTTTCAGGGCTCGGTCTACCTCGTCAATCCGCACCACGCCACGATCGACGGGCATAAGTGCTTCAAGTCGGTCGCGGCGCTGCCGGAGGCGCCCGAGCTTGCGGTCACCGCCACGCCACCGGACACGCTGCCGGCGCTTATCGGCGAGCTCGGCAAGAAGGGCACCCGCGCCGCCGTGGTCATCACGGCGGGGTTCAGCCCCGCCCTCAAGCAGGCCATGCTCGACCAGGCGCGGCCCTATTGCCTGCGCATCATCGGCCCGAACTGTCTTGGCATCTCGGTGCCGGCGTTGGGCTTGAGCGCCAATTTCGGGCTGAACCATCCCAAGGTCGGCAAGCTTGCCTTCCTGTCGCAGTCCGGTGCGTTGATGACCGGCATTCTCGATTGGGCCGCGTCCCGCGACATCGGCTTCTCCTACGTGGTGTCGATGGGCGACATGGCGGACGTGGATGTGGGCGACCTGCTCGACTTCCTCGCCGCCGACGTTTCCACGAGCTCGATCCTGCTCTATCTCGAGACGATCCCCGCCGCGCGCAAATTCATGTCGGCGGCGCGCTCCGCAGCGCGGGCGAAGCCCGTGATCGTCATCAAGTCGGGGCGCAACAAAGAGTCGGCGCGCGCCGCCGCGACCCATACGGGCGCACTCGCGGGCAGCGACGCCGCCGTCAGCGCCGCCTTCCGCCGGGCCGGCCTGGTGCGGGTCGGCGAGCTCGAGGAGCTGTTCGCCGCAGCCGAGACCCTTGCCAGCCTGAAGCCGGTCGAAGGCAACGAGCTTCTGATCGTCACCAATGGCGGCGGCGCGGGCGTTCTCGCCGTGGACGATCTGATGCGGCTCGACGGCCAGCTGGCGCAGATCGACCAAGGTCTGGTCGCGAAGTTGGACGAGGTGCTTCCCGCCAACTGGTCGCGAGCCAACCCCATCGACATTATCGGCGATGCCGGGCCGGAGCGTTACAAGGCGACGCTCGATGCCGTGCTTGCCAACTCCCATGCCGACGGCATTCTGGTGATGAACTGCCCTACGGCACTCGCCTCGTCGACCGATGCCGCGCAGGCCGTGCTCGACGCGATTCATGAGACGCCCGATCCCAAGGCTCTGCCGCCGATCCTCACCAATTGGCTCGGCGAGAAGGCAGCGGCCGGCGGGCGGCAGAAGTTCCGCGAGGCGCATATCCCGACCTTCGAGTCGCCGACCGACGCCATCAAAGGCTTTTTCTACCTATGGCAGCACACGAAGGCCCAAGAGGCGCTGATGCGCACCCCGCCCAAAGAGTCCGGGCGGACTCCCATCGCCGACGAGGCGGCGCGCACCATTATGCGGACTGCGGCGCGGGCCGGCCGCTCCATGCTCACCGAGCCGGAGGCCAAGGCCGTGCTGTCCGCCTTCGGCATCCCTACGGTGCCCACGCGGGTGGCCGCATTGGTGGAAGAGGTTCCCGATCTCGCCGCGGCCCTGCTCCAGCAAGCGGAGTCGGTGGTGGTCAAGATCCTGTCCGACGACATTTCACATAAGTCGGACGTGGGCGGGGTCCGCTTGGGCCTGCGCACGCCTGAAGAAGCGCGCCATGCCGCCGAGCGCATGTTAGTGCGCACCCACGAACTCGTGCCCGAGGCCCGGATCCAAGGCTTCACCATCCAGCCGATGGTCATGCGCAAGCGCGCGCACGAGCTGTTGATGGGGGTTTACGAGGACAGGTTGTTCGGGCCGATGATCCTGTTCGGCGCAGGCGGCACGGCGACGGAAATCATCGCCGACACGGCCGTGGCGCTGCCGCCACTCGATCTCGAGCTCGCGCATGACCTCATGGCGCAAACGCGCATCTACAAGCTGCTCAAGGGCTATCGCGACCGGCCGCCCGCCGATCTCACGGCGATCGCCGAGGCGCTCGTGCATCTGTCACAGCTCGTGGTGGATTGCCCGGCGGTGAAAGAGCTCGACATCAATCCCCTGCTTGCCGACGAGATGGGCGTCATCGCGCTCGATGCCCGCATCCACATCGACCCCAAGGAGGTGGAGAAGGACGGCCCCAACCCTCGGCTCGCCATCCGGCCTTATCCCAACCAGTGGGAACGGTGGACGGAGACGGCGGACGGCGAACGGATCTTGATCCGGCCGATCAAACCAGCCGACGAGCATCTCTATGGAGACTTCATCGCAAAACTGTCGCCGGAGGATATCCGCTTCCGCTTTCTCGCGCCGCGCAAGGAGTTCTCGCACAAGGCAATCGCCCGGTTCACGCAGATCGATTATGCGCGGGCCATGGCCTTCGTCGCGCTCAACAAGGACGAGACCGAGCTGTTAGGCGTGGCTCGGCTCTCTGCCGACCCGGACTACTCGCAAGGGGAGTATGCCGTGATCGTGCGGAGCGACCTGAAGGGCGCCGGCATCGGCTGGATCCTGATGCGCCACCTGATCCATTACGCGGAGAAGGAAGGATTGGTCGTACTGAACGGCGACGTCCTGGCGGGGAACGAGCGTATGCTCGAGATGTGCCGGTCGCTGGGCTTCGAGATCGCCGCCAATCCCGAGGACGTGTCGCTGCGCAAGGTGCGGCTCAAGCTTCCCGCCCGCTTGCAGGACGCGGCGTAACGCGTAGCTAGCGCGGCGCGAGGTGCTCGGTCAGATCGTGATCGGGCACCTTGGTGAGATCCTTCTGGAGATCTTTGACCACGAGGTCGGCAATTGGCTTGGCGAGCTTCTGCTTGAGCTCCGTCAGCACGCGCGCCGGCGCCACGAGCATCAACTGATCGAAAGCTCCACGCTCGTGCTCGGCGGCGAGCTCGTCGGCGACCAGCTTGACGAAATCTTCCTTGGCCGCGCGCTTCGGGTCCTGCCGGGGCTCGACGGCGGAACGAGCGGGCGTGGCGCTTTCCATGACCCGTCCAGGCCCGTCGCTGGCGAGGTCGCTCGCCTTGTGATGCAGGTCGGCAGAATCAAAACTGACGACGGTGCGGTATGCGCCTCTCTCGTCGCGCTCGACGAAGCGCGCCCTGCCGCCGTCGGCGATGGCATACCAAACTTTGGCTTTCTTCATGGCCTCAACCGTTACTGAGGTTCTTTCATAGACATTATATAGGCGGCGAGGTCGGCAAGCTCGCTCTTGGTGATGGGGATCACCGGCATGGGGTGCTTGGGGATTATGATTTTGCCCATGATCGAGCCCTCGGTCTGCCCTTCCATGTTGGCGATCTCATGAAAGCTCGGCACGTCGGCGACGGCATGCTCCTGCCCGCTCTCGACGAGATGACAATTGGAGCACAGCCTCTGCGCCAGCTGCTTGCCGTTCTCAGGATCCGGCGCGCTGGTCACCCCAGCAAGGCTCGTGCCCGCGCAAAACACCGTGAGCGACGCGAATACGAAGACGATCCGTGCATTCATGAAGAATCATGCCTCCCTTCACCAAGACGCATTCCATATGCGTCTTGCCCCATGATGTCGAGATGTCGGGCGGTTTTAAGGCTTATGGAGCCTCAAGAAGCCATCGCCTTCAGCTTGGCCATGTCGACCAGATGCACGCGCCGCGCCGATTCGAGACGAACAATGCCCGCCTCTTTCAACTCGGCAAACATTCGCGAGACGGTTTCGAGCGTCAGCCCGAGATAGTCGGCGATGTCGTGGCGCGGCATCGCGAGGTCGATGACGTCGTCGTCGGCGGAGCGACGGGCCATTTCCAGCAGAAAGGCGGCGAGCCGCTCAAGGGCGTTCTTGCGGCCGAGGAGGAGCAGGTGATCCTGGGTCTGGCGCAGACCGATCATCGTGCGGTTGAGCAACTCGTGCACGAAGCGGCTCGAGACGGTGGCGCTCAACAGACCGTGCCATTTGAAGGCGATGACCTTCACGGGCACGATCGCCTCGGCGGAGGCGTGGTGAATATCGTCCACCTCGAAGCCGAACATGTCGCCCGGCAGGTGGAAGGCGCTGATCTGGCGGCGGCCGTCAGGGAGCAACTGGGAAATGCGGACGACGCCGGACACGAGCTTGTAGACATAACCGGCCGACTCGCCTTCGGCGAAGATCTCGGCGTTGCGCCCGAAATTCATGGGCACGCTGGAAGGGAGGAACGCTTCGGGCTCGCTTGTCTCTGTTCGAGGAATCAGCGAATGACGTTTGGTCCGCGTAAGTTCGGCGACGGGTGTCGGCGTCAGCATGATTGATCCTCCCGGAGATCATGTTTGCTGATGCATAGATACGCCCTGCCGGGAGGCAGCAAAAATCGTGACGGCTCCCTAAGGGAAACTACGTAGGTGCGGCTGGTCTAGCGGCGTCCGCCCGGCGGGCTCGAATAGGCCGTGCTGTCAATGGCTTGCCGGATCGCCGTGAACAGGGCCGCACCGAGCAGCGGCTTCTCCACCACCTCCGTAACCCCGGCGGCCGCGGCACGTGCGAGGACTCGCTTGGTGACGTGAGACGCCATCAAGACGACCGGCATGCCGCGATCGGCGAAGACCACCCCCCTCTTCCCGTCCACCATGCGGGCGAACACGTCCTGATCGAGCACCAAACAGCCGGCCCGCGCCCGCGCCATGCTCATGACCTCGAACAGCGAAGACTCGTCGCAGAAGCGCGTCTCGAAGCCCTCAAGCTCAAGGGAAAAGCGCAGGCTATCGGCGAGAACGCCATCGCTGACCGCAATGACAATGGTTTCTGCCTGCGCCAATCCAGTCTCTCCCAAACGCATGGGCTACGCCTATCGCGTCTCAACTTGTCCTCGTGGAGCCAAGCTACGAGCGTTGCCGAAGGAAGCCTTGAGATAGGTCAAATGGACACGCCCCCCGAGCCTTATTTGGGCCGACGGCTCGGCATGGGCACGTGGGCAAGGATCGCCATGCGGATCAGCTCCGACAGGCTCTTGGCTTGCATCTTGGCCATCACATTCGCGCGGTAGACCTCGACCGTGCGCGGGCTAATGCCGAGGGCGGCGGCCATGACCTTGTTGGGCTGCCCGGCCACCAGTCCCTCGAGCACTTGCCGCTCGCGCTCCGAGAGGCTCGCGATACGCGCATTGACCGCGACAACGTCGCCGTTCTCCCCCTCCCCGCTCCGTTCGAGCGCGGTCTTGACGGCATCGAGGATCGCCTCCTCGTCGAACGGTTTCTCGATGAAATCGGTCGCGCCCGCCTTCATCGCCTCGACGGCGAGCGGCACGTCGCCATGGCCGGTGATAACGATAGCCGGCAGGCCCGGCGCGCGCTCCTTGATCTGGCGCAACAGCTCGATGCCGGTCATCTCGGGCATGCGCACATCGGTAATGAGGCAGCCGCATTGCACATTGTCGAGTCCCTCGAGAAAGGCGTTAGCGGAGTCGTAGAGGCGCACGGCGAGACCGGCAGAACTCAGCATGAAGGCAAGCGAGCGTCGCACGGCCTCGTCGTCGTCGACGATATGGACGACCGGATCGGCGCCCATCACGCCCCGCTTTCGCTGGAGGCCGGTTCCAAAGTGAAGTGGAACACCGCGCCGCCGCCGGGGTTGGCCTCGGCCCACATCCGTCCACCATGGGCCTCGATGATGCGCTTCGAGATCGAGAGCCCGACGCCCATACCGGCGGGCTTCGTGGTCACGAAGGGCTGGAACAGGCGCGAGGCGATCACCTCGGAGATACCGCTGCCGGTATCGGCGACGGTGACCTCGATCATCGGCCTCCCCTTCTCGTCCTTGTCGGTCTTCGACAGAGTGGTCGTCACGGACAGCGTCTTTGGATCGCAGCCTTCCATGGCGTCGATAGCGTTGCGCATGAGGTTGAGGAGCACCTGTTGAATTTGAACCTTTTCCACCAAGACGGCCCCTAGCCGATGGTCGCAGTGAAACACGGACTTGACCGCTTCGTCCTTGGCGCCGACCAGGCCGAGCGCGCTCGCTTCCTCCACGAGCTTGTTGACGTCCTCGGGGCACCGTTCGGTCTCGCCATGGGTCACGAACTCGCGGAGCTGGCGAATGATCTGGCCTGCGCGCAGCGTCTGCTTGGTGCTTTCGGACAGCGCTTCACGGACCTTCGGCACGTTCGGACCGTCCATCTGCTCGAGCAGACGCGTGCAGCCTTGCAGATAGTTGGTGACCGCCGAGAGCGGCTGGTTGATCTCGTGCGCCAAAGTCGAGGCCATCTCACCCATGGCGGTCAACCGTGACAAGCGGGCAAGCTCGGTCTGAAGCTCCTGCAATTGACGCTCCGTCCGCTGCCGCTCGGTGAGATCGCGGATGAAGCCGGTGAAGAAGCGGCCGTCGCCCGTCCGCATCTCGCCGACTTCGAGCTTCATGGGAAAGGTCGATCCATCCTTGCGCAGGCCGGTGACCACGCGGTCGATGCCGATGATGCGCTTCTCACCGGTGGCCAGATAGCGCGCAATGTAGCCGTCGTGCTCCTGGCGGAACGGCGCGGGCATGAGCATGCCGACATTGCGGCCGGCCACCTCGGACTTCTCGTATCCGAACAGCCGCTCGGCCGCGGCGCTGAAAGACTGGACGATGCCTTTCTCGTCGATGACCACGGTGGCGTCGGGAACCGTGTCGAGGACCGAGCGCAGATGCGCCTCGCGTGCGTGCAAGTCCTTTGCGTGGCGGCGGCTTCTGATCCTGGTGCGACGGAGAACCTCTCCCATCCAGGAGATGCAGAGACCGACTACGGCGAACACCACCGCCTCCATGACCGTTCCGGCCGGCAGCGCTCCGCTCACGGTCAGGAGGATGCCGAGCGTGGTGCTGAGCGCGGTCGCGAGAAGCCCCGGGCCGATCCCGCCGAATCCGGCCGCGATCAAGACGGCCGGAATGAAGATGAGAAAGGAGGCCCTGCCCTGTAGCCACGGATGGAGGCCCCAGGCGAGCATGGCGAGGAGCACCACGGCGGCGGCGGCAGCCCAATAATGGCCGGTCCGGATATTGGGGTCGCTCAGCGCGCGCCAATATCGCTCGACTCTGCCCTCCTCGGCGGGCTTGGCAACAGGACCGTGCATGGCGAATACTACTCTGTGGAACCAAGTAACGCCCAACCGAATTCCGTCAACGTCCAATATCGCAATTCTGTTAGCTCTCTACTGTTATCTCTCCCTGCGCCGCAATGCAGGCGTAGACTCTGCACGGACAGGAGGATGCCCATGGCCCCGACCGACGCCGAAATGCCAGACCACAAGGCCCTGAACGAGGACCTTCAAGAGATCAACAAGCACCTCGCAAGCCTGCGGGCCGAGATTGACAGCCTGGTGGGGGCGATCGGCCGCACCGGCACACACCAGGCCGACGCATTGCAGGCGCAAGCGGACGAAGCCATGCGCGCGGTGGAAGAGGCCGTGCGGCGGGAGCCCGTGAAGTCGCTCGCCATCGCGCTCGGGATCGGCTTCTTCGTCGGGGCGTTCCTGCGGCGCTAGCTGTGTCCGGCGCTCACGCGCCTTTCTCAATGGCTCATGAGCACGGGCACGTCGGTGTTCCGCAGCACGTAAAGCGTCGCACCGCCGAAGACCCACTCGCGCCAGCGCCAATGGCCGTAGCCGCCCATGACGAGAAGAACCCCGCTGCCGGCCGTCTCGAGCAGGACCTCGCCGACCTCGCGGCCGCCGAGCTCGACGCTCTCGGTCTCGACGGGGCACCCGGCCTTGGCCAGATAGGTGGCCATCGCGGGTGCGATTTCGTCCTCGCCGTCCTCGGTGATGCTGAGCAGCCTTACCCGTTTGGCGGCGGCGAGGAACGGCGCTGCCGCGGCGATCGCACGGACGGCTTCGACAGCATCCTTCCAGGCGATGACCACGGTCTCACCAATGGTGCCGCCCGCCTCGTCCGGCACGATGAGCACGGGACGGCCTGACTGAAACAACGCGGCGTCGCGGACCCGGTCCCAGCGTTCATCCTCCTTGGCGGCGATGCTTGGCAACACGGTCAAATCCGAGACCTTGGCGCGCAGGGCGACGGCGGGACCTACAAGTCCCTCCACGGTGATCAGTTCGGCATTTACCTGGGGATGGGAGCCGACCGCCTTCTCGAACCAGTCCGTTGCATCTTTCTCCTCTTCATCGGCTTGCTTTCTGCCAACGTCGATGAGGTCCTCGAAATAGAGCGGGCTGAGCTCCGTCGCGTACGGCAGACGTTGCGTCGGCGCAGGACACGGATGGAGCACTTCGAGCTCTGCCCCGAAACGCCAGGCGAGCCCGAACCCTATGTCGGCGCAGGCATCCGTCGTCCCGTTCGGGTCGATCGGCAGCAAGATCCTCACGAGCTTCACGGCTGAGGCCTCCTCGGTTTAGATCTCGTTCTTGGACTCGCCCCGGCCTTTGAGGTCCAGGAGATAGGCGGTGATATTCGCTTAGGCCGCTTAGGGTTATGTCTCATTGACCCAACGCAAAGAAGCTGTCGCTATTCTTCCTCATTCTGTCGCAGAATGTGCCTTAGCCAAAAGAAACTCTGAAAGTAACGAGGCGCTTTATGCAAATCCCCTTGGAAATCAGTTTCCGCAACATGGACCCCTCGCCGGCAGTAGAGGCCCGCATCCGCGAGAAGGCCGCAAAGCTCGAACGCTTCCACGACCGTATCATCGGCTGCACCGTCGTGGTGGAAGCGCCGCACAAGCATCATCACAAGGGTAAGCTTTACAGCGTGCATATCGATATCAGCTTGCCCGGCAAGGATCTGGTGGTCGGCCGCGCCAAGCCGCTCCATCATTCCCATGAGGACGTCTATGTGGCGCTTCGCGACGCCTTCAATGCCGCGGTGCGGCAGCTCGAAGATCGCACGCGGCGTATGCGGGGCGACGTCAAATCGCATCCTACACCGCCGAAGGGCGGGACGGCCCCCGCAGCCGAGTAGCGATCAGTCTTTCCAGAAGGCTTTGACCTTGGCAAAGCGCTCATAGGCGCGCTGGGACTTTCGCAGTTGGTTCGCCTCGTCGCCTGGGGCGGCGATGAGGATGTGCTGCGGCAACGCCTCGTCTCCGGCGGCAAGCATGGCCTCCCGGGTGGCGATGTCGTTGAGCACCCCGAGCGAATCCTGAAGCTCTTTGAGTGACGCAAGCGACTTCTCGTGACGCTTGGCTTTCTTCTTGCCGGGAAATGTGGCGGCGAAGAACTCGGTCGCGTAGCGCAACCGCTTGGCGGCGATGCGGAGCTTGTGCCGCTCATCCGCCGAGAGATCGCGCAACTTCCCGCCGCGCTTCTTGACCTTCCGGCGCAGGCGTGAGAGCGCCCTCGCGGCGTAGTCCGCGACAGGCGACGCTGCCCGCTCCCGGTCTCCGGCGCCCCACGGACCGGTCTCGATCCACGCCGCGACATCGAGCAGCGTCTTGCGGAACCGGTGTGAACTGACGGCGCCGATGGCGCGAGCGTAGGCGGCAGCACGACTCTCGGCGAAATCACGCTGGGCCGCGGCGAGCTCGGCATCGTCCGGATGGGCGGCGCGCAAGGGCTCGAGCACATCCGCCGCGAACACGTCGAGATCGCGCGCCGGACCAAGCTCCTGGGTGATCCATCTCAGCTTGTCCTTGATAGTGTCGAAGTCTTCTCCGGCGAGCACATCGCTGAACAGCACGATCCCCGCACGCAGGCGTCTGAGGCCGATCCGCATCTGGTGCAGGGCTTCGGGGCGCCCGGCGCGCACCGCGGGTGCATTTGCCACGATTTGCCGGAGACAGCTGCGCCCGACGGCGCGGAAAGCCTCCGCAACTACCATGTCCGGCGTGATGGCGACGTCGCCAGCTTTCTCCACGGAATGGTCGCCGCCGTCGACAAGCTCGAACCCGCGTTCGGCTTTGGTCTTGACGGCAAGGTTCAGCGGCACGGTTTCAGCAAGCTCGCAGGCCAGGAGGAACAGCGCCCGCTTGTCGCCGGATTTCAGCTCGAGCTCCACCTCGGAAATCGGCGTGGCTTCAACGCCGGCTGTGATCTCACCTCGATCGACGGCAAGCTCGATCTCCGCGCTATCGCGCCTAATTCGGTAAGTCTTGCGTACGAACCGCGTGTGAAAGCGTGGCTGCAGCGATCCGCGAACGTCGGCGCTGAGCAGCGGCGCCAGCGCCGTGCCCTCGGCGGCGCTCAGATCCGGCTCATGGGTTGGGACAGCCTGCTCCCACTCATCGCGCTCGAGGAACTCCGCTTCCGGCCCTGTCTTGATGGTCTGGACATAGCCATCTCCCGTCGAACGGACCCGCAGGAAGACGCCAGCCCGGCGCAAAACGGCGTCGCCGGTATCATAGTAAATGGAGATCAATTCGCGGGTCTGGGGCCCTGCGTCGCTGCCCGCAAGGAGGGGATGGGAGAGTATGCGGGGCTCATCGGCTGGATCAAACTCGAGCTTGAGCTCAATCTCCTTTGGTTCGTGCTCCGATTTGCCCGCTACCACAGTCAAAGACTCCCGATGCCCGCCATACGCCAATCGCGGGGCCTGGGGACAGAGCCATCATCCGACTGTCACAATCAACCCCTGGTTCCATGCCTCAGGCGGCGCAAGCGTGCCTCAGTAACGCCCCGCCGGCGCCCACCAGAAGCCTACCTCATCAGGTGAGCCGGGCCGGATGCCGAGGGGTGACGGTAGGGCTCGGGCGCACGCGTGTGGGAGATGTACGGACAGTGGAGCTTGGGTGCACCGCGCCGTCGTCGTCGGACTCAAGGATCGCGACCCGATCGCGGCCGGCGCGCTTGGCAACGTATAGGGCCGCATCGGCGCGGCGGAAGAGACCTGCGAGATCGGTGTCGACGATCACGTCCGAGGCGACGCCGATGCTCACGGTCGCACCCACCGCGAGGCCGTTGACGAACGCAGCCGAGCGAGCGAAAGCGCGGCGCACGGCTTCCGCCACCACGAGCGCCTCGGCTGCATCGGTGCCGGGCAGGATGGCGGCAAATTCCTCGCCGCCCAAGCGGCCGACAATGCTCGTCACGTTGAGATGCTTGGCCACGGTCTTGGCGAACACTTTGAGCACCTCGTCGCCGAGGTCGTGGCCGTAGGAGTCGTTGGCATCCTTGAAGTGATCGAGGTCGAAGATCAGCACCGAGACCGGCGTGCCACCGAGGATGCGGCGCTGGCCGACCGCATCGGCGGCCTCGAACAGGGCGCGCCGGTTCGGGAGCCCCGTAAGGCTGTCGGTGAGCGCATCCAGGCGCTGCTCCCGCTCCTCACGTTCCTTGGCCATGGATAGCACGATGAACGCCAAGGCAACCCGGATCAGCACGGTGGCGAGAATGACCAGCGGGAACCAGTGGCTGGAAAATACAGCGCCGGCTTCATGGAGCGGCGTGGTGACGATGAGAGGTACCCATGCCAGATAGCTCGCACCGGTGGCGGCGAGGAGGACAACCGCGGGCCAATGGCTGACCAGTTGGTGGTCGCCGGCCCGTCCCAACTCCACCGCCGCCGCGACGTCATAGGCAGCCAAGATCGCGCAAGCGAGGACGAGACGACTGTCGAAGCTTTCAATCAGCCCCGAATGGGCGATGAAGAAGAATCCGGCAGGGCCCAAAAAAACCCATAGCGGCCCGGTCCGGCGCCCCGCGAACTCCCGAGCCGCATTCCATTTCACGGCGTCGGCCAGCACCATCGTCGCAATTCCAATAGTGAGGAGATCGTCGTTGTTTTGCAGCGCCGCGGCGAGGGCCATCACGACACCCATGCTTTGGGTCAGCATGGCGAGGCCCCACCAGCCGACGAAACGGTGTCCGCCTTCCGGCTCCCGTGCATCCCGCGCCCAAGTGAACAGCAAGACTGCCGCAAGAATGGCGGTCAGCATGATGTCCACGGCCGACATCGTCATCAAGTCGAGGTACATGGGGTCTCCCTCTACTTGCCGGCGTCAGGCGTTGACAACGATCCGGCCCTCGACCGGAGATTTGCGTCGCGGCGACCCGCGAACCGTAACGCCGGGTGACGGACCATCCTTGGGCCCCGCAAACTCAACCCGATTGCGCCCCGAACGCTTGGCGGCATAGAGCGCCGCATCGGCCCGGCGGAAGAGCGCTCCGATGTCGCTGCCGTCGCACGGCGTGCGGGCGCGCGAGGCAATGCCCACGCTCACCGTGGTGCCAATATTTCGGCCGTCGACCTCGGCAGCGGACCTCGCAAAAGACTGGCGGATGGCTTCGGCTGTCTCGGCCGCTTCGCCCGCACCCATCCCGGGCAGGACGGCGGCGAACTCCTCCCCTCCCATGCGGGCAATCGTGCCGCGGCCCTCGAGATAGTCCACGACCGTCGCGGCGAAGAGCTTCAACACACGGTCACCCGTCTCGTGACCGAACGTGTCGTTGACATCCTTGAAGTGGTCGAGATCGAAGAACAGGACCGAAATCTCCCCGGCTTGAAACGTCTTGTTCTGTTCAAGGGCGTCGATCCAATCAAAGAGGGCCCGCCGATTCGGCAGACCGGTCAACGTGTCGGTCAGAGCATCAACCCGTTGCTGCATCTCCTGGCGCTGCTTCGCCATGGCGAGAACGACGAAGGCCAAGGCGACGCGAGCCAGCACCATGACGAGGCTGAGGCCCGAGAACCAGTTCGAGAGGAAAGCCTCGCTCGCGTCGTGAAACGGCCGCGCGAGCGAAAGCGGAACCCAGGCCATGCAGGCGACACCGGTAACGCCGAGCAGGATCACCGCCGGCCAATGGGAGATGAGCCGCTTGCCGTCATCGCGCGACAGCTCGAAGGCTGCGCCGAAATTGCAGAGCGCCGTCAGCGCACAGAAGACGAGGAAGCGGTCGAGCAAGGAACCGATGTAACCGAAATAAACAATGAGCAGGAAGCTCGCGGGCCCGAGCAGGGCCCAGGCCGCGGACGTCGAACGATTGGCGAATTCTCGGGAAGCGGTCCATTTCAGGGACTCGGAAAGGACCATCAGCGCCAGACCGAAGGTCAAGAATTCCCCGTTGTCCAGTAAGCTGGCGCATGCCGTCACGACGGCGCCAACCGCCTGGAGAAGCATGACTAGCCCCCACCAGCCGACAAGTCGGACCGCGCGCCCCCTTTGCCATGTAAAAACGAGAACAAGACCAAGAACCGTGGTGACCGTGATGTCTACGGCCGACATCGTGATCATGTCGAGTTGCATGGGCGGCTCGCTGCGGGGACCTGACTTCGCGGCGACGCTAGCGCGGCTAGGTTCACGACAGCCTTTATTCAGCCGCTAGATTTTCAGGATAATTTTAGAGAGCGCAGCATGATTGCAGAGAGAGAGAGCGCAGCGGTGCGCGAGGAAATATCAAGATGCAATCTAGGGTTACGGTCTGTTGGCTGATGCTGAATCAGTAATCGCCCGCTTTTGCCGCCAGAAAAAATTCAGCATTGGGGCAAAAATTTTGGGGGATGCCCACGCTGCGCCCCGTAAGCCAATCGCGGCAGACGGCGCTGCAGTTGCAATTGCGACAACTCGCCCTAGCTCTGATGTAGCCCTGGCCGCCGTCCCCATCGATCGCATCGAGAAGGTCGACGCCGACGACCTGCATCATGTCATCCATCAAGACTTTCCGGTGAAAGTCAGCAAGCTCCGGCCTTGGGCCTCTCATGACTTTTCCCCTCCCGGTTCTTCAGCGCCCGGCGCGCATAGCCTTGGGTAGCGGAAGGGGCGCGCAGCGGCCTTGAGGCAAATCAAGTCGGGCAACCGGGTGAGCCGATGTTCTATTCAGCCTTGACCCTCTCGATGCCGGCGCGGATGAGATCGGCCGCCTCGGCATGCTCGGCCCAGCGGAGAACCTTCACCCACTTGCCTTTCTCCAGATCCTTATAGTGCTCGAAGAAGTGACCGATCTGCTCGACCAGGATTTCAGGCAGGTCGCGATAGCTCGTCACGCGCTTATAGAACGGATGAAGTTCGTCGATGGGCACGGCGATGATCTTCTCGTCGATGCCCTTCTCGTCCTCCATAAGAAGTGCGCCGACGGGACGCGCGCGGATGACGGCGCCTGAGGCGACCGGCGTCGGCGCGATGACCATGCAGTCCAGGGGGTCGCCGTCCTCCGACAGGGTGTGCGGGATAAACCCGTAATTCGCCGGATAAAACATGGACGTGTGCAGGAAGCGGTCGACGAACAGGGCGCCGGACTTCTTGTCGACCTCGTATTTCACCGGAGACCCGCCTTGTGGGATCTCGATGATGACATTGACCTCGTGTGGCGGGTTCGCGCCAACGGGGACTTGGAGAAGGCTCATCACACGGACTCCCTCTGTGCTATCAGGTCTATGGCTCGGCGAGCGCCACGGCGCGCTCATCGAGGGCCACTGTCTTGATCAAGGCGAAAACCCGCTCGCCAGGACTAAGCCTAAGCTCGTCGACCGCCTTGCGTGTGGCAAGGGCAAAGAGCTGTCCGTGGCCATCTAGGGCGATGGATACCCCGGCAAACGGGCCGCCGTCATCTTCCGTCTCGACGCCCGTCACGGTTCCGGAAAGCACATTGCGGGTGCTGAGGCCCTCCTCCTGGTGCCGGGACAGGGTGATGTCGGTCGACATGACCACAATCCGGACCTCGCGGCCTTCGGGACCGGCGCGGCCGATAAGCGAAATCTTGCCCGCCGGGTGGGAAATCTCGGTCAGGCCGTAAGCCGTATCCAAGGCGGACACCGTGCCGGTGACCACGGAGGATCGGGCAAAGGGGCTGATGCCGGCGCCTTTCAGCGCGGGGCCCAGTGCCTCTTCGACGGGCCCGACCGCCGTGACATGGCCGTTCTCCAACACGACGACGCGCGAGGCGAGGCGCGCGACCTCATCCACGGCATGGGACACGTAGACGATCGGGATGGCGAACGCATCGCGCAAGGACTCTATCAGCGGCAGGATCTCCAGCTTGCGTTCGGTGTCGAGCGAAGCCAGCGGCTCGTCCATGAGGAGGAGCTCGGGCGAGGTGAGCAGCGCCCGGCCAATGGCCACGCGCTGCTTTTCGCCACCGGAGAGAAGCGCGGGTCTCCGTCCAAGAAGATGGCCGATGCCGAGCGTCTCGACCACCGGGTCGAAGGCCACGCGGCGGGAAGACCTCGTTACGAACCAGCGTCCGAAGACAAGGTTCTGCTTCACGGTGAGATGGGGAAACAGCCGGGAGTCCTGAAACACGAGCCCAATACGCCGCCGGTGCGGGGGCACGAAGACGTCACCGTCCGTATCCACGAGGGTACGGCCGTCCAGCACGATCCGCCCCCGGTCGGGACGGGCGAGGCCGGCGATCAAATTGATGGTCATGGACTTGCCGGCGCCCGAGCGGCCGAACAAGCAGGTAATGCCGGCCTCGTTCTCGAAAGTGATGTCGAGATCGAAGGCGCCGAGCTTGAGCGCCACGTCGACGCTGATCATGGGAGGCCCGTGCCGGTCATGGACCTCGCTTAGCCGCTTCCCCGCCTGCCGTCCAGGCACTCCCACTAGCGGAGCACCTGGCGCCCGTGCTGGCGATCGTGCGGATTGCCGGGATCGTTGCGCATCCAGTCAGCGAGCCTCGCGAATGCGGCATAAAGCTCGTCGCGCAAGCTCTGATCGGCCACGACCTCCTCAAGTGCTCCGCCCATGCAGGAGAGCCAAGCATCGCGCTCCGCCTCGCCGATCTTGAAGCGGACATGGCGCATGCGCAGCCGCGGATGGCCGCGTTCCGCAGAATAGAGCTTAGGTCCGCCCATCCACTCACCGAGATAGCGCTTCAAGACGTCCTTGGTGGCTGTGAGGTCCGGCGCGTGCATGGCGCGGAGGGCGCGCGCCTCGGGCAGCCGATCCATGCGCGCGTAGAACACCTCGACCAGGCGATCAATGCTTTTCGCCCCGCCGATCCGCACGAACGGGCTTGCAATGTCCGGCGCGCCGTCTGCCTCGGGGCGTTTCTGCTCTGCGATGTCATTCATGCGGCGCTCCGGGGCGAACAGCTCATTCCGCCATATCGGGAACCAGCAGGACTTCATCCGGCAAACCGTCGATGCCGTGAAGCCGGTCGATACCGCCGACGCGCGAGAGCCCTGCGTCGCCTTCCAGAAGCACCACTGCGTTCTTCGGCATGGACTCGAGCAATTCGAGCAACTGAGCAACTGTCATGGCTCTTCCTCAAACAGCCGTGATGGAGGCGGTCCCGTCTTACTGGAAATGAAGGCAGGCGGGCTCCTCATCGAGCATGGTGATCTCGGCGCGCCTCAACGCGCCGCTGGCGTAGTACTCGTAACGATGCGCCAACTCCACCTCGCCATAGACGACCTTCTCGCACGCCGTAAGCCGCCCCGCTTCGTCGAAATAAGCGCGCATGAACGTGTTGCGGTTGGCAAGCGCGGGCTCTTCGATCGGCGTGACCAAGCGCAACGGCAGCTTGACCCCGCTATAGGTGGCGAAATACCGGCGGTCGATCAGACCTGCTTCAGACATTGTTATTTCCCCCGTTCTCATTTTGTTGTTACCGGCGTCACTCGGGATGGATCATGATCTCCATGGTCTCATCCTCGTCCGGGCTGTCGTCCTCGACGAGACGAACACCGGCCACGCAGACATCGCCGTCGAGCAGCACCAGCTTGATCGGCTCCAGTCCCTCCCCTTCGCACGGGCCTTCCACGCATCTTCCCGTCTTGACCTCGAACAGCGCGCCATGCTTGCCGCACATCAGAAACTTGCGGTTCGGGTCGAAATATTGCTCGCGCTCGAAGTTGAGCGGGTTCCTCTCGTGCGGGCAGCGATTGACGTAGCCGTAATAGGCCTCGCCCCAGCGGACGATGAGGATCTGCCAAGGCACCTGGCCCACATTCTCGTCTTGGCGCATCAGGGTGAAGGCTTTGCAGCGATAGTTGGGAATGAAGTCGGCGTCGCAAATGGCGAAGACGTCTTGGATCGATGGCGTGTCGTCGGTCATGTGGGAACCTAATGCAGCTTCGCGGTTGCGTCGGCGCGGGACGTATCTATGGCGGGGGCGGCAGGCGCGGTGTCGCGAAGCACCATGGCTTCGGCGCGCAGGGCCGCATCGAGAGCGCCTTCGAGATGGCCAGCGCCGGTCGCGGCGGTCTCCGAGCCTGCGAAGATCAGCCTGCCGTCCCATTGGCGCTCTTGCAGGAGGCGGCTGCTCAAGGGGAAGCCGTGGGCTGCGAATTCGCGCCGATCTTGGCTTGCGCAGGTATAGGGCTCGGCCGCCCAATCCTGAAGGTGCAGCTCGCCCTGGTCGAAGCCGGCGCCGAAGATTTGCGCGAACTGGCTTGCGATCAGAAGCGGCAGACCGCCACGGAACGAATTGCGCAGATCGGGCGACATGGCGAGGAAGCCGCCGAGCGCGTGCTGGCCGGCAATGCTGGCGTCATAGATTTCCCGCAACACAGCCTGCTCGTGATGGACGAAGGCGTTTCCCGAGCCGCAAGCCTCATAGAAGCCGGCCATCGCGCCGTAGGTCATCACCGCCTTGGCCTCGGACGCCATCGCGGTCGGGGTGCTAAGCATCGCGGCAAAGAGGGCCTCGTCGAGGTCCGGCTGGAAGGCGACATGCTCCTCCACGAGACGCGGCGGCAGGGCGAGCACCGCCCGCCTGGCGGCGACGGCCGCGGATTTTTCGCCGACGAGGAAGCTCAGCTCCACATGATCGCCGCGGTCGGCCACCGCCGTCAGCACATGCTCCAGGTGCAGCCGGTCTTCGGGGATGTGCTGCAGGAGGCCGTCGACGAGCGCGCCCAAGCCGCCGACGAGGCGCATGGCGCCGGCATGGACCAACTGGTTGTCGAGCTTGCGGACCGGCTTGTCCGGCTCGGCCAGTACCATGAGCGTGCCGTCGTCGGTCTGGGGAAGCGTCTCGAGGCTGAGCTCGCCTACGAGGAGCGCCATGAACGGCTCGGTCTCGGGCCAAAACCAGGTTGGACCAAGATCGACATTGATGGCGGAAACCGGACAGAGACGCGACAAAACCCGCCCCGCTGCCCTGGGCCGGGCTTCGAAAATTCCGTGGTCGAGACCGCGCTCAGACAGCCGCCTGGCAAGCGCTAGGCCGCAAACTCCGCCCCCACGACAGCAACATCGAGCATGGTATCTTCCAGCCCTTATGGCCTTCCGTCCTCATCTCGACGATCCCTCGCAATAACCTTGCCAATCCGGGGACGCGCGGCATCCTGGGGGCAACGGGACTTTACGGGGATGCCGTCTTCCGGCCCGGCGCGCCGGCGCCTACCCTGCCCCCCAGGTGCTGTGATTCCCTCCGAAAGAGGCTCGATTTGCTCTCCATCTTCGAAGTCGTCGCGGGTCTCCTCACGCTGACCGCCGTGTTCGCTTGGGCGAACCACCTCTATTTGCGGCTGCCGCACAATGTCGGCCTCCTCATCATGGGGCTCGTGGCGTCGCTCGTGCTGGTCGCGTTCGAGGTGCTCATCCCCAACGTCGCGATCTATGCCGACCTTCACGACTTCATCGAGAAGATCGATTTCTCGACGACGCTGCTCGACGGGATGCTCGCCCTTCTCCTGTTCGCGGGCGCGCTCCAGATCGACCTCTCGGTGCTGCGCGACCGGGCCTGGGCGGTCGGCGCCATGGCGACGTTCGGCGTGATCATCTCGACGATCGTCGTGGCGATGCTGTTCTGGGGCGCAGGTCAAATCCTCTCCGTCCCCATTTCGTTCGCCTGGGCGCTCGTGTTCGGGGCGCTGATCAGCCCGACCGATCCGATTGCCGTGCTGGCCATGCTGAAGCAGGCGCGCGTGGCCAAGACGCTGGAAATGGACATGGCGGGCGAGTCGCTGTTCAACGACGGCGTCGGCGTCGTGCTATTCACGATCCTGCTCGCCGCCGCCATGGGAAGCTCGGGGGAAAGCGGCATCGATTTCGTGGAACTCGGCCGACTGTTCTTCGTCGAGGCGATGGGCGGCGCCGCGCTCGGCTTCGTGACCGGGTACATCGCCTATCTCGCCATGCGCGCCATCGACGACTACCCCGTCGAGGTATTGATCTCGCTGGCGCTCGTCACCGGAACCTATGCGCTGGCGCAGCCGCTTCATGTCAGCGGCCCGATCGCCGTGGTCGTCACAGGCGTGATCACCGGCAACCGCGGCGCCACCTATGCGATGAGCGAAACGACACGGCGCTATCTGTTCGACTTCTGGAGCCTCATCGACGAGATCCTGAACTCGGTCCTGTTCCTGCTGATCGGTCTCGAGGTCTTGGTCGTGCGGTTCGACGTCTCGGTCGTGCCTCTGGCGATCGCCGCGGTGCCGATCGTCTTCGTGGCGAGACTGGCCGCGGTGGCGCTGCCTGTCACAATCCTCAGCGCCTGGCAGCGCTTCGTGAAAGGCACGATCCCGATCCTCACCTGGGGCGGCGTGCGCGGTGGTATTTCCGTAGCTCTGGCGCTGTCGATCCCGCTGGTGGCAGAGCGGCCGCAGATCCTTGCCGCAACCTATGCGGTCGTGCTTTTCACTCTTATCGTGCAAGGCCTCACGCTGCCGGCCGTGGTGCGACGTTTCGCCTACCAAAGGCCGGTCAACGCCGCGGCCGATTAGATACCCGCCGGGGCTGTTCATGCGCGGTCCGGTTCGGCTAAAAGGTCCTGACCCGTCGCACTTGACCCGAAGAGGACTCACGTATGCGTGCCACATTCATCGCGTTCTCGCTCGCGCTTCTTGCCCTGATGTTCGGCGACGTCTCCGCCAATGCGGAAAAGGTCCGCTGCTCCGCGATCCGGGATTCGGCTCTTTGCTTGGCGGAACCGACCTGCTGGTTCAACGCTGCCGAAAACAAGGGATGCGTGGACGGCCCGCCCCCCGCGCAGGACGCCTGCGGCGTGCATGGGGGCGAATCCATCTGTGTGTCAGACACCGCACTCGGCTGCGCCTGGAACGCGGACGACAAGAAATGCGTGACCAAGGCTAACTAGGTAGACACCGCAAAGACCGCCATGATCGAGCTGCTCAGAGGCTTTCCCGACAACGTCGTGGCCATCAAATGCCATGGCGAAATCACCCGGAAAGACTACGACACGGTGCTCGTTCCGGCGGTCGAGCACGCGCTCGCCTCGCACGACAAAATCCGGCTGCTGTACGAGGCCGGCCCTGAATTCGACGGCGTCGATGCCGGCGCCGCGTGGGAGGATTTCAAGGTCGGCATGGAGCATTTCTCCCGCTGGGACCGCGTCGCGGTGATCACCGATGTCGCGTGGATCAGTCTCGCGACACGGTTGTTCAGCATTTTTCTACCGGGAGCGATACGCATCTACCCGACGGCGGACGCCGCGAAAGCGCGGCTATGGATCACGCAAGCCGCGTGAGGCCGTCGACTATTCGTGACGGAGCGCGTCGATCGGGTTGAGCTGTGCTGCGCGGCGCGCCGGGAA
>CAZHCN010000010.1:1596-32401 GCA_964530895.1 uncultured Methyloceanibacter sp. | reverse complement strand
GCAGATCGCCTACGCGGCCTCCTTCATCCGCTCCAATATGCCTCCGGGGAGCAACATTCAGGCGCCTGCGCTTAAGGTGCAGCAGGTATGGGACGTGGCAGCCTACATGAACTCCCAGCCGCATCCGCTCGCGCCGCCGGAGAAGGTCAAGGTGCTGCCGGCCTCGACCGATGAGGCCGCGCCCGAAGCGGGCGACGCCGCGCCGAACTAGGCGCTTCTGGGTTGCCAGTGATCGAAGAGATAAGACGTCAGGGTCAGCGCGAAGCCAAATCCAACGATTGCGAACAACACCAGGAACAATGGATCACGCGTAAGCCAATAAAAGGCAGCAAGACACACCAAAAAGAATGGTCGGATGATGAGCGTAGCCGGATATATCGGCTCCGACCGGTGTAGATGATGGCAAAGACGGCCGTGCCAAGGCCGGCCAATGCCATGCCTGCCATTCTGGGAAAGACGTCTCCGTAATCTCCAGTCGATAGGAAGATTCTTGGGGCTTCCGTCGGGAAAAACAGAAGAAAGAAGCCCCGAGGAGAAGGTAATCGCACAGGTAATAGAGACTGAGACGCGTCCGGTTCGTCGATCCCTCCATCGGGTCTTGAAGTCCGTAGCTTGTCAGGTCAAGGCGACGCAAAGCGGACGATTGCGTCGCTCACCTCCTGCGGCCTGTCGAAGGGCAGGAAGTGTCCGCCGCGCGGGAAGGTCGTCATCTGCACGTTCGGTATGAGCGTGCGGTCATGCTCGCGTTCGGCCGGCTTCGCCCAATCCTGCTCGCCCCAAACGAGCAGGGTGGGGACGTCGATGCGGCCGTAGGTCTTGGCTGCCGTCTCCCAGCTTTCGGCATTGCGGAGGAGGCTGAGGAAGGCGCGATAATGGCCCGGGCGGCTCCCAACCTTGTACATCTCCTTCAATAGCACCGGCGGGATGCTGCGTGCATCGGCGACGCCACCTTGCAGCACCGCGCGCATGATCAGGTAGTTCCTAAGCCGCATCACCGTCTCTCCGGCCACGGGGAGGAGGGATGCGTAGGTGATGACCCAGCCCAATAGCGAGCTGCGCGCCATGCCGCGGCCTTTGGCGTAGTCGTAGGGATTGATGGCCACCACGCGGACCACGCGCGGGTTGCGGCGCGCGGCGACGATGAGGGTAATCGAGCCGCCGATCGAGACGCCGGCGAGAGTGACGTCGCGCAAGTCGAGCTTGTCGAGAAAGCCCTCGACCGCGCGGACGAAGAAGTCCGCGTCATAGCGCGCCTTGGGAATGTCGGAGTAGCCGTGGCCCGGATAGTCCAGCGCGTAGACGGTGAAATGCTTGGCGAGCTCGGGCACGACCTTCTCAAACAGATCAAGTTGCGTGCGCAAAGTGTGCAGAAGGACGAGCGCAGGACCCTTGCCGGTCTTGATGTAGCGGAGCCTGTTGCCGTCGACCTCCACGGAATTGATCGGGATGTTCGGCGCCCAGCGCAATTTGGTGGGCGGCTTCGGCGCTGGACGGAGAGCCTCGATCACGAACGAGACAAGCCACATACCGATCCCAATCGCGGTGAAGGCAATCAAAGCGCACAGAACAGCGTTCATTTGACCATACTCCCTATTGCGCCGGCAGGTAACTACGATTATAATAGTAACTTGTCAAGAACTAGTCACTTGCAATTCCTTCGATGGTGGCTAAGCAGCTGACATGGCAAGCGGATATGGCCAGGAAGATTGCCCGGTCGCGCGGGCGCTGGACGTGATTGGTGAGAAATGGTCGCTGCTCATCCTGCGGGACCTGTTTCGCCAGGGACCGTTACGGTTTCAGCAACTGGAAGCCGGACTCCCTGGCGTCGCGCCCAATACGCTGTCGGCGCGACTGAAGACCCTCGAAGCCCAGGGCGTGATCGCCACGCGGCTTTATGAGACCCATCCCCCGCGCTACGAGTACCTCCTCACCGACAAAGGCAGGGCGCTCGGCCCGGTGTTGAAAGCCCTGCATGCGTGGGGCGAAAATCACGGTTAGGGTGCTTGCTTGCGCGGACTGCGTTCCGTCGCCATGTTCAGAGACCGATTCCTGCTAGAGAGCCTAAGCTTTGAATTCAGACTCCCACCGCTTCTGCGTCGCGCCGATGATGGAGTGGACCGACCGCCACTGCCGCTATTTCCTGCGGCTCATCTCAGCCCACGCCTTTCTCTACACCGAGATGGTCACGGCCGAGGCCGTGCTGTACGGCGACCGGGAGCGTGTGCTCGGCTTCGACCCAGAAGAGCATCCCGTCGGGCTTCAGCTCGGTGGCAGCGATCCGAAGAAGCTCGCGGACGCCGCGCGGGTTGGTTCGGATTGGGGCTATGACGAGATCAACCTCAATATCGGGTGCCCGTCGGACCGCGTGCAGTCCGGGCGCTTCGGCGCTTGTCTCATGGCGGAGCCGGACCTCGTGGCCGAATGTGTCGCGGCAATGGGCGCGGCCGCGTCCGTGCCGGTTACCGTGAAGTGCCGTATCGGCATCGACGATCAGGACGCGGAGGACAGCCTCGACCGGTTCATCGACACGGTCGCCTTGGCCGGCTGCCGGACCTTCATCGTCCATGCGCGGAAAGCCTGGCTGGATGGGCTGAGCCCCAAGGAGAACCGGGATGTGCCGCCGCTCGATCACGACCGGGTTCATCGCTTGAAGGCGCGCCGGCCCGACCTTGCGATCGTCATCAATGGCGGAATTGGCTCGCTCGAGGACGCCGCGCCGCATCTGAGCCATGTCGACGGCGTGATGCTGGGCCGTGCGGCCTACGCCGATCCCTATCTTCTCGCCGCGGTGGATCGGGCGCTCTACGGCACCAACGTGACCCCGCCGACACGGGACGAGGTGCTCGATCGATTCCTGCCTTACGTTGAGCGGGAGCTTGCCCGCGGGGTCCGGCTCAACGCCATGACCCGCCACATCCTCGGGCTCTATCACGGACGGCCACGGGCGCGGGCCTTCCGCCGTCATCTCGCCGAGAACGCCCATCTCGACGGCGCCGGCGTTGCGGTGCTGAAGCAGGCGCGGGACATCGTGTCGGGTGAGAGTTACCGCGCTGTAGCTGCCGAGTAGCGGCGCCGCTGCTGTAACCAATCTCGTCATGCCGGGCACCCCGAATCTGAATGTCGATCCGAGCCTGTGCCCGGTCATGACGAATTCAATTTCCCAACGTTCGAGCGGCGCGCCGGCTCAGCCCGTTTGGCGCGACGGCTTCTTGCGATCGCCTATGGCCAGGATCAGACCTTGAAGATCGAGGAAGCGGGCGGTGCGCTCGCAATAAGCGCGATAGCTCGCGCCATAGTGCTGCTTCAGCCAGTCCTCCTCCACCAGGGACATGAGGACATAGGCGCCGATCATCACGCATGACAGCACGATGGTGAGAATCGAGTTGGCGCCGATCGACAGGCCGATCAACCCGACGATCGAAGCGGTATATTGCGGATTGCGGCTGAAGCGATAAAGGCCATGGCTCACCAGGCCATCCGAACCGCAATAGGTGTTGCCGAGACCGAGATTGAAATAGCCGCACACGGTAATGAGCAAGCCGCCAAGGCCGAGCGGCAGGCCGACGATGAAGCGGGTCCAATCGAGCAGGGGCGTCGCATTCCAATCGAGGATGGCGACGACGAAGGTCAGGACCATCCCGCCGCGAAACAGCCCCCAGAAGGTGAGGCTCTGCCAGCTTCCCGGTTCGGGCGTGGGCCAAATGCGGAAGGGGGGCGCGAGAAGCGTGCGCAGCAGGAGAAGGTCGAGCGTCACGCCGACGATGAGGCCTGCTGCAAAGACGACGCTGGGGTAATCGAGGTTGATCATCACAGACCGGCAAAAGAGCAGATTCGTTTTGCAGATTTGCGACAGAGATCTGACGGTTCTGTTGCGTTCGATCGCATGAAACCTCCCTAGATCTTCTGATTGTACTCCCCGACTTCAGGTTGCTTGGCGAGCTCTTTGTCGATCTCGGCGAAGATGGCGCGCATGTTCGCTTCCGACGTGGGGCTCTCGACCACGACCACGAGCTCCGGCTTGTTGGACGAGGCGCGCACCAGGCCCCAAGTGCCGTCGTCGAGCACGATCCTGATGCCGTTGACCGTGATCAGGTCGCGGATCTTCTGACCGGCAAGCTTGCCGCCGTTCGCGGCGACGTCCTCGAAATGCTTCACCACGCGATCGACCACCTCGTATTTCACCTCGTCGGCGCAATGCGGCGACATGGTGGGCGACTGCCACGTGCGCGGCAGGGCGTTCTTGAGATCGGCAAGGGTCTTGTCCGGATTGCGGTCGAGCATGTCGAGCACCGCGAGCGCAGCAACAAGACCATCATCATAACCCCGGCCGAGGGGCGGATTGAAGAAGAAATGACCGGACTTCTCGAAGCCGACGAGGGCGCCGGTCTGGTGGCTGTAGCGCTTGATGTAGGAATGGCCGGTCTTCCAATAGACCGTCTTCGCGCCGTTTTCCTGCAACACGGGATCGGTTTGGAAGAGGCCGGTCGACTTAACATCGACGACGAAATGGGCGTCCTTGTTGAGCGCGGAGATATCGCGGGCGAGCATTACGCCGACCTTGTCGGCGTAGATTGCCTCGCCCTTATTGTCGACGACGCCGCAACGGTCGCCGTCGCCGTCGAATACGAGCGCAAGATCGGCCTTATGCTCGAGCACCGCATCTCGCGTGGCATCGAGCATGCTGAGGTCTTCCGGGTTCGGGTTGTGGGCGGGAAAGGTGTAATCGAGGTCGCAATTGAGGGGGATCACCTCGCAGCCGAGCTCGGCGAGGACGCGCGGCGCAAACGCGCCGGCGGTGCCGTTGCCGCATGAGACGACGACCTTCAGCATGCGCTTCAGCTTCGCGTGCTTGAGCAGGTCGGCCATGTAGCGCTCGGGCATGTCCGGCACGTAGATGTAGCGGGCGCCTTCGTGGTAGGGCGCGAACTTCGCTCCCATCACGATTTCCTTCAGCGCCGTCATGTCCTCGGGCGAGAAGGTGAGTGGCCGCTCCATGCCCATCTTGATGCCGGTCCAGCCATTGTCGTTGTGGCTGGCCGTGACCATGGCGACACCTTCAACGCCGAGATCGAACTGAGCGAAATAAGCCATGGGAGAGAGCGCCAGCCCGATGTCGTGGACCTCGGCGCCGCCGGCGAGCAGCCCCGTGGTCAGCGCCGCCTTGATGGCCGACGAGTAGGAGCGGAAGTCGTGGCCGACCACGATGCGGATCGGAACGCCGCGCTCGCGCATCAGCGTGGTCAGCCCTAGGCCCACGGCCTCCATGCCGAGCAGGTTGATCTCTTGCGGATAGAGCCACCGCGCGTCGTATTCGCGAAAACCGGTCGCCTTGACGAGAGGCAGGCGCTCGAATTCGGCAGTATTGGGAACGAGGTCTTGGCGCGGCTTGGGAAACATTCTTCCCCCCCTGAGTTTTCGAGTTTCGGGCTTATATAACAATCGCGGCGCGTGGCGCGAGGTTCCTATAGCAGGGAACGTCCCTACGCCACGCTTCCAATGCAAGCGAGTTGCAATCGAAAAGAGAGGGCTTGCATAGGGCCTTCTGGACCCCTAGGAGCCTCTGCACCACTTGCGGGTCGCCCCAGAGTCGCCGCACCCGCGCAGTCCGAACGAGCCGCCATGAAGAAAGTGATCAAACTCGCGTTCGCGGGTATCGGCATCGGCGTTCTCGTCCTCGCGCTGAAATATGCGGCCTACCTGTTCACGGGAAGCGTCGCGTTCTACTCGGACGCCCTGGAGAGCATCGTTAACGTGGCGACGGCGGTTACGGCCTTCATCGCCATACGCGTCAGCGCACGGCCACCGGATGCGAACCACCCTTACGGCCACCATAAGGCCGAGTATCTTTCGGCCGTTGTCGAGGGCGTTCTGATCGTAATCGCCGCGATCGCCATCCTCCAGAAGGCCTATTTCGGCTTCATCGCGCCCCGGCCGATCGAGGCGCCTGCCATCGGTCTCCTGTTCAATGGCGTCGCCACGGCCGTCAACGGGCTCTGGTGCGCTGTTCTGTTCCGTGCCGGACGCCGCAACCGATCCCCCGCACTGCTTGCGGACGCGCGTCACCTCTTAACGGATGTCGCGACCTCGGTCGGCGTGTTCGTCGGCGTCGCGCTCGTGACGCTCACCGGCTGGCTGCTCCTCGATCCTCTGATGGCGGTGATCGTCGCGCTGAACATTCTGTGGTGGGGATGGGTCCTGGTGCGCCAGTCCATCGGCGGGCTCATGGACGAGGCGGTTCCCGAGGACGAGCTGGAGAAGATCCGTCAGGCGATCTCGGCGGGAGCGCAGGGTGCGATCGAGGCGCACGACCTCCGGACCCGCCACGCCGCGCGGGCGACCTTCGTGCAGTTCCATCTCGTGGTGCCCGGCGACATGAGCGTCGCCGAGTCGCACGCCATTTGCGACCGTATCGAGGAAGCGATCAAAGCCGACGTTCCCGATGCTGTGGTCACCATCCATGTCGAGCCCGAGCACAAGGCCAAGCATCCAGGCGGGGTGCCTGTCGTTTGAAGCCGGGCCTTGTCCGCGCCGCTATTGGACGAGGATGAGCTCGTTGCCTTGGATCTGAAAGCTCTTGAGGCGCCCGAGAAAGCTCATGCCGAGAAGATTGGTGCCGAGCACGCCTTTCTCGGCGACGGCGGCCGGAACGTTGCGGACCGTGATGTCCTCCACACGAACGCGGTCCAAAGTCACCGGTGCGACGCGGGCGATGCCGTTCGCGGTCTGGACCGGAGCGGAGAAGTCGAGGCTGTGCGGTGACAAGCCAAGGCGCTCGGCATCGTCGTAGGTCAGCACGACATAAGTGGCGCCCGTGTCAGCCACAAAGTTGGCCAGGCGCTCGTTGACAGCCGCTTTGAACACGAAGTGACCGTTGGCGTCGGCCCTCAGCCTGACCTTACGGTCGAAGCCCCCCTTCCTCTCCTCGCTGTCGGCTGGCTGGTCCCGCGTGGCCTCGGCGAGGCTCGGCAGGCCGGCCGGACGGACGACCGCGCGCAGGTCGTCGAAGAAGTAGACGAAGGCGACAATGCCGAGGGCGAGAGCGCCCCACTGCATGGCCTCCAGCAGCATATGTTTGGTGGACGAACGCAAAACGCCTCGCTCCGGAATCAACTGTTTTCCGCGGATTTCAGCCGCGCAGGGTCAGGAAATCGCCGGAAAACTCATAGGAGCGAAGGCGGCTTAAGAAACTCATACCGAGCAGGCTCTGGGTCAGCGCCCCGGGCTTTGCCACCAGGGCTTCGACCTTGGTGCGGTCCAGGGGTCCGATCCCGACCTTATCGAGGCGGATCCTCGCCGCCATTGTACGGCCGTTGGCCGTCAGAACCGGAATCCGATAGGTGAGCTTATCGATATCGATGCCGGCCTTCTTCGCGTCCGCGGGGGTAAGCACGATGGACGTCGCGCCGGTGTCGACGATCATCGAGATCGACTTGTTGTTGACGTCCACGGTGGCGGTGAAATGCCCGTCGAGCCGGCGTCGGATCTTGACCTCGGTGAGCCCATTGGCGCTCTCCTCGACTGTCATCGCCGTGCCGGGCAGGAGCTCGCCCACCACACGCGCGGCAAGGGGCGTGAGCTCCTCCTTATAGGCGTAGAGCGTGACCAGGCCGAGCCCAAGCGCCAGCCAGGTCACCGCATCGCGTATCATCGCGCTCGCGCCGCCGGCATAGCGCGTCATGAGCGCCCCCCCGACATAGACAAGCAGGGCAAGCATAAGCACCAAATAGCCGAAGGTCGTCGCGTCCAGCCCCGCGATCATGCCGCTGTCGTCGCTCACCAGCATGATGGCGCCGAGGGCGAGAATGAACAGGGCGATCCAAGTGGTCACGCGCGCGAACTTTCCGCTTCGGCCAGACGCTCCAGGCGCTCCAGGCGTTCGGGCAAGACCGCCATGATGGCACGCCGGGCATCGGGCGTCATCTCGACCCAGCGCGCGATCTCATCGCCGGTGCGGCCGCAACCGACGCATAGCCCCGACGTCTCGTCGAGCAGGCAGATATTGACGCAAGGCGTTTCCAAAGGCGGCGAGATTCCGTGGCTATTGGGCCCCGGACCTATGTAAGCGGTCTGGCGGGGTAGGGCAAATACCCCACCGGAACAACGCAGCGAGGCTAGCTTGCGCGCTTGTCGCGTGCGCTTCGCCACGGCGCTTGCTGCGGCGTCTCCGGCTCCTCCTCACCGGGCTCGGCAAGGCGTGGCAGCGCCTCCATGACGCGGCTGCGGGGGAATGTAACGGTCACCTCGGTCCCGTAGCGCAGCTTGCTCTTCAGCTCGAAGGTGCCCTTATGCAACTCGGTGAGCCCCTTGGTGATGGGCAGGCCAAGCCCCGTACCGCCTTCCGCCGTCTGGTGGGCGAGGGACCCTTGGCCGAAGCTCCGCAGCACACGGGGGATCTCGTTTTCGGGGATGCCGGGGCCCGTATCCTTCACGCTCAGGAACTGGCCCCCGAGCGGGGTGCGGCCGATCTTGAGCGTGACGGTGCCACCGCTCGGCGTGAACTTGATAGCGTTTGACAGGAGGTTGAGGCAGATCTGCCGGACGGCCCGTTCGTCCGCCCAGAGCTGCGTCAGGTTCTCCTCGAACGACTCGACGATCTTGAGACCTTTGTTCTCGGCGCGGAGCCGCATCAGACGGTGACAATCCTCGACGACATCGGCTAGCGCGAGGGGCGCTTCGTGCAACTCGTAGCGGCCCGCCTCGATGCGGCTGATGTCGAGGATCTCGTTGATGAGGGTGAGCAGGTGTTGGCCGCTCTCATGGATGTCGCTCGCATACTCCTTGTAGGTCGGGTTGGCGTGCGGACCCAGAATCTCGCCTCGCATGATCTCCGAGAAGCCGAGGATGGCGTTGAGCGGAGTGCGCAGCTCGTGGCTCATGGTGGCGAGGAAACGCGACTTGGCGAGATTGGCTTCCTCGGCGCGCAGCCGCGCGTCGTCGGAGATCGACTTCGATTGTTCGAGCTCGGCGATCAGCGCGTCCTTCTCGGCGCGGTATTCCAGCATGGCGAGAACGGTGGAGTTGAAGCCGTTCATCAGCCAGATGAAATAGATGTGCACGCCGACCGCCATGGCGGCCATCGCCCAGTAGAAGGGGTTATCGAGGAGCGCAAAGCGGATGACGATGGCGACAGTCATCGGCAAGGTGCCGGCATAGACGATCGGCATGACTGTCGATGCGAACAGCATGCGCATCGAGATGACCACGAGGAGCGAGGCGAAAATGAAGGTGTGCGCGGCCTCGCTTTGCGTGTCGGGACTGATGAAAGCGACGGTCGCCCAGGTCACGCCGTAGAGGAATTCGGCGGAAGTAATCTTGGCGCGCCACGCGGGTGTGGCTGAATCTTCGCGCGGCGCTTTGGCAAACTGCCTGCAAAGCGCAATCAAGATGCCCTTGGAAATGAAGATGGCACAGAGCCAGAGAAGAAGCGCGCGGGGCGGCGCCCAGAACATGGCACCCATGGCGACGATGACCGCGAGCAACGGCGTCGTCACAGCGGCCGACAGCTCGTTCTTCACGAACATCATCAGGAGTTCGTATTCGAACTCCGGCTTGTGGCCTGACTTGTAGGTGAGCTTTTCGCGGGCTTCTTGGACGCTGCGGTAGGCGCGCCGTTTCTGGTTTTTGACCGATCCCGAACGGACCCGCGGGGCTTCGGCTGACGCGCCTCCTGACATGACTGAATAGACCCGCAACTGTCCCACTACAAAAGCCGTTGAGGGTCAAAGACATAGCGCCCGAGCTTGGCCGGGTCCGATCCCCCAAATAGGCTTAACGAGAACTATCAGCGGAAATCCCTAACGGCACGTTTACTGTCGCCCCGGGCTGACACGGGACCTTGAACCGCGCCCAGGGGGCGCTATTTGCAGGCCATCAAGACGCTCGCGAAGGCGAGCGGGCTTTGGCTAAGATGGGACCTCCATGCATCTGACCATCATCGGCTGTGGCGACGCTTTCGGCGCAGGCAGCCGCCTCCAAACCTCGTTCTGCGTCCGATCGCGCGCCTCGACGTTCCTCATCGACTGTGGGACCACGTCGCTGATCGGCATGCGCCGGCTTGGGATCAGTCCGAACGATATCGATACCGTATTCGTCTCCCATCTCCACGGCGACCATTTCGGCGGTCTTCCCTGGCTCCTGATCGACGCCAAGTATGTGAGCAACCGCACGCGGCCTTTGGTGGTCACGGGTCCCAAAGGCATCGAGGACCGGTTTGTCACGGTGGCGGAAGCGCTCTATCCGAACGCCACCACGGCGACGCGGGACTTTGACTTGGTCTTCGTCGAGTACGAGGAGCAGACGCCGATCGAGGTGCAACGCATCACGGTCACGCCCTTCGAGGTGCATCACCCGTCCGGTGCGCCGCCCTACGCGCTCAGATTCGAAATCGACGACAAGGTGCTCGCGTTCACCGGAGATACAGGCTGGGTCGAGGTATTGTGCGACGTGGCGCGCGATGCGGATCTCTTCATCAGCGAATGCTTTCAGTACGATGTGACGCTTCCTATCCATCTCGATTACAAGACGATCGACGCTCATTACGGGAAGCTCGGCGCCAAGCGGGTGCTCCTCACGCATATGGGCGAGGAGATGCTTGCCGAACTCGGCAAGGTGGATGCATCCCGCTATCTGGTCGCCGAAGACGGTATGGTCCTCGATCTTCGATCGCCGCCGGGTTGATGGGCTGCCATGGCTGAGCTCGATCATGTGCTCGCCGCTATCCGCGCTTGCCGCGTTTGCGTGGAAAACCCTCGCGGCAAGCCGCTGCCGCACGAGCCGCGGCCTGTCTTGCGTGCGAGTGCGACGGCGCGCCTTGCGATCTGCAGTCAGGCGCCGGGCACACGGGTGCACGCCTCGGGCAAACCGTTCACCGATCCTTCCGGCGATCGTCTGCGAGACTGGATGGGCGTGACGCCGGACGAGTTCTACGACGAGGCGCGCGTCGTCATCGTGCCTATGGGCTTCTGCTTCCCGGGACAGGATGCGAAAGGGGGCGATCTGCCGCCGCGGCGCGAATGTGCCGGGCTGTGGCACCGGCAACTGTTCGCGGCGCTGCCGGGGCTCGAGCTTGTGCTCGCCGTCGGCTCCTACGCCCAAGACTTTCATCTCGGCGCGGCGAAGGGCAAGACTCTGCAAGAGACGATGCTGCGCTGGCGGGAGCATCTGAAGACCAAGGTGCGGCCGCGGGTGCTACCGCTGCCGCACCCCTCGTGGCGCAACAATGCGTGGCTTACCAGGAACCCTTGGTTCGAGGCGGAGCTCCTGCCGGTCCTGCGGCGCGAAGTCCGGAAGCTTCTCTAGTCTTGCGGGATTTGGAAAAATAATCTATCTATAAGCGAAAGAGACGGGGAAAAGTGGAACGAGTTTCCCTGCTTCGCGGAAATCTATCGATATCTTTCTTCTGGCCCCCGCAATGCTCGACCGCATGGACCGCAAGATCCTCGATATCTTGCAGAAGGACTGCACTCTACCCGTAGCCGAGATCGGCAAGCAGATCGGGCTCTCGACGACGCCGTGCTGGCGCCGCATCCAGAAGCTCGAGGAGCAGGGGGTGATCGAACGGCGCGTCGCGCTGCTCGATCCCAAGAAAGTCAATGTCGGGGTGACGGTGTTCGTGTCGATCACCACGAGCCACCATACGAAAGAATGGCTCGAGCGGTTCCACGCGGCTCTCGAGGACTTTCCCGAGGTGGTCGAGTTCTACCGCATGAGCGGGAAGGTGGACTATCTGCTTCGCGTCGTCGTGCCGGACATCGAGCGCTACGACGCGTTCTACAAGCGGCTGATCGCCAGGATCGAGCTATCCGACGTGAGCTCGGCCTTCGCCATGGAGCAGATCAAGTTCAGCACGGCGTTGCCGCTCGACTACGCCGCCGAAGAGAAGCGGGCCCAGCCTATTTCCGCTCAAGCCGTGCGATAAGGCTCGACGTATCCCAGCGCCTTCCGCCGATCTCCTGCACCTCCGCATAAAACTGATCGACGAGTGCCGTGACGGGTAGGCTCGCGCCATTGCGACGCGCCTCGTCGAAGCACATGGCAAAGTCCTTGCGCACCCAATCGACAGCGAAGCCGAAGTCGAACTTGCCTTCGACCATGGTTTGCCAGCGATTGTCCATCTGCCAGGACTGTGCGGCGCCTTTCGAGATGGTGGCGATGACCTTCTCGATGTCGAGCCCGGCGCGCTTGGCAAAATGAAGCGCCTCGGCAAGCCCTTCGATCAGGCCGGCGATAGAGATCTGATTGACCATCTTGGTGAGCTGGCCGGAGCCCGCGGGCCCGATGAGATTGACGGCCCGGGCGTAAGCTCCGATCACCGGCTTCGCGTTGGCGAAGGCCGGTTCGTCGCCGCCGGCCATGACCGTAAGCGTGCCGCCTTCGGCGCCGGATTGCCCGCCCGACACCGGCGCATCGAGGGCGTTGGCGCCGCGTTCCTGTGCGGCCGCGTGGAGCTCGCGGGCGATGATCGCCGAGGCGGTGGTGTGATCGACAAAGACGGCGCCGGCTTTCAGCGCATGAAAAGCGCCGTCCTGTCCTAGGGTCACCTCGCGGAGATCGTCGTCGTTGCCGACGCAGGTGAACACGAAATCGGCGCCGTCAGCGGCTTCGGCCGGTGTGGGGGCGTGCGTGCCGCCATAATCCGCAACCCAAGCATTTGCCTTCTTCTGGGTGCGGTTGAAGACGGTGACATCGTGGTGTCCACGCGTCTTGAGGTGGCCGGCCATGGGATAGCCCATCACGCCGAGCCCGATCCAAGCGATTTTGCTCATGCGTTACGCCTCCCGTCGTTACTGTCGGTGGGTGACAATAAATGAAATGGCCGGGACGAGCCCGGCCATTTGCAATTCGAATTCTTCACGCGACGCGGTCAGGCGATCGGCGCCTCCGGGAAGGCAAGCTGCTCGCGGGCGCGCCACTCGTCGGTGACGTAGTTGATGATGAGCGAGACGCGCACTCCCGGAATCGGCCGCTTCTCGAAGCCGTGATAGGTGTCGCTCGACGGGACGAAGACCATCGCCGCATTGGAGGCGAAGGGCGAGCGCCCAACATGGTTCTTGTCGGCGTCGTAGATGTCGGTGCCGAGATTCTTGTGATCCTCGTCCCGGGACAGGTAGAGCAGCATGGTGAAGGACTTCACGCCGAGATCGGTGTGGGGCTCGAGCCAGAAGCCGTCAGTGTCCTGGGCGAACTCGATGCGCAGATAGGTGCCGTCGAGTTTGGTGCCGAACGTCTTCTCGATCAGGTCGGTAACGCGCTTGTCCTGGAAGGCTTCGGCCACGGCCTCACAAACCGGGAAAGCCTCCCGATTCTCGGCATCGAAATATTTGCGCGTGTTGTTGTGGAGTTCCCGCTTGCCCGACACGCCCTCGAGAGAGGGTGCAGGGAAGGGAAGGGCGAGGATGTCCTCGATGGTGTCGCCCGGGAAACATCCCTTCAATACCCAATGGGGATAAGGCTGATCGGAGTGATCGCCGTTTGCGACGCTTTGCGAGAACGTCCGGACGATATCCTCCGCCGAACTCTTCGCCACCTCAGCGTCTGAGTGCTTTACCGCCACGCTTTCCCTCATGGTGTAGGTCAACTCCCTCGAAACAATGCGAAAATGCTGGTCGATCCAGCGCCCAGGCAGACCCATCCAAACGTTCAAATAGCACCCCGGCGCCCTTGCACGCAAATGCCAAGGTCATGCCCCGCCCCGGCCAAGTCCGCGAAGTTTGGCCTAAATCAATCTGGGGCGCACACCTTGATAAGGGTCAATTCTGCCGAAGCGGTCAGTTGACGCTCACCCAGCGAATTCGGCTGTGGTCCCGATCCTCTTCGCCGTCTTCGCCGGTCAACACCTGCTTGGAGCGCAGGCACTTGGCGAGCAGTTCCAGCAGCGAAGCATGCAGCTCGCGCTCGGCTTCGAGGTGTGGCGGATTGTCGGCGAGAAACGCCAGGATTTCCCCATAATCGGGCATCAGAACCCCCGCTTTTTCCCCAGCGGAGCGAGGGTGGCGGAGCGGTGTGTCAAAACTTAGGCCCGCGCCGAAACTGCCTGCCAGACGGCAGGCCGGTCTTAGCCGCCGAGGCGGTAGCGCCCGATCATGCGCATGGGAGTGCGGCCGCCGGTATCGCCGAACAGGGAAAGTCCGTCCACGGTGACGCCGTCGGCACAGATTTCCTCGATCACGGGCCATAGCGCTTGCGACACCCGCTCCAGGTGACTCGTGTCGAGCGGGCCGGTGAGCGTGATGGAGAAACGATACTCGCTCATCACGTGGGGGTGGCCGAAGCTCTTCAACAGAAGCCGTTGATAGGGACTGAGATGCGGATGCTCGTCGCCATCGGCTTCGTTGGGATCAGCGGCGAAGTCCTCGAAGGCGCTGACGCATTGTGTAGCGAGCCAGTCGAATGCCGCCATCGGCTCGATGGGACGCAAGACGAGGTAGCGGCCGCAGCGCGCGAGTGTGAGCGGTCCGGTCTCGACCGGCTTGCGGCGTGCGGCGAACGTAATGAGCCGCGCCTTCAAGTCATCGAGACCGACACCGTCGCGCAGGCCGAATGGCGCCCGGAAGAGTGCATGCAGGCCGGTATAGCGGCCCGGCACCGAGGCAATCTTCGCGAAGCCGGAGCTCGGCAGGCCCGTGGTGGAGAACGCCTCCAACGTTGCGCCGTCATTGGCGCGGCCGAACCAAGAGCGTCCGAATGCCGCGAGTGCGGTTCCGGGTCGTGGCGTGAAGTAGATGGCGTAGCGGGCGAAGCTCGTTTGGCTCGGCGCGGCGCCCTTCTGGTTTTGATTATCGAGATGGGCACAATTGAGCATCGGTTCCTCCCCTCCGCGCACGCATCGTTCTGCGACGCTCGTGATTCTTGGCTAACACCCCGCTGTGGCGCCGCCGCGACTTGATCTGGGCGATAGGGAGGCGGGAGAATGAAGACTGGATGAATCAAATTTTCCGCAACTGCGAAGTAAGACATTTGCGCTGCAGTGCACTCTTTGACGGCGCGGCCGTTTCTCGTGCAGATGATCGCAGTGCAACAAAAGTTTGAACGGGGAACGAGGGAATGATCGAGCTCTACACATGGATGACGCCCAACGGGCAGAAGATCTCGATCATGTTGGAGGAGGTCGGGCTTCCTTACCGCGTTCATCCCATCGACATCACCAAGGACCACCAGTTCCATCCGGACTTTCTCAGGGTGTCGCCGAACAACAAGATTCCGGCCATCATCGATACCGACAACGGCCTCCATCTGATGGAGTCCGGTGCAATCCTGCTCTACCTCGCCGAGAAGACCGGGAAGCTCTGGAGCCAAGACTTCCCGGCCAAGTGGCGCGTGGTGGAATGGCTCATGTGGCAGATGGGGGGCGCCGGTCCGTTCCTCGGCCAGGTGCATCACTTCGTGAAGTTCAATCCTGGCAAGAGCGCTTACGCCGAGGCGCGCTACTCCAAGGAGGCGAAGCGCTTGTGGCGCGTGCTCGATGCGCGGCTCGCCGAAGTCGAGTATGTCGCCGGCGACTATTCGATCGCCGACGTCGCCATCTGGCCGTGGATATCGCGCTTCGAGTGGCAGACAGTGGACTTCGCCGACTACCTCAACGTGAAGCGCTGGTACGTAGCGATCGCCGAGCGGCCCGCCGTGCAGCGCGGATGGGACGTGCTGGGCGAGGGGCGCGAGATGCCCATGCCTTGAGCCGTGCGAGCGGCTGTGGAAGGCTGCGGCGGACAGAGTGCGACTCTCTTTTGAAGGTTGGGCGATCCGGGAGAACACGCCTTGCGCAAGGGACTGCTGGCGCTGCTCGCGCTCTTCGCTGCTGGCGCGATCGCCTTCTACCTACTGACCATGCCTCAGACGGTGCCTGCCTCCGCGCTTCCCGACCATGCGCCGGACCTCGCGAACGGGAAATATATGTTCATCGCCGGCGGCTGCGCCGAGTGCCATGCGGTGCCGAAAGGCGCGTGCGACGATCTCGATATCAAAGATGAGATGGTGCTCGCAGGTGGGCGCTGTCTCAAGACCGGCGTCGGTACCTTCTACGTGCCGAACATCTCGCCGGACAAAGAGACGGGTATCGGCAAGTGGACGACGCTCGACTTCGTCAACGCCATGAAGCGCGGTATCGCGCCGGGCGGCGTCCATCTCTATCCGGCGTTCCCCTACACCTCGTATCAGCGCATGACCTATGAGGACCTGATCGACCTCAAGGCTTATCTCGACACGCTGCCGGTGGTGAACCGCAAGCCGCCGCCGCATGCGCTCAAATTTCCCTACAACATTCGTCGCGGGATCGGCCTGTTCCAGAGGCGGCATGTCGACGGCAAGACCTTCACGCCCGATCCGCACGCGAGCGACGCGACGAACCGCGGCGCCTATCTCGTGCTGGGTCCAGGCCACTGCGCGGAGTGCCATTCGCCGCGCGATATATTCGGCGGCATCATCCCGTCGAAAGGCTTTGCTGGCGCGCGCAGCCCTGACGGCGATGGCACGGTGCCGAACATCACGCCGAGCGACGACGGCATCGGCGATTGGTCCCAAGAGGACATCGCCTATCTGCTGGAGACCGGGAACACGCCCGACTTCGACACGGTTGGCGATGCCATGGTGCCGGTGCAGGAGAATATGGCGAGACTGACGCCGGAGGATCGCGATGCCATCGCCGCCTTCCTCAAATCGCTGCCGCCGCACCCGAATGGCGTAAAGAAATCGAAGACCACGTCGGGCGACGATGATAGCCAAGACTAGCGTCTGACGTTCATCCGGGGTTCACTTGGACCCTCTTACAGGGGACGGAAAAGATCCGGAGTCCGGCCCAGGGAGGTCTTCATGACGTGGCGCTCGCGCTTGGCGCTTGTCACGCTCGCCGTGCTGGCAGGCATGGCGGCGGTCTTCGGTCGTCCGGGCGCCGCGGAGACAGCCTCCACGGAAGACACCGGTAGCACTGGTATTGCCGTGCCCCAGGATGCGTTGGCGCTGGCCGCGTTCGATGCGCTGAAGAAGAACTGCGCCCGCTGCCACCAGGCCGGCCCCACGTTGCGGCGGCAAAAGCCCGCCAAGAACTTCGGCAACATCCTCAAGCTCGATGAGATCGCGCGCGATCCCGATCTGATCCTTCCGGGCAACCCTGACGGCTCGGGTCTCTTTATCCAGATCGCCAAGAAGGACATGCCGTACGACTGCTACCAGGAGTTCGAGTGCGACGCCGACCCCACGGAGGCGGATGTCAAAGCCGTCTACGATTGGATCAAGGGGCTCAGCAACACGGTCGTTGCGGCGTGCGCGAGCCGCGAGCCGATCGACGAGGCGGCGGTGGCCGCCGCGATCGCCAGGGATATCGCCGCGCAGGACGAGCGCCGGCGCCAGGGCATGCGCTACGTCACGCTGACGCACTTCTATAATGCGTGCGCTTCGGATGCCGATATGGCGCGCTACCGCCAGGGGGTGGTGAAACTGCTCAACAGTCTGAGCCGCCAGCCTGACGTCCTGAGGATGCGCACGATCGATCCACAGCAGACGATCATCGCTCTCAATCTCGCCGATCTCGCCTGGAGCGCTGAGGACTGGGCGCGCATCGCCGGTCTCTATCCCTATGGCATGCAGCCGGATGTGCCGGCCTACGACACCGTGGCGGCGATCACCGGCACGAAGCTCCCTTGGGTGCGGGGCGACTGGCTCGCTTTCACGGCTTCGCGGCCGCCGCTCTATTACGATCTGCTCAAACTGCCCGAGACCTTCTCCGAGCTTGAGCGTCTCGAGGGCGTCGACGTCAAAGCCGATATCGAGACGTCGCTTGCCCGGCGCGCGGGCTTTCAGAAATCGGGTGTCTCCAAGCACAATCGTCTGATCGAGCGCCATGCCGTCCCCACCGGCTATTTCTGGACCTCTTACGACTTCAAAGGCGACAAGCCAGAGCAAAGTCTGTTCGTCCATCCGCTGGGACCCTACGGACACGACGCCTTCAAACATGACGGCGGCGAGACCATCTTCAGCCTGCCGAACGGATTTCAGGGCTACTACCTGAACACGAATGACGGCGAGCGTCTCGTCAAGGGCCCGACGGAGATCGTGCTCGACGATAGTCAGCGCGACCGCGCCGTGACGAACGCGATCTCGTGCTTCGGCTGCCACAATCAGGGCATCCGCCAGGCGACCGACGACATCCGCGCGCAAGTGCTGCGGGATCGCAGCTTCCCCGAGGACGTTCGCAAGAAGGTCGAGGCGCTTTATGCGCCGCACGAGGAGATGAAGATGCTCCTCGACAAGGATGCCGAGCGGTTCCGCACGGCGATGGTGGCAGCCGGTCTCGATCCAGAGCTGGACTCCCAAACGCAAGGGGTGGAGAGCATCAACTTCCTGTCCAGGGCCTATGAGAAGTCGGTCGATCTTAGGATCGCGGCGGCGGAGTATGGGCTGACGGCAGAGGCGTTGGCCCAAGGTCTGGCCAGGGCCGGCGATGAAGCCGGCCGCATGAAGCGGCGGCTTGAACAGGGCGTGCTGCCGCGTCAAATCCTCGAGGCCGAGTTTGGCGACCTCGTCGATAGAGTCTCCGACAACAAGCCGATCCGGGTCGCCGCCCTGACGCCGACGGCCGTGGCGAAAACCAAGGACGAAAGCGAAGCGACGTTCGACGATTTCGATCTCGCGCTCACCTCCGACAAGAGCGCGTACCGCGTGAACGATTTGCCGGTGTTTAGCATCACGTCGAGCGCGCCCTGCCATCTCACGCTGATCAACGTGGAAGCTGACGGCAACGGCACCGTGATCTTCCCAAATTCGTTCCAGCAGGACAATTTGCTGCCCGCCAACAGGGAAGTGAAGTTTCCGGGCGAGGATGCACCGTTCCAGTTCCGGCTCAAGGATCCGGGCACGGAGACCGTCATCGCCATCTGCAACGCGACCGGGGTCGGGGCCGACGGGATCGAGCACGACTTTGCGACGCGGCAATTCACGCCACTCGGGAATTATCGCGAGTTCCTGACCCGCCAGATCGTGGTGGAGGGCGCATCGAAGGTCGCCGCCGGGCAGAAAGCGAGCCAGGCGGCGCTCGAGGCCGGCGGGGGCGGGCAGGAAGACGACGACTCCGAGGTTTTGGCCCGCACGGCCATCAAGCTGGTGGTCCGCTGAGCGGAGTTTAATGGCGGCTCGCCAATCTCTTGCCGCCATCGCCGGTTAGCGTTGATGGGGTGGCTGCCTGAATGGTGCGGCTTGGCCTGGCTCTTGCTGTCGAGTTGAGCGAATGTGTTGAAGCGGCGCGCGCATTCTTGCGCGATCGCGTATGTTTTGCGTTGAGGTATTTCATGGCGGGGAGTTTGAGACGCGGGCGGTGCCTGATATTCGGGCTCGTCCTGGCTGTGGGCGCGGCGGCCTTCGCTTGCGTGTCCTACGCCAAGCCGTTGCCGGGCGGTGCGGGAACGGCACAAGCGGCGCCCCGTGCGGTTCCCGCCCCGGCACATAGCCACCCCGCGACCCGCGCGGCCCGCACCGCCGTGGTGACGCCGGAGACGGAGGCGGCGCCTGCGGCCGAGCATCAAGACACGAGAGCAGAAGCGATTGCACGGGTGCAGCGCTGCTTCGCCAAGCTCGGCTACTACAAGGGGCCGATCGACGGCAAGGCGAACGAGGAGACCTGGACCGCCCATTGGTACTTCAAGAACGACCATGGGCTGAAGGCCTACGGCGATTTTCTGGCCGAGCCGGTGCAGCGCAAGCTCGACGAGCTGTGTAAGGAGAAGCCGGTGACGGAGGCGGCGCAGGCGAAGGAGCCTGAGAAGCCTGTCGAACCCGAGAAGAAGCCTGCCAAACTCGAGAAGCCTACTGAACTCGAGCCCACTGAGAAGCCTGCGCCCGCAGCAGACGCGAAGGCGGATGCCGGCACGGCAACGGCGGTCCTTGCGCCCGCAGCCCCGCCGGAACCCGTGGTCGAGGAAGAAGCGCCTGTACCGCTAACCCATCTCGAGATCGACTGCCTGCCAGAGGACCTGATCGGCGTCTTGCGCCATGCGCATGGGGACAGCGTCAGCGCGCGCGCATGTCATCCTGGCTGCCTGCCGCCGCCCAAGGGGCTCGGCCAGGCCCAGCTCGACGATTTGCAGAACCATTACGGGGTGGTTTGGTGCCGCTCCTGCGTCCAGATCCAGGGGCATTTGTCACTCGACGACGTGCGGCGCATCGAGCGTGAGGGACATTTCGAGCTTTGCAGCGTGCCGCCGCGCCAGCTTCCACGGCCGGGAAGCGGCAACGGCAATGTGGTGAAGTCCTTCACCCGTATCCGCGAGCTGTACCGGGCGCTCCCGCCCGCGGCCGAGGATCCCTCGGCCATCGCCGTGATCATCGGCAATAGCACTTACGAGAATCTGCCGCCGGCCGAGACCGCGCGGAGCGACGCCGGCGCCATGTATGCCTTCCTCACCGAGCATCTCGGCTACCGTCAGGACCGCATCATTGACGTGCGGGACGCGCGCAAGGTCGATCTCGAGCGCGTGTTCGGCCCGGTGCCGGGCTCCGACGGAGAGCTCGCTCGTCTGGTCCGCGCCCAGCCCGACGCAAAGGTGGTCGTCTACTATTCGGGCCACGGCGCCACCAATTCGAGCCACAGCGAGACTTATTTGTTGCCGGTCGACGCCGAGCCGTATCGCGAGGAGCAGGGGGGCTACCCGCTCTCGACCCTCTACGCAAATCTCGCCGCGCTGAAGGCCAAGTCCGTGCTTGTCCTGCTCGAGAGCGAGTATGGGCGCGACCACGGCAACTTCGTGTTGCCGCCCAATCTGCCCGAGACGACAAAAAGTGTATTGCCGGCCCAGCCGCTTTCGACGGTGACCGTGCTGTCCGCCACGGACCACGGCCAGCGCGGGCTTCTCGACACGACCTACGACATCGGCCTTTTCACCCGCTATGTGATCGAGGGGCTCGCTGGCAGCGCCGATCTCTATCCGGTGGGCAATGGCGACGGCATGGTCGATAGCGCGGAGATCTACGCCTATACGGCGGCCATGGTGCGGCTCTCGGCGCGCAAGACCTTCGGGCTCTTGCAGGAGCCTGTTTACTCCAGTGTGGCGACGCCGGTCCTGGCGGTGGCCGCTAAGACCAACTGATGGGGCATTTTTCCGCCGACCGCGCCGCCTCTGGGCCGCGGCGAGGGGGCGGGGCGCCTAGATCGTGCGCATGCAAGGATGGTCAGCCCACGAAAACTCCTTTACAAGGGGGCCAGGATTCCTTAGGGACCACGCCGGCTCGCAAGCGGACTCGCCCAAGGGCAGCACTGACATCGGCAATCTCGTGTGGGAGTGCGCATGGGATGGACGTTTTCACTTCTGCCGCGGAGCTTCTCCGTCATCGCCGTCCTGAGCGGCCGGTTTTAGCTCTCAGGCCCCATACCGCGCATCGCGCGGCGAAGTGGTTTCTCGCGAACTTTCCGGGCCGCGTGCTTTATGCCGCCAAGGCCAATGACGCGCCCCAGGTCGTCGACGCCCTGGTGGAGGCCGGGATCCGTGCCTTCGACGTCGCCTCGCTGGTGGAGATCGAGCGCATGGCGCCGATCAAGGGCGCCGAGCTCTATTTCATGAACCCGGTGAAGTCGCGCGGCGCCATCGCTCGCGCCTATCACGATTTCGGCGTCCGGCGCTTCGCCTTCGATTCCAGCGACGAGCTCGACAAGGTGCTGGAGGAGACCGGTGGGGCCGACGACCTCACCCTGTTCCTCAGGATCGCCTGCCCCAACACGCATAGCCTCATCCCGCTCGAGGGGAAGTTCGGCGCTTCGCAGGAAGAGGCGCCGGCGCTTCTGCTGAAAGCCCGCCAGCGCGCCACGCGGCTTGGCATTACCTTCCATGTGGGCTCCCAGGCTGTCGTCCCGGCCGCCTTCGGGGAGGCGCTGCGCCAAGTCGGCCAGCTGATCCTATCCTCGGGGGTATTGGTCGACGCCATCGACATCGGCGGCGGCTTCCCGAGCCGCTATCCGCATTCCGATCCGCCGGAGCTTACGGACTACATGGCTGAGGTCGTGCGGGCGGCGGACGAGCTCGCGGTGAAGCATAATTGCGAGCTTCTTTGCGAGCCGGGCCGGGCGCTGGTGGCCGAAGCGGAGTCGGTCATCGGCCGCGTCGACGCGCGCCGCGGCAACGCGCTCTACCTCAATGACGGGGCGTTCGGCACGCTGTTCGACGCCGCCTATTCCGGCTTCCGCTTCCCCGCGCGCCTCCTCACGCAGCCGGAAAGCAAGGCCGCGCCGGACGCGGAATTCGTGCTTTACGGACCCACCTGCGACAGCTCCGACTATCTGCCGGGCCCGTTCATGCTGCCGGATTCCGTCGACGAAGGCGATTATCTGGAGATCGGTCAGATCGGCGCCTACGGCCGCGTCTTGGCGAATCGTTTCAACGGCTTCGGCTATTACGACGAGGTGGTGCTGACGGACGAGCCCATGCTCTCCATGTACGAGAGCGCCGCCGAGGCGGACGCGCCGGCCGCGCGCAAGACGGCCCGCGGCTAAGCGCTATATCCCGCGCTATCCACGCGCATCAGCGCAGAATCCCGCGCAACGATACAGCCATGCGCGCAGAATCCCGCGCAACGATACAGGCATGCGCGCAGAATCCCGCGCAACGATACGCGCATTCGGGCAGAATCCCGCGCCAACGAAAGAGGGCCGCGCTTCCGAGAAGCCGGCCCTCTAACGTCTCGCGGGTCGTTTGCGAGCGAGGCTCGCTTTGCCAGTGTCATCAGTTCTTCCGGGCGTTCTCGGCTTCCCGGATCGCCTGCTCGTGATACCAGGCGCCGCCCGAGGTCACCTTGGGCATGCGGGCTGCGAGGTCCGCGGCGGGCTTCGTCCCGTGCCGAGGACCGCTCAGACCCGCGCGGCCGCCCGCGGGGAACTGATAGATCTTGGCGGATCCCTGAAGAGAATTCGCCGTCATGTTGGTCTCCATTCGAATGTTCGTCAGTTGCGTAAAGCTACCGACGAGAGGTTTGGTATTCTCTATATCGTGATTCATGAGTCGATCTGCACAACAAAATGGCGGAATGACTATTATTTCAGCGGTGTGCAGTCTTGCTTGATCGGTCGGCATGACCGGTTTCGGCGCGCGGGCAAGCAACGCGCGCACGCTTCGTGCGATGGCACGACCGCCACGCGACTCCGCCAAGTCCCGCTAATTGTTACCGAAAAATGAATGCGCCTCGGCTGGCGCTGTCCCTGGTGCGGGCGCGTTTGCATTGGCGCCGCCGCCCTCCGTCACGTTGGCATATTTGATGCTTCGACCCCGGCTATTGGCCGCGAGCCTCCGCGGCCAGATCAGGCATGCCTAACTGAATTTTCCGGTCATTCCTCATGAGGGGTACGCAATGACAAAGTACAAGCTCGAGTACATTTGGCTCGACGGATACACGCCCACGCCGAACCTGCGTGGCAAGACCCAGATCAAAGAGTATGCAAGTTTCCCGACCCTTGAAGATCTGCCGCTGTGGGGCTTCGACGGAAGCTCCACCATGCAGGCCGAGGGCAGCAGTTCCGACTGCGTCCTGAAGCCGATCCGCGTTTTCCCGGACGGTGCCCGCAAGGACGGCGTGCTCGTGCTCTGCGAAGTCATGATGCCGGACGGCGAGACGCCGCATCCCACGAACAAGCGTGCGACCATTCTGGACGACGAGGGCGCCTGGTTCGGCTTTGAGCAGGAGTATTTCTTCTACAAAGACGGCCGTCCGCTCGGCTTCCCGCCCGAGGGTTATCCGGAGCCGCAGGGCAAGTACTACACCGGCGTCGGCTACAAATATGTCGGTTCGGTCGCGCGCGAGATCGTCGAGGAGCATCTCAATCTCTGCCTCGCCGCCGGCATCAATCACGAAGGCATCAACGCCGAGGTGGCGAAGGGCCAGTGGGAGTTCCAGATCTTCGGCAAGGGCTCCAAGAAGGCCGCCGACGAGATGTGGATGGCGCGCTATCTGCTCCAGCGCCTCACCGAGAAATACGGCGTCGACATCGAGTATCACTGCAAGCCGCTCGGCGACACCGACTGGAACGGATCGGGCATGCATGCGAACTTCTCCACCACCTATCTGCGGGAAGTGGGCGGCAAGGAATATTTCGAGGCCCTGATGGCCGAGTTCGAGAAGAACCTTGCGGAGCACATTGCTGTCTACGGCCCAGACAACCACATGCGGCTGACCGGCAAGCACGAGACGGCGGCCATCGACCAGTTCAGCTACGGCATTGCCGACCGCGGCGCTTCGATCCGTGTGCCGCACAGCTTCGCCAGGAACGGTTACAAGGGTTATCTGGAAGATCGCCGGCCGAACAGCCAAGGCGACCCCTACCAGATCGCCTCGCAGATCCTGAAGACGATTGCCTCGGTGCCGACGAAGGTCAGCGCCGCGGCGTAAGCGTAGGTTTCTTCCCAGAAAGCCTCAGGGGGTCCCGTTCGGGACCCCCCTTTTTGTTTGCGAGTCGTTTCAGGAGGTTCCGCGCGCCGCTGACGGCGTGGCTGAGCTTCGCTTGCCATTTGGCGGCCTCCCGCGAGGGACTTCTCCTAACGAGAGCGTGTGCTGACGGCAAAGCTCTTCGCGGCTACACTCGCGGCTCCAGAGCTCGATCAAGAAGCCACGAGGGGGGACCACAAGCCATGACCGCAGACAGCCTTCAGACCGTTTGGGCGCCGCGCGTCCTCAGCATCCTGCGCATCGTCGCGGCGCTGATCTTCATGGAGCACGGAACTTCGAAGCTGCTCGGCTTTCCGCCATCGGCGCATTCGCCCGAGATGTGGACGCTGTCGTGGAACGCCGGACTGATCGAGTTGGTCGGTGGGGCTTTGCTCGTCCTCGGACTGTTCACGCGGCCGGTCGCCTTTGTTCTCTCGGGCGAGATGGCGGTCGCCTATTGGATGGCGCACTTCCCCCAGAATCCTTTTCCCGTCGCCAACGGGGGCGATGCCGCGATCCTCTACTGCTTCGTGTTTCTCTATATCGCCTTCGCCGGCGGCGGGCCGTGGAGCGTCGATACGCTCGCGAGGGGGAAGAGCTAAAGCCCTAAAAGGATGCAGGCGGCACGCGCGCCGCTTCACCATGGGCTCGAAATGAGGGCGCCGCGGAATCAAGCGCGGCGGCCTTCTCGTAGACGCCGTTAAAGACAATTTTAGGCAAATCTCTAAACGCGACGTTCATCGCCGACCGCCGAGATTCGGGCGCGATGAGTGTGCGTCAACAAGTGATGATGGGTTTGCTCGCGATCACGCTGGTCGCCATGCTCGGCATGAGCGCGGCCAGGGATTTTTCTCCCAAGAGGATAGGGCCGGGTGTTTGGCTGGACCCGACGGCGCCCGACGCGCTGCTCGCCGCCCGGCTCAACCTCACGAACATCGCGAAGACGCCGCGGAGCCCTTAAGGCACCGGTTCCGCCGGCCCCGCCAGGTGCTCCTCCCGCCGCCCCGTCAACTTTGGCGTCCCGGACAAGAACGGCGGCGTTTCGGCCATTCAAAGCGCTTCGTTCGGCGACTAAGTCCCTCGGCATCGGCGAGGCCAAAAGCCATCGCGCAATAAGCAAGGAGACGAAGTCATGCCCCTTATCAACGTGAAGCTTATCGAAGGCGTCTTCAACGAGGCGCAGAAGCGGAAGATGGTGACCGATCTCACCGATGCCATGGTTGCCATCGAAGGCGAGACCATGCGGCAGGTGACCTGGGTCGTCATCGACGAGGTGAAGAGCGGCAATTGGGCCCTCGGCGGTAAGCCGCTCACCACGGCCGATGTCCGGATGCTCCAGGAGAAGCGAAGCGCGGCCTAGTTCAGGCTCGCCTATGCGGAACGGGGCCGGCCGGCGGAGGACTCTGTCGGACCACCCCCACCGACTCGACGCCAAACAGTCGGCGGCACGCCGAACTCGCGCTTGAAGGCGCGCGTGAAGGACGCCTCCGACTCGTAGCCGCTCCGTTCCGCAACCTTGGCTATCGCATCATTGCCGCTGCGAAGCGCTTGCGCTGCAAGCGTGAGCCGCCAGCGTTTCAGATATTGCATTGGCGGCTCGCCAATCATTCTGTTGAACCGTTCGGCAAGTGACGAGCGGGACAGCGCCACTTCGCGCGCGAGCTCATCCACCGACCAGTCGCGCATCGGCTGCCCGTGCAAGAGGGCCAGCGCGCGACCGACGAACGGATCCTGAAGTCCTGCGAGCCAGCCTTTGAGGTCGGGCGCATTGGATTGCACGTAACGCCTCAATGCTTCGGTGAACGCCAACTCGGAGAGTTTCGCAAGCAGCGACTGGGACCCCGGCGTCTGCGCGCGAGACTCGTCGACACCGAGGCGAAGCAAATCCGCAAGCCAGCCGCCAAGCGCAATGTCGCCCAGCTCGATGCGCAGCATCGGCGGCAAAGACCCGAGAAGGGCGCGCGATGCGCGCCGGTCGCAAGCGAAGTACCCGCAAATGAACCGGGTCGCCGTTCCTCCGCCGCCATGGCGCAGTTCGAGGAGGCCGCCGGCCTCGGGCGGGGCGCTTCTCATTTCCTCGACCGGAAGAGTCAGGTCGCTCCCCAGCACATGCGGGTCGTCGTGGGGGAGGAGGAGAAGATCTCCGGCCTTGACCTCCACGACGTCTTTTCCATTCGCAAGACGTGCAAAGCACGCCCCATCGGTTAGAAGGTGAAAGAAGACGACATGATCGGAGTCCGGCAATTTCGGCCTTACCGAAGGAAGCCCGTATTGCGTCGCGACGCACCAGGGCGCCGTGAACTCGCCATGGATGTAGACCGCGCCGTCGAGGCGCAGGGCGGACAACAGGTCAGAAAGAGGGTCCACGTCGAAGTCCTCGTAGCTTTACGCTGCGCCGGCCCTAAGGGTGCGGAGGGGCTCGCATAACTTTCCGTAGAATAACGGAAATAATGGCGGCGGTACTGGGCTCGAACCCATACCCTTGCCGGCAGGGGACCGCGCGCCCAGCAATGGCTGCCAAGCGCCAAAAGCAGGAGAAGCCCCGCCCTATAGGCGAGGCTTCCCCCGTTCCCCCGATAATCCGATTGGCCCATCTACCGGGTCAAAAAGGGCAAATGTCGGGCTGCATCGACTGACCGGGCTAAAAAGGCGCGAACGTTGCCGACGCGCCACAGAGCGGATTGGCCGGCCACATGCGACAAAACGGACGGGAAGATTGCCGGCTTTTAATCTCCGGCGGTTCTCAGCGGGTGTAATGAGAAATGGTCCCCCCGACGATGGGGATCTTCCCGCTCCCCATCTTTATTGGTTCCGTCCCACTCTTCGGAACCCGAGAAGCCCCGTCCTCCCCCGTACGGGGCTCCTTCTTTTTCTCTCCAAGCATGACTCGATCGCCTCGCGGACATCGGACGCATCGGCATCCAATCGACGAGAGCCTGCTACCCTTCGGTCCGGTGTTTGTTCCGCCCGGTAGGTTGCGCGTCCCTCAATTCAGGCACGCTCAGGATGAGCAGGAACAAAAACAGCAGCAAGAGAACGGGGATCATTTTTCTTGGTAGCACACGTCAAGGGCCCTTGGCATCTCAACCTTGGCGCCCGAACCTTGGCCCGTGAGCCAAAGCTGCTATGCTTCGCTCATAGGGGGCACCGTTGGCGCTGTTCCAAGCGTTAGGAGGACCCTGATGACCCGAGCGATGATGGCATGTGTGGTGTTGCTGGGTGTGCTGGCCTTCGTGCCGGCGAAAGCCAATGCGGGCGTCTATATCAGAGCGCCCTATGTTAACCTCAACATCAACCGCCCTTGGGGATACCGCTATTATCGGCCTTACCGGTACTACGGCTATCGGCCGTACTACCGACCCCATTATCGTGGCTACTGGGGCCGCCCCTATTACCGGCGGGGCTGGCGCCGTTGGCGTCGTTGGTAGGCGCTGCGCCCTTCGTGATCACGGCGTAGTCGGCGTAGCCGCGATACAAGGGTCGAAATTCCAGCGCGGCACCGGTGTCGCGTGCCAGCTTGACGAGCTCCAGCTCGAGCTCGGCCCGCGGCTGCACAGAAAATTGGCGCAGCCAAGCGAAGAGCCCGGCCTTGAACCAGCGGGGCCACGCCTCTTGCTGACCGAAGTCTACGATGTGCAGCCGGCCGCCGGGACCGACGGCCTGAAGCGCCTGCGGCAGCACCTCGCGCCATGGGGGGATCATCGAGAGGGTGTAGGAGATGAACACGCGGCCCGCGTGCGCCTCGCCGCATAGCCGCACGAGATCGAACGCCGTCGCGTCCGCCTGATACACATCGATGCGGCCGGAGAGCCCCGCCCGCGCGATGGAGTTTCGCGCCGTCTCGAGCATCGCGCGCGAAATATCGAAACCGACGAACCGGGCGTTCGGGCAGCGTCGCGCCGCATGGATGAGGTTCCGGCCGGTGCCGCAGCCGATTTCGAGAACCGTCGACCCGTCGTCTGGCTGCAACTCATCGAGCAGGCGATCGCGCCCGAGCAAATAGTACTTGCGTGTCGCGTCGTAGATGTAGCGCTGATACCGGTAGATGCCGTCCATGTGGCGGGCGGCATCCTCGGTCGCGCTGGTCACGCTGCTCACGCCGCCGTCCCCGCCGGCTTGTGAACATAGAGGTGGAAGCCGCCATAGATGGACGACCGGTCCTTCGCCGTCAGTGCGCGGCATTTCTCCGGGTCATAGGTGAACTTCGACAGGATCTGCTTCGGCACGCGGCCCGGGAGAATGCTCTCTTCGCCGGCGGTGCGGAAGATCACCCGCGCCCCCGGACGCGCGGTCCGCTCGATCTCGCGCCAGAGATCGTTCAGCATCGTGTCGGTCATCCAGTCCTGCGCATCGAGCAGCACGTAGGCATCGAGCGACGCGGCGTCCTTCGCGGCGAGATATTCCGTGAACGAGCGGTGCTGCACATCGACGTCACCGATCCGGGACCGCAGCTTGTCGAAATTCGCGCGCTGCAGATAGGGCGGGAGAGGGGCGGCGGTGCCCGTCGCGTAGCGGCGGCCGAAGGCTTGCCATGCGAAGTAATTGTCCGAGAGATCGAAACCGCATGCCAGCCGCTCCAGCCGCTGATGCACCACGTTCGACATGTGGGTCTCGTTGCCTTTCAAGGCGGCGAACTGCGAGGGCGGGATGCCGAGCCCGAACAAGACCGAGGGCTTGTTGAGGAGCCAACGGATGTGCCGCTTCTCGAACAGCGGCGAGAGCTCGCTCTCGAAGATCTGGCGCTGCTCTTCGAGGCTCTTGGCGGCGAGGATCTTTCTGGGGTTGCGGCCGTGCAAGCGCGCCATCAGGTGGCTGGCGCCGATGAAGGTGCCGAGCAGGCCGTGCCGGTAGAGATTGGTGCGGAAATAGCCGATGCGCCGGCGGCCGAGCAGGTTGCGCCTCTCCCAATAGCGGCGCGAGGTCGCATCGAGATGGGGCCGGATATGGTCCTCGTAGGCATGCACGTTCTCGGGCGCATCGGCCTCGGCAAAGAAGCGGTGGAGGGCTTGGTGGTCCGGCAGGTGCCGGATCGCGGCAAGCTTCAGCTTGTTCAGCGCGACATGCGCCGGATTGAGGTCGACGGCCGTGATTCGGATCGGGGCCGTGGCGAGATAGCTCAGGATATTGCAGCCGCCAGACGCGATCGCGACTAGGTGTTCGCCGTCCTTTAGGGACAGAGCCTCGAGGTCCACCAGCGGATCTTCCCAGATCTGCGGATAGACGAGCCCCGAAAAGGCGAGCGTGAACAGCCGCTCCTGGATGCCTTGCCGGGAAACCGGCTTGTGGCGGTGCACGGCCTGCCGCAGCCGCTTGTTCCTTGTTCGACGCTGGTGTCGGGTCCCGTCGCCGCGTGCGGCCGGCTGCTCGATCAATGCCATTTTAGCCCCTCTGTTGAGTCTCGCGGGGCCAGGATCACGACATTTCCATATCCGGATTATGACAAGCGCCCGGTGCGCGCACGCCGACACCGCGATAAACTGCCTGCGTCCTGGCAGCGAGAGGCGAGGAGCCATGGCGTCGTCGCAGCGTCCGGCCCGTTGGCAGCCACCGTCCACGCGGCGTGGAACGCCGGTCGCGCGCCCGGTGACGGTGGTCGAGCTTCCGGGCTCAGGCGGCGAGGATGTGTTGATCGACCGGGCTGGAGCCGCCATCACCGGCTTGGCCAATGGCGACGTGGTGCGGGTCAGCGCGGACGGGTGCGTCGTGCTCGGCAACACCGGCGGCCGGCCGCTCGGCATCGAATCGTATGCGGACGGGAACCTGCTCGTGTGCGATCACGATAAGGGGCTGCTCCGTCTCGACGTGACGACCGGGCAGGTCGACGTGCTGCTCGGCGAGGTCGACGGCAAGCCCCTCCATTTCTGCAGCAATGCGGTCATCTGCGCGGACGGGACGATCTATTTCTCGACCTCGTCGGACACCGCCACATGGGATGCGTTCCGAGAGGACGTCATCACCCATGCGACGTCGGGATGTCTGGTGCGCGTCGGTGCCGGCGGAGAGGTCACGATGCTGCGCAGGGACCTCGCCTTCGCCAACGGCGTCGTGTTGGCGCCGGACGAGTCTTACCTGCTCGTCGCCGAAACGATCGGCTACCGGATCCTGAAGCTTTGGCTCAAGGGTCCGCGCGCCGGGACATGGGTCGACTTCGCGACCGGGACGCCCGGCTTCCCGGACAATATTAGCCTGTCCGAGTCCGGGCTGGTGTGGGTGGCGCTGCCCGCGCCAAGGGTTCCGGTCTTGGATTTCCTGCTTCCCCGGCACCCGATCTTCCGGCAGGCGGCGTTGCGGATTCCGCAGCGCCTGCATCCGAGGCCAAAGGACATCGTGTGGGTCCAAGCCTACGACCTCGACGGTAATCTCGTCCACGACATCAAGACCAGACATCCGCGACTCTCGTTCGTCACCGCGGTCGCCG
>CAZHCN010000010.1:0-1496 GCA_964530895.1 uncultured Methyloceanibacter sp. | reverse complement strand
GTCCACGACATCAAGACCAGACATCCGCGACTCTCGTTCGTCACCGCGGTCGCCGAGCGCGGCGGGACGCTGTGGCTTGCGAGCGCGCACCACGACGTGCTGGGCCGGATCGATCTCACCATTGACGTCTAGAGCTTGGTGCGGTCGCGAAAGCGGTACCACGTCTCGATAGCCGGGACGGCCCATTGCGCCAGCGTGCGACTTGGAAAGGCTGGAAAGGTCAGATCGTCGAATTCCGTCTTGCCTTCAGGGTCGCCGAGGATCTTGAGCGCGATCTTGTGCCCAAAGTAGGTGGCGCGCGAGACGCCTGTTCCGCAATAGCCTGCCGCGTAGTGAATGCCGTCCGCCATGCGGCCGAGATGCGGGAGCTCGTCATAAGTATAGCCGATCTGCCCGTCCCATGCGTGGGTGACGGCGACGTCGCCGAGGTCCGGAAAGACAGAGAGAAGATCGCGCGCGAGATGGCGGAACGCCGCCAGCCCCGCCGCTCTGCCGGCCCTGCCACCCCAGACGATCCGCTGCTCGCCCGGAGGGCTGCGGAAATAATAGAAGACGCGATTGGTGTTACCGTAGACGCGGTTCTTGGGCATCAACCGCGTCATCGCGCCTGCCGGAAGGTGGCCGGTGGCGATGAGACCGGAACGGACGGTGACAATGCGGCGCTGAAGCGCGCGGACGAGGCCGTCCGTGTAGCCGTTGGTGGCGACGACGACCTCCCGGCACCGCAGCGGCCCTGCGTCCGTGTCGACCAGGAACCCGTCCGCATCGCGCGCGATGCGACGCACGCCGGCGTGGCCGATGACGATGCCGCCCTTTTCCTCGACGCGCTGCATGAGGCCGGAATGGTAGAGGGCAGGGTGGAGCGAAGCGTCGTTTGGCAGGACCGAGCCGCCGAAGAAAATCTCCGAACCGATCTCGCTCAATTGCTCGGCGCGCGGAACCATGAAGCTTTCGACGCCGGCGACGCGTTTGAGGTCCTCCATGTCGCGTGCCATCGCCTCGTAGTGCTCGGGCCGCATGGCGCCTCTGAAGCGGCCGCAGCGAGCGAAGCCGCAATCGATAGCCTCGGTGGCGATGAGATGCTCGATATAGTCGAGCATGCGCGTCCCTTCGCGTAACAGCGCGGCCGCTTTCTTCTCGCCGCGCAGCTCGATCAGGCGCTTGACGCGGAACTTCTGGTTGCCGCTGCCGATCTGTCCGCCATTGCGCGTGCTGGCGCCGTAACCGGGCGCGCCACGATCGAGAACGGCGACCCCGCGCCCCTTGTTCAGGAGGGTCAGTGCCGCCGAAAGCCCCGTGAAGCCGGACCCCACGATCGCCACGTCGGTGTTCCGCGGCAGTGACCGGCCGGGCGTCGCGCGTCGCGGCGCGGCGTCCCACCAATAAGGCTGGAATGTCACGGAAGACGCATCGTGGGCGCAATCATCGGCAAGATCGCGAAGCGACAGCGGCTCCAAATCAGCAACGGTCATCGGCGCAGCGTAACCCTCTTCCCG
>CAZHCN010000009.1:0-32414 GCA_964530895.1 uncultured Methyloceanibacter sp. | reverse complement strand
CCTTGTCCTTCGCGGCCTTCTCGGCGGCGACCTTGGCGTCCGCTTCGATCTTCGCTTGGGCCGCACGTTCGGCAGCGGCCTTGGCCTCGGCCGCGGCGCGCTCCCGAGCCGCCTTCTCAGCCGCTGCGTTCGCCGCTTCGGCGGCCTTCTTCTCGGCAGCAGCCTTTGCCTCGGCGACAGCCGTCGCTTCCGCCGCGGCTTTGGCTTCGGCAGCAGCTTTTGCCTCTTCGGCAGCTTTCTTATCAGCGGCGCCTTTGGCTTCGGCGGCGGCCCTCGCCTCGGCGGCCTTTGCTTCCGCCGCGGCTTTGGCTTCGGCAGCAGCTTTTGCCTCTTCGGCGGCCTTCTGCTCGGCTTCAGCCCTGGCTTCGGCCTCGGCCTTCTCCTGCGCGGCCCGCGCCGCTTCCGCCGCAGCGGCGGCTTTCTCGGCTTCGGCCTTCTCCTTTGCCGCGCGTTGGGCCTCGGCGGCGGCCGCAGCCTTCGCCGCCGCATCGCCGAGCGGCGGGACATTCCTGCCCGACACGTCGAGAGTCTCGAGGCGCTCGACGTCTTCCTGCATCCCCTTGATGGTGAGATAGCTCTCGACGGCTGCCGTATCGACGGCGGGCGAGATCTCGCCCGCATGGTCGAGCGGGCCAGCGAACACCACGCTCACCGGTGGGACGTTCTTGCTCCCCGGTCCCATGAGGCGCATCTGCCATTCGCTGTCGAGCCTGAGGGTTGCCAGCTCCACATAGCCGTTGACGGTCGTCTCGGCGTCGGACGACACCAGTGCCGCCGGGGCCAGCCGCAATGTGCCGCTCTTCACGTCGAACGCAAACGTCGCAGGCGCATATTTGTAGACGCCCTTGGTGAGGGTTTCGCGGACGGTTTGGGCGTCGGCGGCAATCTCCTCTTTGGCGGCCTTGCTCTTCGTGTCGGCCGCCGTGGCGGCGACGCGACGGAGAGGCCCGGCATTCAGCGCAAGAAGCATGCCCTCACCGAGATCAAGCGTCCCCTTCCCGCTCAAGCCGGCAACGATGCCCGGCGGGCTCAGGCCTTCGCCTTGCACGGTGAAGCCGAGATCGAAGGGGCCCTTCGCCAGAATCGTTCCGGCAACGGCCTTCGACAGGCTCTCGAGCTTACCGCCTTTCAAGTCGACCTTGGCATTCACCGCCGCACCATTGCCGCGCGGCGACAGCCCGCCCGAGGCCGCGAAGGCGCCCCCGAACAGCTCACCCTTGAGATCGGTGATGGTCAGGCCGTCATGGTCGACCCGTGCATTGAGCGTGGCGTCGGCGACTTGGAAGGGCGCGCCGAGAGACAGCGTCCTGGCGTTCAGCATTACGTCGCCTTCCGCATTCTCGATGGTGTCGAGCGCAAAGCCGCGCGCAGGCCAAACCTCGGCGGCATTCGCGGCGACCGAACCGAGCAACTCCTCGGTGGATGCCGTGCGCTCCCACGCGACCAACGGCCCAAGCACGGCAGGCAGGGACACGGAGTCGGCGTCGGCCGCGATGTTGAAGCGGGTCTTGCCGTCGCCGGACTCGAAATGCGCGCTGCCGGTCACCTCGTTCCCGGCCACCTCGGCCTTGACGGCATTGAGATCGATCGTGCTGCCCTGCTTCACGACATTGGCGCTGAGGCTCAAGGGCACCCCGCTTGCGCTCGGCGGCGCGTCCAGGCCGAATAGCGGCAGGGCGAGGCTCGCATCCTGCGTGGCGATGGAGCCATGGCCGCTCAGCGCGACGCCTTCCTCCTTCACCGCACCTTGTCCCTCGAAGCCGAGCTGCATGGCCGCGGTCTCAAGCGCGGCGCGACCTACAAGCTTGGTGCGCGGCACGCCGGAGAGCTTGACCGACAGCGTACCTTGCGTGCCGGCAGCGGCGAGCTTGTCCTGTGGAAGGTCCGGGAAGAGCAGCACCAGCAGGGCCTGCGGCCGCTCGCCGGTGACGCTGCCGCCCACATTGATCTCTGCCTCGGCCAGCTTTGCCGGCTCGCCGTTGGCGCGGGCGACCAATGCAATGTCGGAGCCGCCGATCCGGCCGCTCAGTTCGAGAGACGTCTTTGTCGTTTCTCCATCGCGCCCGGCGATGAGGCCAGCGCGAATGTCGAGCGGCGCGAGCGCGGATAGATTCTTGGACTTGGCGACATCCTGCGGCAGGCCGAACAGCTCGGAGACCACGCGCAGGCTTTCGGTCGTCTCTGCTTGCAGCGAAACATCGACGCGGCCCGACGGCGCTTTGGCGACGCTGGCGATACGGCCCTTGCCGGAGAGCGTGACGGCGCTGGCGGCCGCGAAGTCCAGCGCTTCGATATCGAGCGTGCCGTCGGTCAGCGCGAGTTGCGCATCGAGCTTGCCCGGCGGAATGTCGGGCAGAAGCAGCTCGCCGACCTTCAGGCTCGCGCGGACATCGTCGTCGCCCAGCTGCTGAATCAGGTTCGAGCCGTTCCCGGCCGAGGCGTCAGCCGTGTCCCCGCCCGCGGAGAGCCAGGAGCGCCAGATCGGGCCCTCGCCCAACACCTCCCGCAAATCGAGGCGGTCACTCTCGAGACTGACGTCGATTTGGTTCGTCTTGCCGCCCCGGTAATGCAGGCGGCCGCTGAATTTGGTGTCGCTCACCTCGCCTTGCGCATCGGCAAGCTTGAGCTCGCCATCGCCAATGGTGGCGAAAGACGAAAACGAGAAGTCGCCTGCGGCGGCCTGCCCCGTCATGCCGCGGTCGCCCGCCGCCCAGCGCGTCAGCGCCCGCAAGCCGGAGCCATCGATCTCGATTGGCCCGGTGAAAAGCGGCCCCATGGCGCCGTGCTGCAGGCGGCCGGATGCGGAGATGCGGTTGCCACCCGGAAGCACAGCCTTCAGCCTGTTGATCGTGACGCCGCCGTTGTGGCTCGCGAGCTCCATATCGAGGTTGCCGATCAAATCGCCCCCGAGGCTTGCCTGGTCGATGTCGACGGCGAGCGCGCCGTCGCCGATCGAGGCGGCTTCGTCGAGCGCCCACGCCGCAAACATGTAGGAGACAGCAGCCGGCGCCTGTTTCTCGGCGTCCCCGGCCGAGCCGAACATCGCATCGACATCGATCCACCGGGCGGAGAGCCTGGCGTCCGCTTTAAACGGCTCGCCGAAGTCGAGTGTGAGGCTGCCGTTCAGGATCTGCGGCCGGCCATTGGCATGGATCGTCAAATCGAAATCGGGCAACTCGGCACGGTCAGGCGCTGCCTCGAGCTTTCCCTTCAGCTCCATGAACGTGGCGGCATCCGCCGGTCCACCCGAGGCTTGCTCTGCGGCCGGCGCCTCCGCGGCGGGTGGCATCTCCGATTCAGGCTCAGCTTCGGGCGTCTCCGTCTCAGCCGCCTCGGCGGTCGTCACGCGCATGAGGATTGTGCCGTCATAGGCCGGCTTGGCGCCCAGCCCCGTGACGTTGCCGTCGATTTGATAGGACGCTTTGCGGTCGGGATCGCGCAAGGCCGCCTTGAGGCGGAATTGCCCCGTGGAGTCCATGGCGCCGGTGGAGAAGCGCAAGCTTTGGCGCCGGTCGCCGAAGTCGTATTCGGCGGAAACCTTGTAGGGCCCCGACAAGGACGCCGCACTCGCCTCGCCATCGATGTTGCTGAACACGAACTTGCGAACGCCGTCCTTGGTAATTTTGACGGTGCCGCCGCTCACGCGAACCGCGTCGAGCAAGACGTTCTTGGGCGCGAACGGCACGGCGACGCCGGGGCGCCCGATATCGCCCCAGTTCCCGGTGCCGTCGGCGTTCAGCTCGAGGCGCAACACAGGATCGACAATGGCGAGTTGATGGGCCTCGACGGTGCCGGAGAACAGCGCCGCGATATTGAGCCGCGCTTCGAGGGACTTCGCCTCGAGGAACGGCTTCTCGAGGCTGCCGTCGGCGTTGGCCACCTTCACGTCATCGAACTTCAGCTCCGGCGCCGGCAGCACGACGAGATGGACCTCGCCGTCGACCTTCACCTTGCGGCCGAGCAGCTTCGTGGCCTGTTCCTCGAAGGCCGGGCGGTAGTCGTTCCAATCGATGAAGAGCGGCGCGGCAAAGAGCGCGCTCAGCACCAAAATGAACAACGCCGTCAGTGTGAGCAGAAGCGAGTTCACCGATGTCTCTACCTAGGCCCGGACACGGGTGCCTTATCCCCCGGCAAAACGACAAGGATTGGAGCCAGTCCAGGTCTGCGACCCATCGTCATGATATTGCGAAAATCTTGCCAGGATTGAGAATATTCAACGGATCGAGCGCCTTTTTTATGGCAATCATCACATCGACACCTAGCCCGTGCTCGGCCGCCAGGTAATTGATCTTGCCCTGGCCGATGCCATGCTCGCCGGTGCAGGTCCCCTCGAATTTCAGCGCCCGCTCCACAAGCCGGTCGAGGAATTGCTGCACACGGCCCCGTTCCTCGGCATCGTCCGGGTCGATCACGGGCATGACATGGAAGTTGCCGTCGCCCACATGGCCCACGATCGGCGCCAGCAGGCCCAAGCGCTCGATGTCTTGCTTCGTCTCGGTAACGCAGGCCGCAAGCGCGGAGATGGGGACGCACACATCTGTGGCGATGAGAACGGTGCCGGGTTTCAAGCCCCGGGCCGCCCAATAGGCGTCGTGGCGGGCCTGCCAGAGCTTGGTGCGGTCCTCGGGGCGCGCGGCCCAGTGAAGCTCCCCTCCCCCCTCGGCTTGCGCAATCTCCGCGAACGTCTCCACCTGCTCGCGGGTGCCGGCCTCGGTGCCATGGAACTCGAGGAACAGGGTCGGCCGTTCGGGCAGTGTCAGATTGGAGAAGGCATTGCAGGCGCGGATCTGCACTTCGTCGAGAAGCTCGATGCGGGCAAGCGGCAGCCCCATCTGAAGCGCGGTGATGGTGGCGTTGCAGGCGCCCTCCAAAGTGTCGAAGACGCAGACGCTCGACAGGATCGTCTCGGGGATGCCATAGAGCTTCAGCGTCAACGAGGTGATCACGCCAAGCGTGCCCTCGGAGCCGACGAGCAGGCGCGTGAGATCGTAGCCGGCCGCCGACTTCCGCGCCCTGCCGCCGGTGGTGACGATGCGGCCGTCGGCGAGCACGGCCGTCAGTCCGAGTGTGAGATCGCGCATCGTGCCGTAACGCACGGCGTTGGTGCCTGAGGCCCGCGTCGCCGCCATGCCGCCAAGGCTCGCGTCGGCGCCGGGGTCGACGGGAAAGAACAGGCCGGAACTCCGCAAATAGTCGCTGAGGGCTTTGCGGGTGACGCCGGGCTGCACGATGCAGTCGAGATCGGCCTCGTGCACGGCGAGGATGTCGTCCATGCGCGAGAGGTCGAGCGACAGGCCGCCGCGCGGCGCGTTGAGATGCCCTTCGAGCGACGTTCCCGTGCCGAACGGGATCACCGGCACGCGCGCCGCGGCACACGCCTTGACGATCTCAGAGACCTCCTCGGTGGTCTCGGCGAACAGAACGGCATCGGGGGCTTGCGCCTTCAGCCAAGTCAGCGTGCTGGCATGCTGCTCGCGCAGCGCCTCGCCTCGCGAGAAGCGGTCGCCGAAGCGCGCGCCTAGCGCCTCGAACAACGCGCTTTTGGCTCCCTCGCCCGAACGCATTTCGGCCTCTGCCATGAGCGTGGTCATGGCTCGCATTCTATAGGCGCTTCGTTCCGAAAATAGAGGACTTTTGCTAAAGGATCAGACCCGCACGACCCCGATGACAGCCGCAAAATGGCAACTGGCCGCCGACAGCACGAAACCGTGCCAAATGGCGTTCTGATAAGGCAGCCGGTTCCACAGATGGAAGACGACGCCAACCGTGTAGAGGACGCCGCCAACCATCAGCAACGTGAAGACGCTACCTGGCAGCGCCGAGCTCAGCGGCTCCCATGCGACGAGCACGGCCCAGCCTTGGACGAGGTAGAGCGCCGTGGACAGGCCGTCGAGGAAGCGCGGCAGGAACAGTTTGATGGCGATGCCGATGGCCGCCATGGTCCAGACGACGGCCAGCAGCCCGAGCCCCCACGCATTGTTCATCTTGATGAGCACGAAGGGCGTGTAGGTGCCGGCGATCATGAGGAAGATCGCCGCATGGTCGAATCGCCGGAGTATCTCTTTGACCCGGGGGCGCACCACGAGGTGATAGCCCGCGGAGCAGCCGAACGTCGCCACGAGCGCGATGCCGTAGATGGCCAGGCCCGCGACCATGAGCGCGGTGTCCGTCCGAATGCCGATGACGAGCAGCGCGATCATCGCCACGATGCTCGCGGCAACGCCGATAATGTGGATGGTGCCGTCGGCCACGCGTTCGCCGAGGGTGTACTGCGGAAATCCGAAACGACTCACGGTGCGTATCCTTGCAGCTGAAACGATTCAGCCAACTAAGCTTATCAAGGGATGTGGCCGTCGTGAGGCGCGATATTTCACACACGCGTCATCGTCCGGCTCCCTTGGGGGCCACCCAAGAAATCCGGAGATGACGACTCAATGATGAAAAGACGGGGAGGCTAGTTGCCGCAGGCGACCGCGCCGGCCGTGCAGACATAGGGCACCACGACGCCTTCCCAACACTGCGAATAGGTCTTGGAGGTCACCACGTCGGGCTTGAGCAGCATGTCCGGCGTGACGACGGGGCGGACCGCCTTCCAGAACGGGTCCGGCGTCACCTTTCTGGGACGCAGGGTCACATAGCGCCAGCCGCGCTGAGCTTTGATCTGGTTCGCGGTATCGATCGCGTTTTGATAGGCAGCCCGCGCAGCAGCGGCCTTCGAATCCGCACTGTTGGTTGCCTTGATCAGCTGGCACCCAGCCGAAGCCGGCTCAAGTCCGCCAAGAAAGAGCGCAGCAGCGCCAAGCAACGCAAGTCCCGCTTTCGAAATCCGAAGCATTCCGACCTCCAAGCTTATGGTTAACCCTCGCCGACGCTTCCTTTGCCATCCTCCGCGCAGGCTCGCAAGCCTTCCGCATACAATTGCGTGTGAATTTCGCGTGGCAGGTCGCCGCAAGGAACTTTCCTGCAAATAGCGCGGCACAAGGGCCACGCTGATGCTCAGTCTTCGACCTTGCAAGGCGGCCCCTCGGGACACGCGCCAGGACGGTGACGGGTGAAATTCTTCATCACATCGCCGTTCGACTCTTGCAGGCCGTCCGCAGATCCATCCGCAGCGTCTTTACCGCTTTCCGCGGCCGCTGGCGCGGCATTGCCCCCTTCAGGGGCCAGGTTCGTCGTGGCATCCGTGGGCTCTGGGCTTACATCGGCCGCGTAAACCACGGGCGAGAAGGCGACAAGAAGGAGCGCAACCAAGCTGGCAGCAAGGGCCGTTCTCATGGCGCTAGTCTCCTTCGTCCCGCTTCTCGGCGCACATCGTCTTAGCGAACTGGGCGAGCCGGACAAAGCGCGGGTCGCGCTCAATTGCTTTTGCGACCTTATCGAAGTCCTCGAAGGCATCTGGCTGGTCGAAGTTCTTACGGATGCGCGCGATATAGCTTTTTACTTCAGGGTATTCATAGGCTTCGACGATAAACGCGCCAAAAAAATGGCCGATTATCGGCTCGCCGAGCACGCCGGTGTGCATGAACAGGCCGAGATCCTCGAAGAACCCGAGATATTGATTCATCTGCAAGTGGCCGAACTTGCCGCCATCGCCCTTATAGAGCTTCTCGCAGGCTTCGATGCCGTTGGCGACTTGAAGATAGCCGTTCTCCTTATCGTAGAACTCCTTGTAGAGATCGCGCGCAAGCTGCACCTCCTGAACCTGGTGGTTCAGCCGCGCCGTCCGGTAGTGAAGAAAGACGACGATCGACTGGGCGACGATGAAGCTGATGATCAGATAGACGAGGACCGAGTATTGCTGGGTCAAGGCGGTCTTGGCGATGGCGAGGAGGCGCGCGGCGGCGGGCCCGCGCCCCGGGCGGGCTCCGTCTTCGGGGACTTCCTGTGGCGCTTCGCTCAACTTGTCCTCGCTGGGACGCCAGACCGCTCCGAAAGCCCGCCGGCCTTCCTTTCGCCGGGCAAGCGGGTGCTATAGTTCTGCTTCATGGTCAAGATTCGCGCAACCGCAGCCGAGGCCCTCCCCCCCGAGGACAGTGAGGACGGCGACCCCACGCCGCTGCCTCTGTCGCAGCGTGCCATGCGCCGGCGCCCGCCCGACTATCTCGATGCGCTCAACCCGGAGCAACGGGAGGCGGTGGAGACACTCGACGGGCCGCTGCTCGTGCTGGCCGGCGCCGGCACCGGCAAGACGCGCGTTCTGACCACCCGAATCGCCCACATCTTGAGCCAAGGCCGCGCCTGGCCCTCCCAGATCCTCGCCGTGACCTTCACCAACAAGGCGGCGCGGGAAATGAAGAGCCGCGTCAGCGACCTGATCGGCGGCGCGGTGGAAGGCATGCCGTGGCTCGGCACGTTCCACGCCATCGGCGTGAAGATCCTGCGCCGCCACGCGGAGCTCGTGGGCCTGAAGCCCTCCTTCACCGTGCTCGACACCGACGATCAGATCAGACTCATCAAGCAGCTTCTGGAGGCGGAGAACATCGACGAGAAGCGCTGGCCGGCGCGGTTGCTCGCCGCCATGATCGACGGCTGGAAGAACCGGGGGCTCGTGCCGAACCGTGTGCCGGACGGCGAGAGCTTCGCCTTCGCCAACGGCAAGGCACGCGATCTCTACGCTCTCTATCAGCGGCGGCTGAAGGAGCTGAACGCCGCTGACTTCGGCGACCTCTTGCTCGAGAACCTGCGGCTTTTCCAGGAGCACCCCGACGTGCTCGAAAAGTACCAGCAGCGCTTTCACTACATGCTCGTGGACGAGTACCAGGACTCGAATGTCGCGCAGTATCTTTGGCTGCGGCTGCTGGCGCAGGGCACCAACAATATTTGCTGCGTCGGCGACGACGACCAATCGATCTATGGCTGGCGTGGCGCGGAGGTGGACAACATCCTGCGCTTCGAGACGGACTTCCCGGGCGCCAAGATCATTCGGCTGGAGCGCAACTACCGCTCCACGGGACACATCCTCGCTGCGGCGTCGGGGCTCATCGCCCACAATCAGGGACGCCTCGGCAAGACGCTGCACACCACCGACGACGACGGCGAGAAGGTCGTGGTCGAGGGCTGCTGGGACGACGAGGAAGAGGCGCGCGTCATCGGCGAGGACATCGAGCAGCTCCAGCGCCAGGGACATACGCTGAACGAGATCGCCATTTTGGTGCGCGCGTCGTTCCAGATGCGCGCGTTCGAGGACCGCTTCATCACGCTCGGCCTCGACTATCGCGTCATCGGCGGCCCGCGCTTCTACGAGCGCCAAGAGATCAGGGACGCGACCGCCTATTTCGAGGTGACGCTGAACCCGGCGAACGACCTCAAGTTCGAGCGCATCGTCAACACGCCGCGCCGGGGCCTCGGCGACGCCACGCTGAAATCGCTGCATCAGCTGGCGCGCGCGCAAGGCGTGCCGCTCTATCAGGCCGCGCGGCTCATGGTCGAGACCGAGGAGCTGAAGCCGCGGCCGCGAAAAGCCCTTGCCGACCTCATCGCCGCGTTCGACCGCTGGCGCTCGCTGGTCGACACTATGCGCCACACGGATCTCGCCGAACTGATCCTCGATGAGTCCGGTTACACGGCCATGTGGCAGGCCGACCGGTCGCAGCAAGCGCAAGGGCGGCTCGAGAACCTGAAAGAGCTGATCCGCTTCATGGAGGAGTTCGACACGCTGGCGGGCTTCATAGAGCACGTGTCGCTGGTCATGGATGCCGCGACCGAGGAAGGCACCGACCGGGTCAACCTGATGACCCTGCACTCCGCCAAAGGGCTCGAGTTCGACACCGTGTTCCTGCCCGGCTGGGACGAAGGGCTCCTGCCCCATCAGCGCAGCCTCGATGAGTCGGGGCGCTCGGGGCTGGAAGAAGAGCGGCGGCTCGCCCATGTCGGGCTCACGCGCGCGCGCAAACGCGCCAAGATCACCTTCGCCCAGAACCGCCGCAATCACGGGATGTGGCAGACGGCGCTGCCGTCGCGTTTCATCGACGAACTGCCGATCGACCACGTGGAGGTCGCCGAGGACAAGGGCCTCGGCGGCTATGGGCCGAGCCGGTTCGAGACGGCGGAGAACCTCTTCGCATCCGGCTTCTACGAGACGCCGGGCTGGCAGCGGGCGAGAGCGAACCGGCCGCGCGGCGGCGGAACCGCACCCCGCCGCGAGCCGCTCACCATCGAGGGCACGCTGGTGGCCGCGAGCACGGCAGAAGGGTCCGGCGTCAATGTCGGCGAGCGCGTATTCCACCAAAAGTTCGGCTACGGCCGCGTGGCCTCGATCGACGGCAACAAGCTCACCGTCGATTTCGAGAAGGCCGGACGCAAGAAGGTGGTCGATACGTTCGTCGAGCGGGTGTGACCGCATTCCGCCATGTGGCTGTTCGGCTACGGTTCATTGATGTGGGATGGCTGGGAGGAGCGCTTCGGCTGTGTGCGCCGCACGCAAGCCGATCTCGAAGGGCATGCCCGCATCTTCAACAAGAAGTCGCTGGAGCGCTGGGGCACGCATGAGAAGCCCGGACTGACCCTCAACCTCACGCCGTCAGGGACGTGCCGCGGCGTGGCCTTCGCCTTCGACGACGCCGCGCGCTCGGAGATCGAGGACTATCTCGCCCGCCGCGAGACCTGCACGGCGACGGAGGTTCTAGTCCTGCTGCCCGACGCGACCGAGGTCGGCGCCCTCACCTACATCTATGACGGTCCGCGCCTGATCGACGAAGGGCTCCCGCTTGAGGAGCAGGCGGCCATGATTGTCGCGGCCGAGGGCTCCGCCGGATCGAGCTTCGACTACATCAGAAGCGTGCGCGCCCATCTGGCAGACCTCGGCGTCGCCGATCCGGCAGTGGACGCCTTGTGGGCTGCCGTCGTGGCGCTCAAGTCCCGCTGAGCCTCGCGTGTTCCTATTTTGTCCTTTCTTATTTGGAACAAACCGTGTACATTGGCCCTCGGCAAAACGGAGGGTTTGGGTCATGCGGGTCAGTTTCATCAGTATTTTCATGGTCTTCGCTTTAGCTTTCGCCTTGCTGTCCATCGCCACGGCCCACAGCCAGGACGCCTGCCGGTGCACCGGCTGTGGCTGCAAAGGGGGCCCAGGCTGGCGCGGCCCGGAGGGGACGTGCGTCTCAAAGGCGAAGCTTGCGGAGATCTGCGGGACGCCCGCCGGAGCGCCGTGTACGCTGGAAGGCGTGACGCGGGTCTGCTTCGGCACGCCGTTCAGCGGTCACACGCAAGAAGGCCAGACCCAAGCGCCGTAGACCCGGCGCTTCACTTCAGAACGCAGAAGCTTCCTTGGCGGATGGGGGGCCCTCCCCTAAGCTCCCGGCGCCATGGACACGCCGAAGCCCATCGCCTCCACCTATCGCGCGACGATCGAGGCGGAGCCGCCCGCCGCGGGACGCATCGCCCGGGCGCTCGACGAGGCGGAGGCGCCTCAAGCGCTCTCGGTCAGCTATTTCGATCTCGGTAATGGGCGGTTCGAAGTCTCGGCGCTCTATGGAGAGGCGCCGGCGGAAAACATCCTCACGACGCTGATCGGTAGGGCGGCGGAAGGCGACGCGGTCACGCCGCTCAGCATCGAGGAAATGCCGAACGCGGATTGGGTGGTCGTGTCGCAAGGTCAGCGAGGGCCGGTGCGCGCGGGGCGCTTTCTCATCCACAGCAGCCACAATCGGGACACCGTCCCTCGCAACCGTTTCACCATCGAGATCGACGCCGACCGGGCGTTCGGCACCGCACATCACGCCAGCACGCGGGGCTGCCTCATCGCGCTGGACGAACTCGTCAAGCGCGGCCGGCCGGACCTCGTGCTCGATCTCGGCACGGGCTCGGGCATTCTCGCCATTGCCGCCGCCCGCGCCTTCGACCGGCCGGTGGTGGCGACCGATACCGACCCCGTGGCGGTCGCCATCGCCAAGGACAATGCGCGGAAAGCCGGCGTGACGCAGCAGGTCCATGCGCTCCAGGCCGCAGGCTTCGCCCATGGGGCACTGCGGCGCCTCAAGCCTGACCTGATCTTCGCCAACATCCTGGCGCGGCCGCTCTACGAGCTTGCCCCGGCCATGGCCAAGGCCCTGCAACCCGGCGGTCTTGCCGTCCTCTCGGGGCTGACTTGGGACCAGGCCCCTGCCCTTGTGGCGCGCTACCGCACCCACGGCTTTGTCCTGGAAAAGCGAATCATTCTCGATGGATGGGCGACGCTGATACTAGGGCGTCGTAGCGCAAGGGTTTTGTGCGATTGATCGGGGCCGACGCTTCAGCTTACAAAGCCTGTCATGTACCAGAGTTTCGAAGAAGCCAGCGCCCCGGCGGCAAGCGGCGACCGGGTCACGGCGTTAGTGAGGGAATTGAAGTCGCGGCGGCTCAAAGGCTTCCTCGTTCCTCATAGCGATCAACACCAAAACGAGTTTCTGCCTCCCTCGGAAGAGCGGCTTGCCTGGCTTACCGGCTTCAACGGTTCGGCAGGCTTCGCCATCGTGACCGACCGGGGATCGGCGCTGTTCGTTGACGGTCGTTACATCCTGCAAGCGCGCAAGCAGGTCGATCACCACCTGTTCGAGGTGTTGCAGATCCCCGAGGCCAAGCCGTCGCGCTGGCTCATCGACACGCTCGCCCGCGGCAACGCCGTCGGTTACGACCCCGCGCTTCATACGATCAAGGAAATCGACCGGCTTACCAAGACGCTGGGCGCGGCAGGCATCCGGCTGACGCCCGTCCCCGACAACCCGATCGATGCCCTGTGGGGACAAGACCGGCCCAAGCTCTCCATTGCACCCGTCGTCACCCACCCGATCGAATTCGCCGGACGTCACGCGGGCGAGAAGATTGCGCAAGTGCAGGCGAAGCTCGCCGAGGACGAGCAGGACGCCGTCCTCCTCACCGCGCCCGACTCCATCTGCTGGTTGTTCAACATCCGCGGCGGCGACATCAAGCACACGCCCGTGGCGCTCGCCTTCGCCATCGTGCCCGCCACGGGGCGCCCCACCCTCTACATCGATCCCGCCAAGGTCGGCGAGAATGTGCGCAACGCGCTCAGGCCTTTCGTCGACATCGCCAAGCCGGAAGAGCTGGAGGAGAGGCTGAAGGCTTTCGCGGCTGAAAAGGCGAAGGTCCGGCTCGATCCGGACTCGGCCTCCATGCGGTTCGCCCGGGCGCTGGAGGCGGACGGCGTCAAATTCATCCCTGGTGACGATCCCTGCACGCTGCCCAAGGCCATCAAGAACAAGGCGGAGATCGCCGGCGCCCGCGCCGCGCATGTGCGCGACGCCGTGGCCATGGCGCGCTTTCTCGCCTGGCTTGACGAGGTTTCGGAGTCCGGCCGCATCGACGAGGTGGCGGCGGCGATAAAGCTCGAGGATTACCGCCGCGAGTCGGGCCAGCTCAAGGACATCAGCTTCGACACGATCTCAGCCTCCGGGCCGCACGGCGCCGTGGTCCATTACCGGCCGACCAACGCGGCGAAACGGGTGCTCGACAAAGGATCGCTCTATCTCATCGATTCCGGCGGCCAGTATGTGGACGGCACGACGGACGTGACCCGCACCGTCGCCGTGGGCAAGCCCAATGCGGACATGAAACGCCATTACGGGATCGTCCTGAAGGCGCATATCGCCATCGCCACGGCGCGGTTCCCGAAAGGCACGCGTGGCCAGGACCTCGACCCGTTCGCGCGGCGGCCGCTGTGGGAGGCAGGGCTCGACTTCGACCACGGCACGGGCCACGGGGTCGGCAGCTATCTCTCGGTGCACGAGGGGCCGCAGCGCCTGTCACGGCTCGGCACGGTCGAATTCGAGCCCGGCATGATCCTATCGAACGAGCCCGGCTATTACCGCGAAGGGCAATACGGCATCCGCCTGGAGAACCTGGTCCTGGTCACGCCGCCGGAGAAGATCGAAGGCGGCGAGCGGGAGATGATGGGCTTCCAAACGCTGACGCTCGTGCCCTTCGACCGGCGCTTGATCGACCCGAAGCAGCTCGAGCGTTCCGAGCTCGCATGGCTCAACGCCTATCATGCGCGGGTCCGGCACGAGATCGAGCCTCAGCTCTTGAGCGACGACCGGCCATGGCTCCGCCACGCGACGGCACCGATCGGATAAGCACAGATGGAAACGCTCGTCTCGGCAGTGGCGGCGGCCCTCACCACGGTCGCCTTCGTGCCGCAGGCAATCCACATCATCCGCTTCAAGGAAACGCGGGCGATCTCGCTTCAGATGTACGTGGTGTTCGCAAGTGGCGTCGCGTTCTGGCTCGTGTTCGGCGTCATGATCTGGAACTGGCCGATCATGGTCGCCAATGCCATCACGCTCGCGCTGGCGCTCACGATCATCCGGATGAAGCTGCGCTACGGGTAAGCCCTACGCGATCAGCTTCAGCCACTCGTCTTCCGAGAGCACCTGGACTCCCAGGTCCTTGGCATTTTTCAGCTTCGAGCCGGCGCCCGGCCCCGCCACCACGTAGTCGGTGTTCTTGGAGACCGAGCCCGCCACCTTGGCGCCGAGACGCTCGGCGCGCGCCTTCGCCTCCGAGCGGGTCATGTGCTCCAGCGTGCCGGTGAACACCACCGTCTTGCCCGAGACCGGCGAGGCATGATCCACCGCCTCCAACGGCTCCGGCGTGACCTCCTTCAGCAGATCCTCGACCACCTCCACATTGTGCGGCTCGGCGAAGAAGTCTGCGACAGCCGCCGCGACCGTCGGGCCGATGCCCTCGATATTGTCGAGCGCGGCGAAGGCCTCGCCGTCCCGGTCCTTGGCGGCGGCGCGCATGGCCTTCACGAAGTTCTCGGCCGTACCGTAATTGCGCGCGAGCAGCCGCGCCGTGATCTCACCCACATGGCGGATGCCAAGTGCATAGATGAAACGGTCGAGCTTGACGGCGCGGCGCGCTTCGATGGCCTCGAACAGCTTCTGCGCCGATAGTTCACCCCAGCCTTCGCGCGCGGCAAGCTTCGCCTCCCGCTTCGCGTCTTTCGCGGCGAGCGTGAAGATGTCGGGCGGCGACTGGATGATCTCGTCGTCGTAGAGCTCTTGAATGCGCTTCTCGCCGAGCCCTTCGATATCGAAGGCGTTCCGCGAGACGAAATGCTTCAGCCGCTCCACCCGCTGGGCCGGGCAGATGAGCCCACCGGTGCAGCGGCGGACCGCGTCTTCCTTGCCCGTGTTGGGATTGATCTCGCGCGAGGCATGGCTGCCGCACACGGGACAGACATTCGGAAAGACGAATCGTTTCGCGCTCTTGGGGCGCTTCTCTTTAACCGGTCCGAGAATCTGCGGAATGACGTCGCCGGCGCGCTGCACGACGACCGTGTCGCCGATGCGCACGTCCTTCCGCGCGATCTCGTCCTCGTTGTGCAGCGTCGCGTTCTGCACCACCACGCCGCCGACCGTGACCGGCTCGAGCTTGGCGACAGGGGTCAGCGCGCCGGTGCGGCCGACCTGGATGTCGATGTCCTTGAGGACCGTGGTCGCCTTCTCGGCGGGAAATTTATGGGCGATGGCGAAGCGCGGCGAACGCGACACGTAGCCCAGGCGCTCCTGAAGATCCAGGCGGTCGAGCTTGTAGACGATACCGTCGATGTCGTAATCGAGACCCGCGCGGCCCTGCTCGATATCGCGATAGGTCTCAAGCATCTCGTCCACCGAGCTCGTGAGCTTGGCGAGCGGATTTAAGGGGAAGCCCCAGTCCTCCATGGCACGGTAGACGCCCCATTGGGTCTTCGCGGGGAGCGCGGCCACCTCGCCCCAGCCATAGGCGAAGAAGCGCAAAGGCCGCGACGCGGTGATGGCGGAGTCGAGCTGGCGGAGCGAGCCCGCAGCGGCGTTGCGCGGGTTGGCGAATAGTCGCTCGCCCCGTTCGGCTTGGCCCTCGTTGAGCCTCTGGAAGGCGGCACGGCTCATATAGATCTCGCCGCGCACCTCAAACGGATCGGGGAAGCCGCCTGCCTTGATCGCTTTGGGGATGTCGCCGATCGTCCGAACATTTGCGGTGACGTTCTCGCCCTCATAGCCGTCGCCACGGGTCGCGCCCTGGACGAGGCGTCCCTGCTCGTAGCGGAGCGTGATGGAAAGGCCGTCGATCTTGGGTTCGGTGGTGAACGCAAGCGCCGCGTCCTGCTCGAGGCCAAGGAAGCGGCGCACACGATCAATGAAGTCGCGCACGCCTTCGTCGTCGAACACGTTGCCGAGCGACAGCATGGGCACGCGGTGGACCACCTTGCCGAAGGCCTCGACCGGCGCGGCGCCGACTTTTAGGGTCGGGCTGTCGTCGCGGATGAGGTTGGGAAAGCGCGCCTCGATGGCCTCGTTGCGGTTACGCAAGCGATCGTATTCGGCGTCGGAGATCTCGGGCTCGTCCTTGCGATAGTAGAGCGCGTCGTGATGGGCGATCTCAGCCGCAAGGCGTGCGAGCTCGTCCGTCGCTTCAGCCTCGGTCAGGTCGCCAACCGGCTTTGCCGCGAGCGGCGCCTGGTCCTTTTTCGTCTTCGCCTTGGTCATAATTTCAGAATCTTAGGCCGACCGGCTCATCAAGCGCTCAGCCGCCGCGCGGGCCTCGTCGGTGATGGTCTGCCCGGCGAGCATACGGGCAATTTCCTCGCGGCGATGGGACCCTTCGAGCACGGCGACCCGCGTCGCCACGGTCTCGCCCTCGGGGCCCGCAACCGCCTCCTTGGCGATCATCATGTGACCGTGCGCGAGTGCCGCCACTTGCGGCGCATGCGTCACAGCCAGCACCTGGACTTTGGACGCCAACCCCGCCAGACGCTCGCCGACGGCCGCCGCGGTCGCCCCGCCAACCCCGGAATCCGCCTCGTCGAAAATGAGCGTGGGCGCCGAGCCCCGAGCCGCAAGCACCACTTTCAGCGCCAGGATGAACCGGGCCAGCTCGCCGCCGGAGGCCACTTTCATCAGCGGGCCAGGCTCGGTGCCGGGATTGGTGGCGACCCAGAAGGCAATGCGGTCGATGCCGGACGGGCCGCCTTCGGTGAGATCCACAGTGTCGATATGGGTGACAAAGCGCGCTTTTTCCAGCTTGAGCGGCGCCAGCTCCTGGGCCACCTCGGCGTCGAGCCGCTTGGCCGCCGCATGACGGGCCTTGCTCAAGGCAAGCGCCGCCGTCTCGTATGCCTTGCGGGCGGCTTCCGCCTGTTTCGCAAGTTCCTTGGCCCGGCCCTCGCTGGTGTCGAGTGCGGCAAGCTCGGTCTCCAACCGCTCGGCCAGCGCCGGAAGATCATCCACCTGGACCCTGTGCTTGCGGGCGAGGGCGCGCAGCGCGAACAGCCTCTCCTCGGCGCGTTCCAGGTCGCCCGGCTCGAACGCGGTCGCCGCCAAAGCCTCCTCCAGCTTGTCACGGGCGGCGTTGGTCTCTGCCAGTACTCGCTCCAAGGCCTCGGCACACTGGGCAAGCGTGGCGCCGCCCGTAGCCGCCTGGCGCTCGATGCGGCGGAGCGCGGCGGCGAGCCGGGCGCCGGCCGTCCCCTCCCCTTGGAGCGCGTCCAGAGCCTCGTTGAGCTCGCCGGCGATCTTCTCCGCGTTCATCATCAGCTGACGGCGGTCTGCCAAAGCGGCCTCCTCGCCGGGTTCGGGGTTCAGGTCTCGAAGCTCCTCGAGCGCGTGGGCCACATAATCGGCATTGGCGCGGGTGGCGGCGATCTCGCTCTCGTGACGGTCGCGGGCGGCGTCTGCCTCCTGCCAGGCGTCATACGCTTCTGCGACCCGGCGCACGTCGGCGGTCAGGCCGCCGAAGGCGTCGACCAGATCGCGGTGGCCGCTAGGGTCGATGAGGGCCCGCTCGTCGTGTTGGCCGTGGATCTCGACAAGCGCCTGGCCCACTTGCCGCAAGAGTTGCACGCTGACACTCGTGTCGTTGATGAAGGCGCGGCTTCTGCCGTCCACGCCTTGCACGCGCCGCAGGATCAGAATGTCCTCGACCGGAATGTCGTTCTCGGTCAGGAGCGCGAGCACCGGATGGTCGGCGGCAAGCTCGAAGGTCGCCGTCACGTGACCCTGCTCGGCGCCGCGCCGTACCAGCGAGGCATCGCCGCGTGCGCCAACAGCGAGCGAGAAGGCATCAAGGAGAATCGATTTGCCGGCGCCGGTCTCGCCGGTCAGCGCCGAAAGACCATGGCCGAACTGAAGATCGAGCTTGTCGATCAGAACGATGTCGCGGATCGACAGAGCGGCTAACATGGCGCGCGCGTCAGGCTTGCCCGTCGCCCTTCCACGTCTTGGTGATCCACGAGCCCTCGTGCTGCTGCGGCTCGAGGCCTTTCTCTCCTAAGAGCGCGTAAGCGTGCTTGTACCACTTGCTATTCGGAAAGTTGTGGCCGAGCACGGCGGCGGCCGTCTGGGCCTCGTTGACGATGCCTAAGGCCATATAAGCCTCCGTCAAGCGCATCAAGGCCTCTTCGACTTGCGCGGTGGTCTGGTAGTTGGTGACGACAGTGCGGAAGCGGTTGATGGCGGCGAGGTAGTTGTTGTGGTGCAGGTAGTAGCGGCCAACCTCCATCTCGCTGGCGGCTATGAGGTCCTGCAGGACACGCACCCGGTTGGCCGCCTCCCCCGCATAGCGCGAGTTGGGATAGCGCTGCAGCAAAGTCTGGTAGGCAGCGAGCGAGCGGCGGGCGTAGGTCTGGTCCCGCTTCGGGTCGAGAATCTGATCGTAATAGGACATGCCGATGATGTCCTGTGCCAGATCCGATTCTTGCGTGCCGGGATGGAGGGTCAGGTAGCGGTCAGCGGATGAGACCGCCTCGTCGTATTTGCCAGCCTTGTAATAGGCATAGGCCGCCATGACGATGGCGCGACGCGCCTCCGGCGAATAGGGGTGGTTGATATCGACTTCTTCGTATTGCCGGGCCGCGTCGTCGTACTTGCCCTTGTCGATGAGCTGCTCGGCTTGGCCGTAAATGACGTTAGGCGGGTCGTTGTTCACCAGGTCAGGCTTGCCGCTGCCGAACAGAGAGCCGCAACCGGCAAGGACGCCGGCCGCCAGGACGGCAAAGACAGCGACCGCCAGAGAGCGCGAAGGCGCCATCGTCCCAGGCTGCCCTGGCGCGATACGCGGCTTAACCGGACCGGACATGCTACCCCTCAAAGACCGCCCCCTCCGCGCGAAATCCCAACCCGGTTGGCATGATAGCGCAGACTGAGTAGTACCCAACGTGTGGATTATGGTGTTTTTTTGCCCGGGCCGGCTCCGCGGGCCGTGCCCGTTCCGGCAAACAAGGGTTAGAGGCAGGCATTTACCGCCCGATGCCGGGCCACCACAGACCAAAACCGGCACCTAGGGGCTTTGCCTAGCTTCGATCGGCAGCGAAATTCGCAGCGGCGAGACGGTGGCTGAGTTCGGCATGGCGGACCTCGCGATAACGCGGGGCTTCGACCATGGTCCAGGCGTCAGGATCGGCGAACAGGGTCTTGAGCACGAGGGCGTTCAGCCGATGTCCGCCCCGGCGCGAGCGGAAGGCGCCGAGAATGGGCGCGCCGGCCAAGGCGAGATCGCCGACTGCATCGAGCGCCTTGTGGCGTACGAACTCGTCGGCATAGCGCAGACCTTCGCGGTTGATGATGCGGTCATCGCCGATGGCGACCGTGTTCTCGAGGGAGGCGCCAAGCGCAAGGCCGGCCGCCCACAGCCGCTCCACGTCCTTCATGAAACCGAAGGTCCGGGCCCGGGCAAGCTCCCGACGGAACGCGCCGGGGTTGACGTCCATGGAAATCTTCTGCGTGCCGATCAGCTTCGTCTCGAAGTCGATCTCGATGTCCAGATGGAAGCCGTTATAAGGGGTCAGCTCGCCGACAGCGCCGCCATCCTCGACACAGATGGGCTTCAGCACTTTGAGGTACCGGCGGGGCGCATCGAGCTCGGTCAGGCCGACCTCGTCGATCGCCTCGACGAACGGGGCGGCGCTGCCGTCCATGATCGGAACTTCGGCCGAGTCGATCTCGATCAGCGCGTTGTCGACGCCGAGGCCGCGCAGAGCCCCGAGCACGTGCTCGACGGTCGCGACAGAGGCCCCATTGCCATCCCCAAGCATAGTGCAAAGCGTGACGCCCGTGACCCACTGCTGGTCGGCAGCGATCTCGATTCCGTCTGCGTCACCGTTGGAAATCAGGAAGCGAAGTCCGGTATCGCCATCAGCTGGACAAAGATCTACGGAAACTGGCGCTCCGCTGTGGACCCCCGTCCCTTTCAGTGAAATCTCGCTGGCAAGCGTAGTTTGCCGTGCCCCTACGAAACCCTTCATGGCCCCCAATGGCCCCCGCGCCGTCTTCTGGTTCCCTACTTAGCCCGGAGAGAACCCCGAGCCCCCCATCGATCAGCGTTCCCTGGCACTTTTTGGGGCCGTGGATCCCGACCCTTGTTGTGCCTTTTTGGCTCCGTTGATCAATCTTCAGGAACCTTAACCTTAGGCCCAGGGGGCGACAAATCACGGTTTCTTTCAGTGTGTTACGGGCCTTGTGTCCCCCTAACATATTGATTTACCGAACATTTCTGGCCCCGGCGTGGTGTCGACCAGGCGATATCGTTAACGCCTGGCCGCACGCTAATTCGCCCGCCGACGCAGAAACGCGGGAATCTCCAGGTCGTCATCGGCAAGTGATTCTCCCGGACCGGCCTGCATCCCAGCGTTGGCCAGCCGAGGCTGAGCCTCGACGCGCGCCGGCGCCTGGGCCGCCACTGCCTCGCGAGGCCGGTCGATTCGGACGTTCCTTGGCGCCGCGGTCTCGACTCGGGGCGTCTCGGGGCTCATGCGCCGCTGACCAAATTCAGGCTCAACCTTTGATGGCATCTCGGCATCCTCATCTTTGCGGCCGCGGCCGACATTTGCGAGCCGTTCCAGGAAGCCCACTTTGCGCTTCTGGGCGGCGAGACCGACAGTGGCCGGCTCGACACCGGCCTGGGCCCTAATCGCCTTCTGGGCGACCATGGGAAGCTCTTCTACGCTCGGCATGCGCCGCACCGGCCGCTTGATGGCGGCGGGGGGGGCCGGCTGGAAGTTCCGCTGAGGCGCGGCCGGCTTGGCTTGTGCCGGGGTGCGTGGCAGAGCGATACCGGTCGCTTGCGCGGGACGCTTTTCGATCGTCACATTGCCAGGGGCACGCCACACGGCGGGCTCAGAATTGGCGTCGTTGGCCGGAGCGACCACGAGGCTCTCATCGAGGTCGACCGGCGGCTCTTCGGGTCCGGCGCTCGGCAGTGTGGCAAGCCCGGCGAGGCGCTCGGTCAACCGATTCCGTTCCGGCTGGGGAGCGGAGGCAGAAGCCGTTGGCGCCTGCGCCGCAGACGACGGCAGACCGATGCCGGTCGCCACGACCGACACCCGGATGATGCCATCGAGCTCGTCGTCATAGGTCGCGCCGACAATGATGTTGGCATCCTCGTCGGCCTCGGCCCGGATGCGGCTCGCAGCCTCGTCCACCTCGTAGAGGGTGAGGTCGCTGCCACCGGTGATCGAGACGAGAAGTCCGCTCGCGCCCTTCATCGACACGTCGTCGAGGAGCGGATTGGAGATCGCCGCCTCGGCCGCCTCGACGGCGCGACGGTCGCCGCTCGCTTCGCCCGTGCCCATCATCGCCTTGCCCATGCCGGCCATGATGGTACGGACATCGGCGAAGTCGAGATTGATGAGACCTTCCTTCACCATCAAGTCGGTGATGCAGGACACGCCGGCGCGCAACACATCGTCGGCCATGCCGAAGGCGTCGGTGAAGGTCGTCTTCTCGTTGGCGACGCGGAACAGGTTCTGGTTCGGAATAATGAGGAGCGTATCGACATATTTTGAAAGCTCCTCGATGCCGGCTTCAGCCGCGCGGTAACGGCGCGAGCCTTCGAACTGGAACGGCTTGGTGACGACGCCGACGGTGAGGATGCCCTCCTCGCGCGAGGCGCGGGCAATCACCGGCGCCGCGCCCGTGCCCGTGCCGCCGCCCATGCCGGCGGTGATGAACGTCATGTGGCAGCCGACAAGATGGGCCTTGATGTCGGCCATCGCCTCTTCGGCCGCGGCCGCGCCGATCTCGGGCTTGGAGCCAGCGCCGAGGCCCTCGGTCACGTTCGCGCCCATCTGGATGCGACGCTCGGCGTTCGAGCTCATGAGCGCTTGCGCATCGGTGTTGGCGACGACGAACTCCACGCCCCTCAGGCCGCAAGTGATCATGTTGTTGACGGCGTTGCCGCCGGCGCCGCCCACACCGAACACGGTAATGCGCGGCTTGAGTTCGGTCAGATCTGGAACTCTGATGTTGATAGTCATGGCGGCTTCCAATCCTTGCGAATTGTCCCTTGCTACGGCCTCGGCTGGCGCACCCCCGCATGCGCGCCCGCGCGAAGCCTCTAAAAGTTCTCCATGATCCACTCGCCAACCTTGGCGAAGTAGCCTGTTCCCGTACGCAAGAACCGTTGCTCGGTGCGGGCACCGAGCCTTTCGTCGCCGCGCGCCCAATGCAGGAGAAGACCGATCGCGGCAGAGAAATCCGGCGCGGCGGCTACTGGCGGCAAACCATTCATGGCGCGCGGGCGGCCAAGCCGTGCCGGGCGTCCAAACATGTTCGAGGCGAGTTCCGGCAGGCCCGTGAGCTGGCTGCCACCGCCGGTCAGCACCAGGTGCTGGGCGACTTCGGCGGGAAAACCACTCGCGGCGAGCCGGTGGCGCATCAGGTCGAGCATCTCCTCGACGCGGGGCCGGATGATGCAGGCGAGCTGCGCCTTGGTGATCTGATTGAGGCTTCCTTGCGCCGCGCCGCTCAACGACGGGTAGGTGATGATCTCGCGCTCGTCGGAGAGCGTGGCGAATGCGCTGCCATGCAGCGTCTTCAAGCGCTCGGCATGCTCGATGGGCGCGGCGAGCGTGCGGGCGATGTCGGTGGTGATGCCATTACCGCCAAGCGCGATGGCGTCAGCATGGATGAAGTGGCCGTCGGCGACGACGGAAAGCGTGGTGGTGCCGGCTCCAAAATCGATGCATGCCACGCCGAGCTTGGCCTCGTCGGGCGTGACCACTGACAGCGAGCTCGAATAGGGCGCGGCGACGAGGCTTGCAACGCCGAGATGGCAACGCTCGACGCACAGCATCAAATTGCGCATGGCGACCTCGTCGGCGGTCACGGTATGGAGGTCCACCGACAGCCGCTCTCCGCACATGCCGTGGGGCTCGCTGATGCCGCCGTTCTCGTCGAGGCGGTAGCCGACCGGCAGCGCATGCAGCACCGTGCGCCGGTCACGGGCGGCATATTGGCGGCCGCCGGCGAGCAGGCGTTGAATGTCGTCGTCGCGCACGGCGCCGGAGGGCAAAGCCACGCTCGCGGAGAAACTTTCGCTCTTGAGACGGCCGGCAGTCACGGAGACATGCACGTCCTCGACGATCACGCCCGCCATGCGCTCCGCCGCGTCGACCGCGGCGCGGATGCAATGCTCGGCGCTATCGAGGTGGGTGACCATGCCGGCCTTCAGGCCCTCGGCCCTCGTGTGATCAAAGCCCAGAACCTCGAACTGCACGGCGTCACCCTGGCCCTCGAACCAGTCGGGCGCGGCCGAAGTCTTGCCGATCAGGCAGCACACTTTGCTCGTGCCGATGTCGAGCGCGGTCACGATGCGTTGGCGCTTGCTTCTGATTGTTGTTGTGTGAGCCATCCCCCGTGACCTCTTCTTATGTCTTGCCTTTGGGCGTGGCGCCGGTGCTCGCGGTCGGCACATCGGCGGGCGCGGCCGTGGCGGGCGGCGTTGCGTCGGCGGTCGCGCGCAAACGCACGGTGATGCGGTCGAGCAGGCGCAGATCGACGGCAGCGATGTCCCTCTCGAGAACGCCATGCTCGGCCTCGAGCTTGGTCAGGGACTGGAGCGCCTCGTCGAGATTGTCGTCGGGCAACATGATCTCGAGGCCCGAGCGCAGCTTCAGAGTCCAACGCCGGTCACCCACCCTGAGGGCCGCCAGCATCTTCCGCTTCAAGTCGCGGTAAAGCTCGAGCACGGCGTAGAGTTCCGCGGCGTGCTTGGCGGCGCCCTCGCCGACAACAAGTGGCAGGTCCGGATAGGCTTGCGGCAAGGCCGGCGCGAGCACTACGCCCTGGTCATCGACCACGTAGGTCTTGCCCTTGTTCTGCCAGACGGCGTAGGGGCTCCGCTCCTCGATGACCACTTGCAGGGTCGAAGGCAGGAGCCGCATCACCTGCGCATGCCGGATCCACGGCACGGACTCGAGCCGCTCCTTGGCGGCGTCCGTATCGAACGCCAGCATCATGGTGTTGGGGCCGGCGCCGAGCGCCTGAGTGATCTCGGCGTCGGTGGTGTTTTGCTGGCCTTCGACGGTGACCCGCTCCACGCCGAAACCGACGGCGACGGCGAGCCGATCCACACCTGTGGCCGCAGCGTCGAGCAGCCGGCCAGTCTGTCCGCCGATAATGGCGCCGTAGGCGACCGCGCTCACCAGGAAGAACAGGCTGAAAAGCATCCATTTGCCGCGGACGCGGTCGCGGCCGACACGGCCCAACCGAAGGCTTCTCGGCTTGCGCCTGATCAGATCGCGCGTGCCCGTGAGGACCGGCAGGCCACGGGACGGCTGACGCTGCACGGCGATGCCGCGCGCGAGCAGAGCCTCTTGCGACCCCCTTCCCCTAGCGTGACCCCTTGCCGGGCCTAGCGATTGCACGACGCGTCCTCCACGATCCAGCGGACCAGCTCACCGAACGAGCGCCCGCCATAGGCTGCAAGCTCGGGCACAAGCGACGTCGACGTCATGCCAGGCTGGGTATTGACCTCAAGACAGATCAGTTCCCCCGTGCCTTCGGGCCGGTCGTCGAAACGGAAATCGGACCGGCTGACCCCACGGCAGCCCAGTGCCCTATGAGCCGCTACCGACAGCTTCTGTACCAATTGGTAAACATTTGGTTTAAGCGGCGCCGGGAGCAGGTGAATTGAGCCGCCCGGGGCGTATTTCGACTCGTAGTCGTAGAAGGAAAGTCCTTCTGCCGGGCGGATTTCAATCACGCCGAGCGCCTCGTCGCCCATGACCGCGCAGGTTAGCTCGCGTCCCGGAATGAACCGCTCGACCATGAGCTCCTCGCCCAACGCCCAGTCGGAGGCCGTCAGTTCCTGGGGTGGATGGGCCTGGTCCTCCCGCACGATATAGACGCCGACGCTCGACCCCTCCGTCGGCGGCTTGATCACGTAAGGCGGGGGCATGACATGGGCCTTGGCCGCCTCCACCCGCGAGACCACGCGGCTCTCCGCCACGGGGATGCCGGCCTCGCGGAGGACCGCCTTGGCGCGCTCCTTGTGCATGGCGAGCGCCGAAGAGAGCACGCCCGAATGGGTATAGGGGATGCCCATGGTCTCGAGCAGGCCTTGGATGCACCCGTCCTCGCCATAGCGGCCGTGAAGGGCGTTGAAGCAGACGTCAGGCTTGACCTCTGCAAGGCGGGCGGCCACGTCGCGCCCGACATCGACCTTCGTGACGTGATAGCCTTCGCTTTCGAGCGCCTTGGCGCAAGCCGCGCCGGAGTTCAGCGAGACCTCGCGCTCGGACGATAGGCCGCCCATCAGCACGGCCACGTGCTTTTGCTTGTCAGTCATGCGTAGCCCCCCGTCAGGTTGTTGGCGTGGAGTACCCCCGGGCCCGCGCCGGGCAATGCAAATCAGCATGTGCGGAGGTTACTGGATTACCCGCTTTTGCAGGTCAATGACACGGGGCGATCAGGCCGGGATTCCGAGCCTCTTGATCTCCCATTCGAGCTCGACACCGCTCGTCTCCTTCACCCGCGCGCGCACGGTTTCGCCCAGCGTCTCGATATCGGCAGCGGAGGCATTGCCCTCGTTGATGAGAAAGTTGCAATGCATCTCCGAGACCCTAGCGTCGCCGACGCTCAGGCCCCGGCAGCCGGCGGCATCGATGAGCTGCCATGACTTTCGACCCGGCGGGTTCTTGAAGGTCGAACCGCCCGTGCGGCTCTGGATGGGCTGCACCTCCTCGCGATAGGCGGCAATCTCGTCCATCTCGGCCAAGATCTTGGCCGGGTCGCCGGGCTCGCCCTGGAACAGGGCCTCGGTGAAGATGAAAGCCTCCGGCGCGCCGCAATGGCGATAGCTGTAGTGGAAGTCCGTCACGGGCAGCACGTGTATGTTGCCCTGGCGGTCGACGGCGCGGGCCTCGACCAGCACCTCGCAGGTCTCCTTGCCATGCGCGCCGCCGTTCATGCGCAGCGCCCCGCCGACAGAGCCCGGAATGCCGCGATAGAAAGACAGCCCGCCGATGCCGGCATCGGCTGCGGCGCGGGCCACCTTAACATCGGGAACGGCGGTGCCGGCGCGAAGGCGCGACCCCTCCTCGATCTTGATCTCGCCGAAGCCCCGGCCGAGCCGGATGACCAGGCCCTCGATGCCGCCGTCGCGCACGAGCAGGTTGGAGCCGAGCCCGATCATGGTGACGGGAACGTCCGCCGGCAGGTGCCTCAAGCAATAAGAGAGGTCCGCTTCGTCGGCCGGCACGAAGAGCACTTCCGCCGGCCCGCCAACGCGGAACCAAGTGAACTCCTTGAGCGGTGCGTCCGCCGTGCGCCGGCCACGAAGCTCAGGCGCTAGCGCCGTCAGCTTCGCCAACAGGCTCGCACCGTTCACGCCCGTCCTCCGTGCTGCTCGAGGCGCGCCGGAAGCGCATTGATCCAATCGGTGATAGTGCCGGCGCCCAAGCCCACGACCAAATCGCCCGCCTTGGCGACGGAAGCGACCGTCTCGATCAGACTGTCCTCGTCGTCAACGGTGAGCACGTGGGGATGGCCGTGGCGGCGCAAGCCGGACGCAAGCTCGTCGCGGTCGATGCCGGGGATCGGCGCCTCGCCCGCGGAATAGACCGGGGTCACCACCACGATATCGGCGTCGTCGAGGCAGGCGGAGAACTCGTTGAACAGAGCTTGCAGGCGGGTATAGCGGTGCGGCTGCATCACAGCGATGATGCGCCCGTTGCCGGCCATGCGGGCGCCGCGCAACACCGCGGCGATCTCGACGGGATGGTGGGCGTAGTCGTCATAGACAGCGACGCCCCGCCATTCGCCGGCGCGGGTGAAGCGCCGCTTCACGCCGGAGAATGCGGCGAAGGTCGAACGGATCGCCTCGTCGCTCACGCCGGCCTCGGTTGCGACCGCGAGCGCGCCAAGCGCGTTCAAGGCATTGTAATGGCCGAGGGTCGGCACGGTGAGATCGGTGAGCTTGCGCGGGCCCCCTCTGACAGCGGGGCCGAGCGAGACATCGAAGGTGATGCGGTTGTGGTCGGGCCGCATATTGATGAGCTTGAGGTCCGCATCGCGCGCCACACCATAGGTCAGCGTGCGGCGCCCATTGGCCGCGCCGCCGAGCGTCGCCAGAAGCTCGCGCACCACGGGATGATCGATGCAGCCGACGACGACCCCATAAAACGGAATGGCGTCGATGAACTGATGGAAGGCCCGGTAGAGCGTGTCTTCCGACTCCCAAAAGTCGAGATGCTCCGGGTCGATATTGGTCACGACGCCGATTTGCGTCGGCAGCTTGAGGAACGTCCCGTCGGATTCGTCAGCCTCGACCACCATCCACTCACCCTTGCCGATGCGTGCATTGGTGCCCCAGGCATTGATGATGCCGCCGGTGATCACCGTTGGATCGAGGCCCGCGCCTTGCAAAACGTCGGCAATGAGCGAGGTTGTCGTGGTCTTGCCGTGGGTGCCGGTCACCGACACCGTGGTGCAGGGACGCATCAACTCGGCCAGCATCTCGGCGCGGCGAATGATGGGAATGCCGCGCTCCTTTGCCGCCTCGAACTCAGGATTGCCCGGTTTCACGGCGCTCGAAATGACGAGATAGGCGGCGTCATCGATATTCGCGGGATCGTGGCCGATGAGGCAGGTGATGCCGCGATCGCGCAACCGCGCGAGATTGGCGCCGTCCTTCAGGTCGCTGCCTTGCACGCGATAGCCGCGGGTGTGCATCACCTCGGCGATGGCGCTCATGCCGATGCCGCCGATGCCCACGATGTGGAACAGACCTGTCGTCTCCGGAGGGGGCAAATGCATCTCTAACGCCTACTCTTCGGGACCCGCCAAGGCATCGACCAGGTCGGCGAGCTTTTTCACCGCATCGGTGTTGGCCATGGCCTTGGACTTCGCCGCCGCCTTGGCAAGGAGGTCGGGCTGACCGAGCAGCCGGGCGAGTTGCTCGGCAAGACGCTCCGGCGTGATCTCCGACTGGCGCATGCACCAGCCGCCACCGCCTTCCTCGAGCCGAGTTGCATTTTCGAGTTGATCGTTGTCAAGGGCGTGGGGCAGCGGCACCAGAAGCCCCGGCCGACCGATCGTCGTCAACTCGGCCACGGTGGAGGCTCCCGCGCGAGCGATGACCAGATGTGCGTTGGCGATGCGCTCAGGCAGATCGCGGAAGAACGGCGCGAGATGGGCGGCGATATTGGCTTCCTGGTAGGCTTCGCGCACCGAAGCGAGGTCCTCCTGGCGAACCTGCTGGACGATCGTGAGCCGCCAGCGGAACGGCGAGGGCATCGTCTCCAAAGCGGGTGGCAGCATTTCGGCGAAGAAATGCGCGCCCTGACTGCCGCCGAATATGAGGAGAAGCAAGCGGCCGGCCGGCTCGGGTGGCGTATAAGGGACGTTACGGTAGGCGAGAACCGCATCGCGCACCGGATTGCCGGTGACGTGTGCCCGCTTCTCAGCGCTGCGCCGCAGGTATTTGGTGGTCGTGAACGACAGCGCGATGGCGTCGGCGAAGCGTGACAGTAGACGATTGGCGCGACCCATCACGGCGTTCTGCTCGTGGATGATGGTCGGAATACCGAGCGACCGCGCGGCCATGATCGGCGGCAGCGTGGGATAGCCCCCAAACCCGACGACCACATGGGGCTGCACCATTTCGAGCAGCCGCCGCGCACGAAGGAACCCTCCACCCAAGCGGCCGACCGTCTTCGCCATTGCAAGCGGGGCGCGGCTGGTGAAGGTGGCGGACGGAACCCGGTAAACGGCACGGGCCGGGAAGTCGTTGCCGTATTGCTCGGCGCGCTCGTCCGTGGCGAGCTCGACGGCGAAGCCGCGGCGGGCGAGCTCCTGGGCCAGGGCGGCAGCCGGAAAGAGATGTCCGCCCGTGCCCCCGGCGGCGAGCAGAATGGTCCTTACGGTCAAGCCGTCTGCCCCCTTGCGCCCGTAGCTTCGCTCTCGTGCTCGGTCCGTGCGGGAGATTTCAGCCGTCCCGCCATCGGCCGTTTGCGGGTGAACCCTAGGGCAAAGCCCATGGTCAGCGCCATGGCGAGCAGAGACGATCCGCCATAGGAGATGAACGGCAAGGTCATGCCCTTCGCCGGGAGCAGGCCGACATTCACGGCCATGTTGATCAAGGTCTGCAAGCCGAACAGCATGATAAGTCCCGCGACTGCGTGCCGGATGAAGCCGTCGGGCTCTTGAGACGCCTTGGACAGACCACGCAGCACGATGAACGCGAACAGAGTCAGCAAAATCAGGCAAGCGATCAAGCCATACTCTTCCGCCGCGACCGCGAAGATGAAGTCGGTGTGGGAGTCGGGAAGGACGTCCTTCACCGTGCCCTCCCCCGGACCGCGGCCGAACCAGCCGCCATGGAGAAAGGAGTCGAGAGACCGGTCGGTCTGATAGGTGTCGCCGGAGGCTGGATATAAGAAGCGGTCGATGCGCGAAGCCACATGGGGCAGCAGGAAATAGGCGGCGAAGAGCCCGCCAATGCCGGCAAGGCCCAGCACCGCGATCCAGACCATGTTGATGCCGGCCATGAAGAACAGCGCGCCCCAAACGAGCGTCACGAGCATCGTCTGGCCGAAATCGGGCTGAAGGACGAGGAGCAGGGCGAACACGCCATAGAGCAGAATCGCGAGCTCAAGGCCTGGCACGTCCTTGCGCTTCTGGCTCTCGTTGAACAGCCACGCGGTGAGCACGACAAAGGCGGGCTTCACGAACTCGGACGGCTGGAGCGAGAATGCGCCCAGCTGAAGCCAGCGCTTGGCGCCTTTGACCTCGGGTCCCAGGAACATGATGAGGATCATGAGCGCGATGCCGACCAGGAAGATCACAAGACTTGCCCGCCTGATCTGCTTCGGCGCGAGGGTCGAGGCGGCGAACATGATCGCCACGGCCGGCAAGAGCATGGCCGCGTGGCGGCGCACGAAGTAGAACGGCTCGAGGTGGTACTTGGCGGCGATGGGCGGGCTCGCCGCAAACGAGAGCACGAGCCCTGCGCCCATCAACAGCAGCAGACCGAAGAACATCAGGCGGTCAACGGTGAACCACCAATCGGAGAGCACGCTCTTGTCGGCGCGTGTGATCCTCATGCCGCCCTTCCCTGCTCCGTCACCCTTCTCGCGCCATCGAGGCTCATGACAATGTCGCGGAAGGCGTCGCCGCGCTTGGCGAAATTGTCGAACTGATCGTAAGAGGCACAGGCGGGCGACAATAACACAACGGGCTCGGACGTATCGGAGCGGCTCGCGTCGGCCGCCGCTTCCGCCACGGCCCGGTCGAGCGTGCCGCATCGGACGTGATCGACCGCGTCGCCAAGCTGGCGGGCGAAGGCGTCCGCCGCCTCGCCGATGAGATAGGCCCGCGCGATTTTCGGGTAGAAGGGCTCCAGCCCTGCCAGACCCCCCTCTTTGGCCCGGCCGCCGATGATCCAATAGATGTCGGCGAAGCTTGCCAGCGCCTTGCCGGCGGCGTCCGCATTGGTCGCCTTGGAGTCGTTGACGAACAGGACGCGATCGCGCCGCGCCACCTGCTCCATGCGATGAGCAAGGCCGGCGAAAGTCTTGAGGCCTTGCTGGATGCCGCTCGCGTTCAGGCCTTGCGACCGGGCGAGCGCATACGACGCGGCGGCGTTCTGCCAATTGTGGGCGCCGCGGAGCGAACCGATGCCGGCGAGATCGGCGCGGCCCGTTTCTTTCCCGCCTACCATCTCGACAAGCACGCCATCTTCCGCCCATACGCCGTTCTCGACGGCATGGCCGACGGCGATGCGTTTGACGGCGAAGGGACCGTGCAAGGTCTCGGCGATCGCGCGGCAGGGTTCGTCGTCGACGCCGATGACGGCGGTCGCGTCGGGTCCTAGACGGCTGAACACTTGCGCTTTGATGCTGGCGTAATTCTCCAAGGTGCCGTGGCGGTCGAGATGGTCGGGCGTGATGTTGAGGAGCGCCGCGGCGTCGGGCTGGAGGGACGGCGCGAGATCGATCTGGAACGACGACAGCTCCAAGACATACGTCATATCCCGCGCAAAGGGCGCCAAATCGAGCACCGCCGCGCCGATATTGCCGCCGCGTTCCACACGACGTCCTGCGCTACTCAGAAGATGCGCCGTGAGCGCCGTCGTGGTCGACTTGCCGTTGGTACCGGTGATGACGAGGACGTTGCCGGGCTCGGCTTGCTTCGCGCGCTCGCGGAAGAACAGCTCCATGTCGCCGATCACCTCGACACCGGCGCCCCGCGCGCGCTTCACGCTCCAATGAGGCTCGGGGTGAGTCAGGGGAATGCCCGGCGCGAGCACGAGGGCCGCGAACCGCGAGAAGTCCGCCAAAGACAGATCGCTGACCGCGAAGCCGGCGGTCTCGGCCTCAACGCGCCCCTTCTCCTTGTCGTCCCAGACGACCACGCGGGCTCCGCCAAGCGCGAGCGCGCGCGCGGTCGCAAGGCCGCTAAGCCCGGCGCCCACAACCGCAACGTCGCAGCCGGCGAAGATCGTCACGGGAATCATGATGCTAGGAACTTATCGCAATTTCAGGGTGGCGAGACCAGCAAGAGCCAGCACCACGGCAATAATCCAGAATCGGATCACAACCGTGGATTCCGGCCAGCCCTTCTGCTCGAAATGATGGTGCAGCGGGGCCATGCGGAACACCCGCTTGCCGAACAGCTTGAACGAGGCGACCTGCACGATCACCGACACGGCCTCCAGCACGAACAGGCCGCCGACGATCGCCAGCACCAGCTCATGCTTCGTGGCGACGGCGATGGTGCCGAGCGCGCCGCCAAGCGCCAGCGAGCCGGTATCGCCCATGAAGATGAGCGCGGGCGGCGCGTTAAACCACAAGAAGCCGAGGCCGGCGCCGACCAGCGCCCCGCACACGATGGCGAGCTCGCCCGTGCCGTTGACGAAATGGATTTGCAGATAGTCGGAGAAGAGCGCGTTTCCGACCAGATAGGAGATGAAGCCGAACGTGGCGGCGGCGATCATCACCGGTACGATCGCAAGGCCGTCGAGACCGTCGGTCAGGTTCACGGCGTTGCCGGCACCGACGATGATGAACGTGCCGAAGATGACGAACAGCCACATCCCGAGCGGGATCATGAAGTCCTTGAAGAAGGGAATGGCGAGCGAGGTGGAGAACGGCTCCTGGCCGGCCGCGGCGATGGCCCAGGTGGCGATCAGGGCGGCGAACGTCTCGATGACGATCTTGA